>DATDGR010000339.1:0-47453 GCA_036521995.1 Terriglobia bacterium | reverse complement strand
CCACAAATCACTCGATTTCGAGTGCGGACTGACATTCTCTAGCTCTGCAATGAGCCCCGATATCGATGCCATGATTAGAGGGCGGCAATCACCTCCTCCCCCATATACGGCATTAATGGAACCTCGTCAAGCGGCACGGAGAGAATTGACCGATAATTGACTCTCGCCGAATCCCCTTGAGGCCTTCGTTCCGGCTGGTTTAGGCTACAAACTTCAAATCAAACCTACAATTCACCTTTTTGGCGCTGCTCCTTAATGTAATCAGCGGCGCGCAAGGACAGCGCCATGATGGTGAGGGTCGGATTCTTCTCGCTGGACGTGGTGAAAGCGCTGCCGTCAGTGACGAACAGGTTCTTCACTTCGTGCGCCTGGCAGTAACCGTTCAGCACGGAGGTCCTCGGATCGGTTCCCATTCGCACCGTACCAACCTCGTGACTGGCAAATCCGCCCGGCTGGGAGCCAGGATCGAAATAGACCGTGCCTTTTATCCTGGAAAAGATTTCAGCGATGCTCTGGTTCGAATCGCGCCACAGCGCCAGGTCATTTTCGCCGAACCGGAAGTGAACCACGGCGATGGGACTGCCGCTCGCGTCCTTGCGATTCGCGTCCACCGTGACGCGGTTCTCAGACCTTGCCACCACCTTGCCGAACGATCCCATCTGGAGATAGCCGGATTGCATCCGTCTCACGCGGGCTTTGAAATCCGCGCCGTAGCCCGGAAGCCGCGTGGCGTGATGCGGGAACATATAAGACGAGAAATTCACCTGAAAATCCCAGCCGCCCGCATAGTCCCGCTTGCCGAAGAGCTGATTGTAACGGGGAACAAAAGCGTGATCGGTGGCGCCGTCCTGATTGGATGGCTTCATCCCTTGGAGTTCCTCGATGTACATTTGGACGCCGCTGCCCAAGTGGCCGGTCAGATAGCGCCCCACCACGTCGTTCGAGTTGGCGAGACCGTTGGGATGCTGCGGTGATCGCGAGTTCAAGAGCAAGCGCGCGGACTCGATGGTGGCGCAGCACACCACCACGATCTTCGCGTTGACGGTCTCCTCTTTCCGGGTCGTCTGGTCCACGAACGAGACGGCGCGCGCGCGGCCTTCGCGATCCACCAGGATTTCGCGCGCCAGGGCATTTTGGCGCAGAGTAAGGTTGCCCGTGGCCTGAGCTTTCGGAAGCAGAGCCGTGGCGCTGCAGAAAAGGGCCGAAACGTCGCACCCATCCATGCAGTGCCCGCAGTAGTGGCAAGGGGGACGGCCGTCATACGGCTTGGTGAGCACGGCCTTGCGCACGGAAATCATGGGAATGCCCATGCTCTTCAAAGTCCGATGCAGGACGTGCTCGCTGCAGCGCCAGGGAATGGGCGGCAGGTAGTGCTTGCCGGCCGGCAGGATCTCGAGACCGTCATCGGTGCCACATACGCCGATCATCTGCTCGATGCGCTCGTAGTAGGGCGCGAGTTCGTCGTAGCTGAGCGGCCAGTCGTCTTCAATCCCGGCCAGCGACCGCTCGCGGAAGTCCCGTGCAGCATAGCGTAAGGCGACCGCGTTCCAATGGATCGTGCGCCCGCCCAGCACGCGGATACGGTCCACGCCGACGTCGTCCGAATCGTCATAGCGGATGGATTCCCTCACGTCACCTTGATAGTAAGGCACCTGCTTTTCACCGCGGAGGCCGCGATAAGGCAGCTCGTAGGGCCACCTGTGTGCGAGCATTTCGCTCGAAGACACCCGCCTTCCACCCTCCAGCAGGATGACCCTGGCGCCACCTTCCGATAGCTCTTTGGCCATCACGCCGCCAGCGGCACCAGAGCCGACGACGCAGACGTCGAATCCCCCAATTCCACTGTCCATAAGAACTTAAAGTATCTACTTTCAGCTAGATGCTGGGTTTCAACGAGAAAGTGACGTCCTCTCAGCAAGTTGACAGGTCGGAGCGTCTCCAGGCGGCCGGGAAAAATGCCAGCGGTTGTAGCAGAATCGGAAATCCAGCCGATGAATCTTGTTCAGCAATGGCCTCTGCATCCCTACGCTCGAGGCAGCAATCCAGCGCCATTACCGAGAACCCCGTACCTTTTCCACTGTCCTTACTCACTTCATGGCCACCGCAAGCAACTTCACCGGGCCCAGCAAACCCGATTCCAGCAGGGGAGTATCTGCCCGAAATGGTTTGTAGTCAAGCCACGCGTATTTCTTCGTAGCCGTTGGCTGCCGGTCACCAATGATCCGATTCGGCCACAGGTTTGTGATCTTGACTTCAAGATGATTGTTGCCTGGTCTCAGCGCTGAGGTGACGTCTGCCGTGAAGGGCGGCTTCCAGAGAATGCCTCCGACCGGCCGGCCGTTGACCGAGACCTCGGCAATCTCCTTCACTGTGCCGAGATCCAGTATCAGCCTCGCGCCTGGCTTGAACCACTCCTGGGGAACGGTAATGTCCTTGGCATATGTCGCCGTGCCGGAGAAGTACTTCACGCCCAAGTCCGGGTAGTCGGTCCAAGAAACAAGATCGTCGAACGTAACTCGTGGAGGCGCGCCCCAGTTCGGCGGGAAGCTCGCCTGCCAGGGCCCTTGCACGGCCGTCAGCGGCGTGCTCACCGGATGCGGCAGGGTCCGCGAGGGCGATGAGGCCGGGTGCCGAAAGACCACGAAGACCGAACCGTAAGGATCGAGGCGCAAGGGCACGCTGGTGCGCCCGTTCGCTATGGTGTATTCGGCAGGCTCGATCAGGCCGGTGTCCGGGTGCCATAGCTCGGCTTCCTTGCCCGCAATGCGGAAGCTGGTGTTCACTTCTTCCGGGCGTTCCTTCTGATTGGCCACGAAATAGATCTCACGATCGCCGTCGTGGCGATGAATCCAAACCAGCTCGGAGTCGAACTCCGGCCGATTGTACTCAAAGTCGGCCGGTGTCTTCTGCTCGGCCAGGACCTCGTCTAACGGTCTGCCCCAATAAACCTTGCCTTTGCCATAGTCGTGCTCGCGCAGACCCATGCCGTCGATACCGCCCCAAACCTCGTTGACGATGGATCGGAACTCGGCCGCCTTGGCGTCGTCAGCGAGGCTGGGCGAGTGAGCCGGTCTGGGTGCGACGACGATGGCGCCGGCCGAGACCAGGTCGCGGAGCTTGACCAGAACCGGCAGCGTCACCTGATTCACGTAGTCCGGTAACACCAGCGCGCTATAGCTCATCCCGTCCGGCAATACCAGTCGCCCGTCGCGGACCGACATGCGGTTCAGCAGGACGTCGGCATTGACCCAGTCGTAGGCGTAGCCCTGCGGCGGCGCGGGGTTGAGTTGCTTCCAGAACGGCACGGTGGCGGGAGCGCTCTCGCCATAGAAGTAGGCGAGATCGCCCACGAACTGACCCTGCTGCAGCAGGAAGGAAGCGCGGGCCAGGTAGGTGTTCCAGGCGATCGCCTCTGCCGCCCAGGTTGTGTTGCGCGTGTAATGTTGTCCGAAAAAGCCCAGTGTCATTCCCGGCTTGTGCTGATCGTCTACGAACGGCTGATGGTCTGAGGTGTGAAAAACGAAGCGGTTAATCCCCAAGGCCATGGCCTTGTCGCCGAGAGGCTTCAAGTAGAAGGGCGAGGCCCACACCGGCGCGTTGGGAGCGGTAGTGAACGATTCGGCGGCGGCGATCTTTTTGCCATAGATGTGGGCCGCGGAGGCTGCCTCGAGGAGGTCGGCCGGATGCTGGGGGCCGTCCTTTTGGCCTAGCGGAGGTGTCCAGAATTCACCCATTGGAACGTCCACTTCACTCTTGTTCAGCAGTCCGTCGCCTGTGGTCGGGTCGTCGGCGCCCATCGCTTCGGCGTAGAGGCCGACGCCGTGCTGGTTGAAGTACTTGGTGGCAACCCCATAATGATTCTCCGCCAGCAGGTCAGCGATGGTCCGGCGGAAGTCCCACAGGAAACGGTCGCTCGCCTCAGCGCTTCCGACGATGCGGCCGGTGAGCACGGGCAGATAAGGCGTGGGATCATATCCACGGCGCTTCTGAAACTCGGGAATCATGTCGTCCGTCCAGTTCTCGACGCCGGCTTCCCAACTGTCCATGAGAAAGTAACGGAAGCTCTTGCCGAAGTTCGGACCGAGAGCGCCTGAAACCATATCGACGTATGTCTTTACGTAATCGCCGACGTGCTTGGCGCTGAGCTTATCGACTTCGTAGCCTGTCGCCTCCGGGCTGGCTGGATGATTCTTCTCACCCGTCAGTGAGTAGCCCATGCGCAGGATCACCCATTTCCCGGCGGGAACATCCCAGTCGAGGGTCCCATCCGGCTGCATCTTTGAGGTGACGTCGATGACATCGGTGGGCGCCATTGCCTCGGTCTTCGGTACGCGGGGCGTGGCAATAGTTTGAAATTCCGTCGTATTGCCATACGCAGCTTTGCCCTGCCAGTGATTCACCCGGGGCCCCGAAAACTCGATCTCCGCCAGGTTGACGCTGCGTCCGGAAGGAATCGGAAAGCCGAGTTCCTTCGCGATCGAGACCACGAAGGGATTCGGCGCCGGCGGACGCAGGACGACCCGGTAGAACCTTGCCGCGGTTTCGGGGAACGAGTAGGTCTGAACCGGAAAGCCGCCGGTGGTTTGCGCCGGCCCCGGCAGGTTGACCAGAGTCAACCAATTCGTGCCGTCGTTACTGGACTGAACCTCACCATCCGGAATGGCGCCGCCACCGAACATGGCGACACTCGCCGCCACGACCGTAACGGCCTCTGCCGGGTATGATTGCGGAAACTCGAATTGAATCCACACCTGCGATTCGCCGTTATTCACTCGAAGGGCCACCGGCTTGGAGACATCGCCATCCGTGAGCAACGTCAAATCGACATCAGGCGCACTCGACGTGACTTTGGGATGGAGATCCGCCATCCGCACCTCTCCCGCGGGCAGGCGATAGGCTATCACCTTGCTATCTGCATAGAATGTCGGATCGGGCTTCGGCGGCGGAGCAGGCGGCATGGGTTTTTCCCCCGGCAGGCCCGGTGTTGTAGGAAAGTTCAGCTCCGGCGGCATGGGTATGTTCTGAAACTTGCCGTTGTTCGTCGGGGGATGCGCCAGGACCCCTGAGAACTTCTTCGGCCCTTCCACCAGCGTCTCGCTCCAGACGATCTTCTTCATCGCCTCTTCCGGCTTCACCCAAGGGCCCGCCGTCTCGCTCCATCCTCCGGATGCCGCCATCGCCATTTCAAGCCCGAGGCGATCCGCTTCAGTACCGGCATGACGGAGCGCGTCTTTCCATTCCGGAGTCATCCAGACGAGCCGCTTGTCGACGAATTGCGGCGTACCGAGACTGCCGTCGAACATTTGCATCCCCGCGATCCCGGAGCCTTTCATCCATTCCAAGTCGGCGGTGATCCCCTCTTGGGTCACATTTCCGTTCAGCCAGTGCCACCACGCGCGCGGCTTGGCCGAATCCGGTGGATTCTGGAAGCCGCGGTCCAACGCGTCCCCTGAGCTTTGACTCTGGCCCATCGCCATGGTGGCAAAGAACACCACCATGCAACAAAGCACGAGGACCGGGAATGCCCTATTCCGATTCTTGTTCATTTGGCGGTCTCTCCCTTTTCAGATCACCGTATCCGATTGCCGGCATTCGGTGACGTGCGTCGGTTTCTGACGGCATGAACGCTGGCCGAGAAATCCGCTGCCGCCGTTGGCCGGACATTCGCGCGCAGTCTATTGCGAGGTTCGATTCGGGTGTTTCGCAAGCGCGAATCGAGGGTGTGGAGCCCCAGAGGGCACGAATTCGCGCGTGAAGGCGTACGATGCACGGCCTACCTTCGCAGACCGCGGAGTTACTTTCCTGCCGCGCAAAGCGAACGTAGGAAGCTTAGAATTGGAGCCGCAGCGCGAACTCGACGATGCGCGGGTCGGCGGCGCTCGTAACCCACCCGAAAGAGCCGGGCGAGCCGGTCGAGCCGGAGCCAAAGGTATTGTTGATCCCGTTGAAGTTGGTGTGGTTGAAAATGTTAAAGAATTCCGAGCGAAAGTTCATCACGACATGTTCGCCCAGGTGGAAGTCCTTGGCAAAGGCCATGTCAAAGTTGACCGTTCCGGGTCCCACGATAGAGCCGGGCGCGGCATTGCCGAAGTAGCCGGCGGGGGGCGCGGCAAAGGCGGCGGTGTTGAACCACTCCGAGAAGGATTTCATTCCATTGATGTTGCTGGCGACGCGGTCCGGGCGCGTGGCCAGGCCCTGATTGGCGACGCTCAGTCCCGGGTCCTGCGCGAATCCGGACTGGATGGTGGTGATGTCGGAGTACTGCCAACCCCCGAGCGCGGCGCCCACGAAGCCGTGCGCGTTTTTGTACCAGGGGAGATTCCAGATGAGACTCGCTGTAAATATCTGGGGCACGTTGAGGTTCGTGGTCCCGTAGTTGTCCCGGGGATTATAGATGTCCTGCATGGTGTTGCTGTTTTCAAAGAACGTCGTGCCCCGCTGGTCGGAGAGCCCGTGTTGGTACGTGTACGCTAGCGACAAAAACAGATCGTGGGCCATCGGATGTTTGACGCTGACCTCCAGAGCGTCCCACCTGATGACGCCGGGACTGACATTGCTGGTTATGGAACCATATCCCTGAAAGGGAGCGTAGGCATAGGCAAAGACCCCGGTGTTAATTATGGGGTTGTAGTCGTAGGGGGGATCGGGCATGGGCTGGTTAATGTTGTAGTACTCGCCGACGTGATTCGACGTGTTAGCTGCAAAGGCCATCGAGGTGTACCAGTTCGCCCCAAATTGGCGCTCGAGACTCAGACTGTAGCTCTGGACCATAGCGGCCGGATGCAGGTTCAGGTCCTGGCTGTCGAGGGTTGGCGCGGAGGGCGGAGCCACCTTCCCTCCTAACGGACTCGGAAACGAGGCCGGAGCGATGGTCAGTGACGACACCAAGGGATAATTGATGCCGCAGAAGTAGCTGCAATCGGTGCCGGTAGGCACCCGGTTGTAAGTGATCCCGTAACCGCCCCGCAGGGCCGTCTTACCGTCACCGAAGACGTCCCAGGCAAACCCCACGGAGGGCGCCCAATCCCAAGCGTGCGCATTCGAGAAGTTCAGCGGGTAGCCCCCCTCGCCATTGAAGATGAGCCCGTTCTGGGGATTGTAGTTCGGCGTGGGGGTAACGCTTCCGTCATTGTTCACGATCGGCGCCTGGCCGGGATTGTATTTTGAGGGGTCAAAGATGCTGATGTAACCCTGCTGGGCGTGGGTCGCCGGCAAGTATTCCAGGCGCAATCCGGCGGTAAGCGTGAGACGCTTCGTGGCTTTCCATCGGTCCTGGACGTAAGGCGAATCGATCGGATAGTGAACATACGGGCGTGTCTCAGTGCTGGTTTGAGTGAAGTTCTGCGCGTCGCCCAGCAGATAGTCGGCGATCGGGTCCCCGGTGAATTGTCCGTTGAACATCCACTGCCCATTGCTGGCTGAGAATGCCGTCTGCCGCTTGGTGCCAAATACGATCTGCATTCCGGCCTGAATGAAATGGTTGCCGCGCAACCAGCTCCAGTCGTCGGTAAGTGTGTTCTCGAGGTCGCTGGCATGGTTGAGGGGCAAGTTGTAAACCCAGCCGAGGGGGGCCCAGCCTCCGGAGAAGTTGATTTGAGGCAGGCGATTGGATCCAAAGCCTCCCTCAAAGGGAAGGACCGAGCTATAACCTTGCACCTGGCTGCGCTGGTAAGTTCCCGCCGCCGCCAGGCTGACCACGTAATTGTTCATGGCCACGCTGGTGCTGTTCACCATGGTGGAGCTGAGAGTGGCCGTGAGGTGAACCTGGGCTAGCTGGTTCTGGGTGGTGACCGGATTGCTGTTGGTGGTATAGGGCGAGCCCAGAAACGTGTCGTACGAGTTGCCGTTGGTCTGACGCTCGTCGAGATACTCGGCCATCAAACGGATCTTTTGATTGAAATTGTGATCCACCCGGATCTCATCATCCCGGGTGCTGTTGATGGTCGGAGTCAGGTTGATGAAGTTGTTGAAACCTCCGCTGGGGTTGTTCGGCAGCGTCGCCAGGGTGTTCAACAGCGCCAGTGAATTCGGGTTGAGAGGGGTAGTGATGATGTTGTTTAGGAAAGGCTGACCAGTGACCGGGTTCTTGATTTGCTCGCTCGGAGTCGTGCAAATCCCGGTTGCGGTGAAGCCGGTGGTACATTTGGCCCCGAAGTCTCCGGAGCGCATGGCAGCCGTCGGGTCCGCGCCCAGAACCACCGAGGCCACATGCTGCTTGGACCACTGTTGGCTCCAGAAGAAAAAGGTCTTGGATTTGTCGGTGTTGTAATGGTGAGGAATGTAAATGGGTCCGCCGATGGTGTAGCCAAAGATGTTTTGCTGCAGCGTGGGTACCGTGGGCGCGAAAAAGTTCCGCGCATTCAAGGACGTGTTGCGGAAGTATTCGTAGGCCGTTCCGTGAAATTGGCTGGTGCCGCTCTTGGTCTGGAGCAGAACCACATTGGCGCCCATGAGGCTGTATTGCACGCCGTAATTGTTTTGCAGCACACGGACTTCGTCCACGGTGTCCGGGTTCGGCGTGACGGTGGTCTGAGTCATGTTGCCCGTATTCATGTTCCATATACCATCGAGATAGTACATGGTGCCGCTCGTACCTTGGCCGTTAATCGACATCACGTTGCTGGTCAGGAATCCGCCCTGGTTCAGGGCCGTATCGGGCGAGGTGTTGGTGACGCCGGGCATGAGCGCTGAAAGGCTCTGGTAGTTTCTTCCATTCAGAGGAAGAGTCTGAACCTGGTTCCCCGACACGGAGTTGGAGACTTCCGGCGTCGAGGTCTGTACCTGCACGGCGCTAGCCGAAACCGTCACCTCGGTTGAAACCTGGCCGACCTTCATCACGGCCGTAACGGTCGTAACCACGGTCGGGTGGAGTGCAATGTGTTCTTCCACGTAGGTCTGGAAACCTTCTTTGGCCACCGTTACCTTGTAAGTTCCGACGGCCAGGCCGGGTGCCACAAAGGTGCCGTCAGTATTCGATTCGGTTTCGGTGCTGATCCCCGTACCCTCGTTGGTGATGGTGACCTTTGCGCCAGGCACATCCGCGCCGGTGGTGTCCGTTACCGTGCCGCTGATGGTGGCCGTCAGTGAGAGCTGGGCCCAGACAGCGGTTGTAGGAAGGAGCAGACTGATGGCGAAGGCAAGACCCCGTAACGCGCCCTTGACTGACATGCTTGGCCTCCCTCTGATTATGACCTCAACCCCGACGCAAGCAGTGCTAGTGAGCATTACAGCACAGTGGGTTGCGATTCTTTGCCTAGGCGACGGAAGCGGTCAAGGCCTTGATGCGGGCTTGTCCAAGTTCCGCAATGCAAAACGAGTGCGATCCGGGTGTCACCAGACGGTAAGCTATTTATCCTCAATGGATTATCTTCAAGACAGTAGAGAGACCAGAAAGTATCCAGCGGGAGGTAGTTAGCCATCTTTGTATTACATTGCAGAACTTGGCTCTCCGGATTTCCGGCGGTGCAAGAAGCAAGATTTGCTTGACGACGCCGACGGCAAGATGTATAGTTAAAAATGGGTTCCGGCAGCCGGCTCACCGTCAAGTCCCCGTGGGCCGTGATACTGTTGGCGATCAGGTAACCTCCAGTCCCCACCCCCCCACCCCCCTATATGCCAAAGCCGGAATGTGATTTAGAATCAACGATATAATTAGAATCAGGGGGCTAGGCCAAAGCCGGAATGTCATTTAGAATCAACAAAAGCGAGGCTACATCCAAAGCCGGAAGGAGATCAATTCGGAGCCCGCAAGCGCAGATTGATATAAATCAATTGTAATCAGATCATTCCAGGGACAGTACGACGCACCAAAGCGGAACAAACCGGCTCAGGCGGAGCGCGAGAGGACGAAGCAATCGACTTGGAATCAGCAGCCTACAGGGAACCGGAAGGCGAGGGAGACAAGTCCCACGTGTGCGCCCCTTTGTCGGTCAACGGTTGTCAAGACGCAGGTTGCCTCGGTTTCCCACTGAAAACCCGGAAGAGCCTGAATGTTTATGGCAGAGGATTTCGGCCTGCCTTGGAGCCCAAACTTGCCCGCTGCGAGGACTTTTCGGCAAGCGAAAGCGCGGGTTTCTTTCGGATAGCGGCGGCGCTGCAAGTTTTGCGGTGAGCGGGTTCCTCAAAAAGCGGTCGGGGTCAGGCCTAACAAGCCAAGAAAATCAAAGGTTGACTCGGCCGTCAGGCGTACTCGCGCGCCAGGCGAACGAACAGAGCGTCATTGGGATAGAGGCGATTGACATTCTGCGGAGTGACCAACTGATGCGTAGTGAACGCGGCGGGCGAGACATTTTTCCCGAGCAGGATGTCGGTCGCGACTCGAACGATCGCGTCTCCATACCTCTCTGGGAAATACGCCACCGAGCCAATCAGGCGTGTGTCCGGCTGCCGCATTTCGCCGCGCGCTTCAGGCTCCGCGTTCTGTCCGACCACTGCGCAACAGGCGCCGCGGCCGCTTTCCTGAAAGGCTCGAAGCGCGCCCAAAGCGCTGGGATCGTTGGCAGCGCCCACCAGGACGTGCCGCGCGGCGCTACCCCGGAGATACTTCCGGACGCACTCCAGCGCCACCCTAAACTCTCCCCGGGCGTCGAGCCTGACCGCCCGCAATTTTTCGGATGCGGGATAGGTTTCCTTGATGCCCGCCAGCATTCCGTCGGTTCTGGTGCGCAGGATCGGGCCCGCTCTCGCAATCTCAAGCAGAAGGATTTCTTCTGAATCTTGCCATTGGTGTTTGGCGAAGTGACCCAGGCAACGGCCGCCCAGCAGTCCCGCCGCATAGTTGTCGGCGCCAAAATAGACGGCCCCGGGGTGCGGGATGTCGATGGCGATCAAGGGTATGCCTGCGCTCTGAAACCTCAAGGCCACCGCCTGGGCGGAATGCTCATCGATTTGGAACTCGATGGCCAGGTCCACGTGCTCGCGGACCAGGCGTTCGGCGTTTCTCAGCGCCGCCCGCGGGTCGCGGCGGTTGTCAACCACGATCAGCTCCACTTGCGCCTTCTGGCACGCCCGAACCAGACCGTCGAAGACTTCGCGGGAGAAGGAGGAGCTTCGATCCTGGTCGGCATAACCCACGCGGAACTTGCGGCGTCCGCCCAGAGGGTATGAGATCCGGTATTCGTTCTCACCGACTTTATCCAGGAGTCCGCACTCGTGCATCGTGTAGAGCAGCCGGAAGCACATCCCTTTCCTAAGCCCGGAACGGGTAACCACGTCCCGGAGTCGCAGCACTTCGCCGGGGGTTTGGAATGCGGCCAAAACCGCCGACGCATGCACGATCGACTTCACGATGTACCGGCTATGAAGGGCTTGGGATTGGGACAGCATCAAGACCATCCTCCCCGAAAGAGGTGCGCCTTGCCATCGATCTCACTCCGTCGAGACTTTGGAAGGCAAAATGTCAGACTCCATCGGGTCCGCGACTTGGCGCTTCTCGGCCAGACTCGCTTGTTCGAATTGCTGATAGGCTCGTTGCGACTCTGCCTCCATGCCCAAATGATGGTAGACGGAGCCCAGTTGATACAAGGCCTCGGCTAGCGACGGCCTAAGCCGCACGGCGGTCTCCAGTTCCAACCTGGCTTCCGGATATTTTTCTGTCTCCTTGTACAAGTGACCCAGATTGTAGTGGGTCAAGGCGTACGACGGATCGAGCTTTTCCGCCGTCCGCAGCTCGGCAAGCGCCGCATCGTTGTCGCCGCTGCGACTGAGCAGGATGCCGTAGTGGAGGTGGCAGAAGGGGTTGTTCGGGTTCAGCTTCAGTGCCAACTGGAAATACGGCTTAGCTTCCTCCAGCTTGAAGTCGATCATGTTGCTGACGCCCAGCATGAAGGCTGCCCGGTCGTTATTCGGATCGAGCTGCAACGCCTCTTGGAAGTGCTTCTTGGCCCGGGCATAGTCTTCAGCGAAGAAGAAGCTCATGCCCAGAAAGTAGAAGGTCCCGGAGACGTGGGGCTGCAATTGATCAGCCTGCAGGAAGCAGCGGATGGCGGAAGGCTGGTCATTGAAGCTCTGGTAGATCTCGCCCTGCGCCATCACGTAGCGGTACTCATGAGGCGCCAATTGGATCGCCTTGGCGATGTCGGCCAGGGCGGCGTCCTTCTGGCGCTTGAGCGTCAAAGTCCTGGCTTCCAGCTCCAGGTAGTCGGGGCTGGTTCTTGCTGTGTCCTTGACCCTCGCCAGGGCGCTTGTGGCGCAGGCAGCATCCGAGCGTTCGACACACTCGAATAACGGCACAAGTGAGCGGTCAAGATTTCGAGATTGCGCCTTAGTTGTCGAAGAGGCTGGGGACGGCCCGCCGGGCGAAAGTACAGAACCGGAATCAGATGGAGAACTGTTCGAACTTGCCTTCGGCGCCGGCGGACCTGCTACCGCGTCCTGATTCGCGCCCTCATTGGGGCCGTCGGTCGGCTTCAAAAGCAAGTCGGCCGCCGCCCCAGGAGCCAATCCAGGATGCAGCGGGTTGCTTTTCTGGCTCAGTAACTCGGCCTCTTGCGCCTCCTGGCTGGCCTCCTGCGCGCGCCCCAGACGCTTCAGCAAACCCGCCATTTGGGCCGGAAAAGCGGGCTCTTCCGGAAATCTTTGGCTCGCTGTCCGCAGGGTTTCGAGAGCCGGCTGCAACTGCCCGGCATCGATTTGCGCGACCGCCAGGCTCCGGTAGGCCAGGGCGTAGTTCGGGTCTCGAGCCACCGCCTGCTGGAGTAGGGGGAGTGCCTCGGCATCCTCTCCCAGCCGGCGCAGGGAGGTGCCCAGATACAGATAGGCCCCGGCAAAGGCGGGATCAACGGCGATCTCCCGCCGGAACTCGCCCACCGCCTTGGAATAGTCGCCTCGCGCGAAGGCAAGGTAGCCGAGCTGGTAATGAACCACCGGCAGGTTCGGGTCAAGTTGGGCTGCCCGCCGGTATTCGTCTTCAGCGTGCGCGTTGTCGTTGCGCGCTGCGTAGGCGTCCCCATACAGCATGGGAAGCCATGCCGAGTTCGGAAACCTTTCGTACAAGGTGCGAAAGTCGTCGAGACCGGCTTGCTTGTCGCCGGCTTCGCGATCCTGCTCGATCAGCACATAGAGCAAGTACGGATCCTCATACCCCAGGCTGAAGGCCTTCGCAAGTGCCTGCCGGGCTTGCTGGGGATCACGCACGGCACGGTAGGCCATTCCCAAATAGAAAAAACTTCTTGCCGACGGTGCGATGGTCTTCAGGGTGGCGAGTGCTTCTTCCGGCTGCCCCACCAGGAGCTGGGCAATGCCAAGATTAGTTGCGAGGCTCGCATACCCCGGGGCGACGGTCAGGCCGCGCCGAGCCCACGCCAAAGCACCGGCGCCATCCTGGTGTTGCAGCAGAAGGGCCGAGACGTCCGCATATAGCGCTCCATCGCTAGGACAGGACTGAATAGCGCTCCGGTAGGATTTCAATCGGGCGTCGTAGGAGCGATGCTGGTCTTGAGCCTGCTCGACTAGGCTCCGTGCCGGCTCCCGCGCACGGCATGGTTGGGAGTCCGCCGCCTGGGCCTTGTCCGGGCAAACTCCGGTGAGCACGAATTGAAGCAGAAAGGCTACAAGCAGGCCACTCAAGGGCGAACAGGCGGTATTCGCCGGCCGATCAGACATGCAACTCGTAGTACGAAGCCACTCGCACCTTGCCCAGCCGCGAAGTGAAGGTGTAACGCTCGACATGCCGCAACTCGAGCTGATTCCGCCCCGCTTGCAACGCAGATCCGAGTTCGAAACGGAACGGATAAGTAAAGCGCTGGCCCAGGTCCTTGCCGTTCAGTCTAACCATGATAACCTGGGTCATGTCTTCGACGATCAACACGGCCGAAAGCGGCGCCTGCTGGGGCCAATCGAAGGCGCAACTGTAAACCGCGCCGTTGGGATCGATCGGGCTCCTCGACCATCCCTCTTGAAGCGGCATTGCGATTAAAGGCCGCGAGGGCGTCGCAAGCTCGTTCTCCTCAATCCTATCACCGTCCCGTGCCACGGCGTACCGGACACGTCCCGGCGTGTACTTCCTCAGTAAAACCTGACCGCTTTCCCCACGGACCACCTCGTCGGCATCGCAGGCGACGATGTGCGGTTGCGATCCAGCGGCGGGGTTAAGGACGACAAACACCGACTCATACCGGGCTAGTCGGAGCCGGAGCTGGACTCCATCATTCTGCTGTGAGTAGAAGGGCGCAGGTGTGATGCTACCGCTCACCAAGTCCCAAAGTTCAGGCGTACCACGCGCCGCTCGCAGGCAGACGCTCGTGTTGACCACTTCACCTTCGTTGTTGAAGAAATAAACCTCTCGCCCTGAAAGCCGGCGGTGATAATACTGCAGCATCGTCAAGTTGGGATCGATCCACACATCGTGAGCATTGAGGGAGTACAGGAAGCTGGCAGCATCCTTATAGGAGACCAGATGGGCATGGCCACGGTTGCTCGCTTGGGCGCCCCAGAGGCGCCTGACCAAGTTCTTCACCTCATCCTCGTGACCGCCATCTGCTGAGCGGATCGGGAGGTGAGGCGCATATTCAACATGCTTGAAATTTGGGTCTGAGTCTAGGCGCAACCCTGGACCCAGGCAGATCACTGTTCCTCCGGCTTCGTAGAATTCCAGGAGGCGTCGAAGAACCTCGACCGGGACCGCGTCAACGCCCGGCAAAAACACGAACTCGTAGTCTTCACGACCGAGGCGAATCTGATTGCCCTCGATGCGCGTGCGGCTCGGATTCGAGAAGACGCCGTAAGAAACCATGTCGCAATCGAAATGCGCCTGGCTTAGGGCCTTGGCCGATCTCCAGACTGGTTCGGCTTCACCCACCCAAGCTGACTCCGCGGTGTCGAGCAGGATCCCCTTCGCCACGTGCCGGCCGCCGCGGATCATCATGGTTCCGCGGTTGACCACGGTCTGATAGGCTCGGAAATAGGGGGCCAGAGGATTCTTTCCGTGCAGCCAGAACTCAGGGGCATCTTCCCAGACGGGCGGATCTTCAGTGTCCAGGCCGCAGGGCACGATGCGGCTGAGACCACGGCTGGTGGTCCAATCCATCATGACCTTCATTTCGGTGAGGCCTGTGCGCCAACCGGTGGCGGCGAAGTGCTCAACCATCGCCTCATCCATCGGCGTCTGCCCGTAGTGGCTGATGGAGCTGGCCATCTTCGCTTGCCGCCAATACACATCTTCGTCGGGCTCGTACCACTGGTCGAAGATGTGGTCGAAACCGCCCATGCTAAAGGCTTCGAGCGTGCGGAAATTGCTGCCGGTGCCGCCTCCCAACTGATAAGGGAGATCTTCGCGGACGTGGCCGTCGATCTGGAGCCCATGTGCCTGGCAAAAGCGAGTCTGACTACCGATGAACAGCCGGGCGTACTCCGAACTCACAAAATCCATGTAGTCGTGTCGTACCTGCGTTGTTTTCAGGCCTTGCTCGATCCAAAGCAAGGGTAGGAATGCCCGCAGAGAATAGCCGTATCGAGCCTCGAAGCGTGTGAAGAGGTCGGGCGTATAGGGATAGCCCGCGCCCGCCGTTCCCAGAGTTGTTCCGCTCGAATAGAAGCCCGGCTCGTCGATGTAAAAGCCCTTCCACGTACGGCCCAGTTCCTCGTAGCCGATCGCCCCGCATGTCCCCTCGAGCACGAGGTTGACGTAAAGGTCCGTCGCGTCGCAGCTCAGGGGATCAATGTAGCCTCGAATCTCACCGCGGACCAGGTCTGGATAGACTTTGGGATCGTCGATCCCGGGCTGCCAGGCCCCATGTACGAAGATTTGCCACTTGCCCTCGGGGATTTTCCACTGAAGCTGTCCGCCAGCGACCTGATCGGTCAGGTCCTCGAAGCGATTGTCAGGTCCAGCCGCCACCGCGCCTGCCAGGCGCTGCCGAACCGGAATCAGCGTGGTGACGTTCAGCGAGAGCGTTGCTGGACCCTCGCGACCCTCACGATGAGCCAGGGTTACTTCCCAGCGGGCAAAGTCACGATTCCTGGCCACCACCTTCGCGGCGGCGTAGCCGCAAGGATAGTCCTTGTCGTCCTGCTCCCAGACAGTGAGGCCGAGCTTTTTCGCCTGGCTCACGATAATGCGCCACTGTCGCCAATTGTTGTCTTCGATGAAGCCCTTATAGTCGTAGGGGTGCAGCGTGACGCCTTCAAACCCAAATCGGTATACAACCTCAATGAACTGCCGGAGCTCATCTTCCGATTCGTCCCCATGAACCATCCAGAACGGACACGACGTCCGTGTCGGGTTGGACCCCTGAAAGGCTTCGGCCAGGGTTGCCCAATCCGGCTCCTCGACAGGCGTGGCCGCCATTTCATTGGAGAAGGCCGTGGTTCCTTTCGGGCCGACGGCCGCCACGCTGAATGAGTGTCGAATTCCGTTCTGAAGCCCTTGCACGGAATAATCGGTGACCAGAACACCCTCAATCAGAGCGCGGGGTCCGGCCGAAGGCCGAATTTGAACGGTATATGAGGTCGCACCTTCCACCGGAGTAAAGGAGAGAATCACTCGTCCGTATTCCGGACGGGCGGCGTTCAGCGACGGCGGACCCCATTTCTGAGCATTCTGACTGACCAGGATCTGATTCCACAGGGGCATCCGCAGAAGCGGAGCAATCCCGGCCAGAGAGATAAATGAGCGTCGCTTCAACGCAGCACCTGCAGAAACAGGAGGTCAGGGCCGAGACTTGCGGTTGAGAATCTGGTTAGACTCCACGAACCGGCTGGGCTAATAGGCCGCAATAACCCTTTACCAGCAGTCGTGCTTATATTGCATGCTCCGGCCGAATGTCAACACCCTTTTCTCCCTTCTTTCCGTGATTGTCAAGCCCTATCCAAGGGCTTCGCTTGACAGGTGGTGGTAACTGATGATGCGATCATCGCTGCAGTAAGAAGCCACCTGATTGGGAAAACTATGCCGGTGCAGATCCGCAAGTTGCCCTACTTAACTCATTCAGCTCGGAGGGCACAATGAACTTGCGCGGGGTCGTTACGGTGTTGACAACTCCCTTCCACGCGGACGCGAGTATCGATGAGAGTTCTCTGCGCAGGCAAGTGGATTTCTGTATTGCCGGCGGCGTGGCGGGTCTGTGCGCCCCGGCTTTTGGCAGCGAATATTATAAACTCTCCGATTCCGAGCGGAGACGTGTCGCGGAGGTCGTCGTTCAGCATGGCGATCACCGCGTTCCTATCCTGGTGAACGCGGGATCTGCATCCCTCTGCTCTACCACGGAATTGTCCCGCCACGCCGAGTCCTTGGGAGCGGACGCGGTGATGGTCGCGGCTCCACGAGCCGTGCCCCTCGGCAGCGCGGAGTTGATGATTTTCTTTGAGGAGGTCTGTCGAAGCGTCAAAATTCCGGTGGTGCTCCAGGACGCGGACTTTCAGGGCGGCGGACTGCCGGCGCGGCTTTTTATCGAGTTGGCGGAGCGTTGCCCCAACTTTCAGTTCGTCAAGCTCGAAAACATCTTGCCGGGGGAGCGATGTCAGGAAATCATCAGCCAGTCGCGCGGGAAAATCCAGGTTCTCTACGGCTGGGGAGGACTCCGTTTGTTTGACGGCTGGGCGCACGGCGCCTGCGGAATCATGCCCGGCCCGGCTCTTAGCGGCATCTTTGTGCAGATTTTTAAGCTGTACGATGCGGGTCATGTGGACGAGGCGAAGGCCTGGTTCTACCGGATACTCCCCTTTCTAGTTTTTGCTCTCGAGCACCTGGAATTGTTCATCCAGATGGAGAAGCGAGTCCTGCTGCGACGCGGGGTGATTGTTTCGGACCGGCTCCGCGATCCCACGTTGCGCCTGGATGCGGCCTATCAGAAGCAAGTGGAGGACCTGGTCGCCCATGTCCTTACGCTGATTACGGAACTGCCGCCGCCCCCTCCTCTTTGAGATCGCCCAGCCTGCAAGGAGCCGTTCCACGCCATTGTCCCAAAGACTGCTCTTAGTGACCGGTCCAGCAAGGGGCGCGCTTTTCGAGAAAAGCTGAAATTCCCTCCTGCGCGTCAGCGGCAAGTGAGTTCATAGTCATGACCTCTTTGGCGTAGGCATAGGCCTTAGGCTGATCGAGATCGACTTGTGCGTAGAAAGCCTGCTTGCCAACCGTGACTGTGAAGCTGCTGGCTTCCGCACATCTCAAAGCCAGTTTTCGGGTTTCTTCAGCCAACTGCTCAGCGGGCACGGCGCGATTGATCAGCCCCCAGTCAGCGGCGGTGCGAGCATCGATCGGCGTACCGGTCAGCAACATCTCCATCGCACGCTTGCGGCCGATTGCCCGGCTGACCGCGACCATCGGGGTCGTGCAGAAGAGTCCGATTCTCACGCCCGGCGTCGCGAACGCAGCCTGTTCCGAAGCGATCGCCATGTCGCAGGTAGCGACCAATTGGCATCCGGCGGCAGTGGCAATACCCTGCACCTGGGCGATCACGGGTTGCGGAATGGACTGGATCGTTTGCATCAGTTCCGTGCAGACGTCAAACAGCTCCCGGTATTCGCTGACGGTGCGGCCTGTCATCTCGCTCAGATCGTGACCGGACGAGAAGGCTTTGCCCGCAGCCGCAAGAATCACGGCGCGAAGTTCGCGGGTGCGGCCGATATTGTCGAGCACCTCGATCAGCTCGCGCATGGCTACGAGCGACAGAGCATTGCGTTTCTCAGGCCGGTTCAAGCAGACCGTGGCCAGCGGACCTTCGAAGGCGACGGTAATGGTTTGGTATCCCATCACTTGTTTCCTTTCTAGGTGCCCCGGGTGCAGGCGCGGTGGACCTAAGCCGTCTCCATGCTCCCGGCCTCATCCAGACCCCATTCCCTTATGGATGCGTCCCGGATCTTGAATTTCTGAATCTTCCCTGTCACCGTCATCGGGAAGGAATCCACAAACTTGATGTAGCGCGGGATCTTGAAGTCTGCGATTCGGCCTTTGCAGAAGCTCGTGACGTCTTCCTCGCTCGCAGTGACGCCTTCTTTGAGCTTGATCCAGGCTGCCACCTCCTCGACGTACTTGCGGTCCGGCACTCCAACGACCTGGACGTCGGCGACGCCTGGGTGGGTATAAAGAAACTCCTCGACCTCGCGGGGGTAGATGTTCTCTCCGCCGCGGCAGATCATGTCTTTCACGCGGCCCGTAATCCGGCAGTAGCCATTTTTGTCCATGGTGGCGATGTCGCCGGAATGGAGCCAGGCGCTTTCGTCGATGGCGCGCCGCGTCGCTTCGGGATTCTTGTAGTAGCCCTTCATCACCATGTAGCCCCGCGCACACAGTTCACCCGGCTGCCCGCAGGGAACCAGGTGGCCGACCGGGTCGATGATCTTGATTTCCGTGTGGGGCATCGGCTTTCCCACACTGCCAACGCGCATCTCGAGGGGGTCGTCCGTGGTCGTCTGGGTCACGACCGGAGAAGTTTCCGTAAGTCCGTAAGCGATGGTCATCTCGCGGCAGTGCATCTCACCCACGACGCGCTTCATGATTTCGATCGGGCAGGGCGAGCCTGCCATGATGCCGGTGCGCAGCGTGGAGAGGTCGAAGCGCCGGAATTCCGGATGCTCCAGCTCGGCAATGAACATTGTGGGCACCCCGTGCAGGGCCGTACAGCGCTCTGCCTGGACGGCCTCCAGCGTGGCCAGGGCGCTGAAGTGGGGGGCCGGAAGCACCATGGCCGCGCCCGCCACCACGCATACCATGTTGCCCAACACCATACCAAAACAGTGATAGAACGGAACCGGGATGGCGAGCCGGTCGTGAGGTGTGAGCTTCAGCGCGGCGCCTACCAGCAACCCGTTGTTCACGATGTTGTGGTGGCTCAGCATTGCGCCCTTGGGGAAGCCGGTGGTCCCCGAGGTGTACTGGATGTTGATGGGATCGTCGGAATCCAGCGTGGCTTCGCGCTCACGCAGCGCCTCGATCGGCACGCCGCAGCCCATCTCCATGAGATCGTTCCAGGCAAACATACCTGGGGCCTGGCTGCCCATTGGGCCGCCGATCAGGATCAGATTCGTCAGACAAGGGAGTTTCCCGGAATGAAGGTCGCCGGGACGGCCCGTCAACGATTCGGGACAGATGCTTGCGAGCGTGTCAACGTAATCACAATCGCGGAAGCCCGGAATCAGAAGCAGCGTCGAGCACTCGGACTGCCGGAGAGCGTACTCGAGTTCCGCGGCACGGTAAGCAGGGTTGATAGTGACCAGAATGGCGCCGATTTTGGCGGTGGCGAACTGGGTGATCACCCACTCGGCGTAGTTCGTCGCCCAGATGCCTACACGGTCGCCCTTCTGGACCCCGAGGCGAAGGAAGCCTCGTGCCGCCTGCTCCACCACCACCAAGAACTCCCAGTAGGTGCACCGGAGCTGCTGATGGCAGGCAACGAGGGCAGGCTGGCGGGGGTGAAGCGACGCGGTGCGATCGAGCGCCTCGCCGATTGTGCATCCTAAGAGCGGCGGGCCACTGGCACCGCAGCCGTAACTGAGCCCGGGTTTCGTTGCGGGTCTTCGGTCCATAAGCTGCCAGCTTATTCTCTCCCAGCCCAAAGTCAAAGCTGGGGATCCCAGATACACGTTATGGGAACGTGCAGAAGACCACTGCCGACAAGCCCGTCGATCAGGCCGTCAACACGAGCTCTTGCCCTTGAGTGACAACGATTTCCCGCACGAAGTCGAATCTCATCGTGTCGCTATCGGCTTCGACGCGGTGTGGCAACGGCCGGCCGCCTAGCCGGGCTGACGACGTTTTGCCAGGGCGGTTCTGCCGGACCAGCGTCACCGATTTGCAAGCCAGTGTGCCCTCGCTGACGGCGAGAATAAAGGTTAACCCCCGCTGCCCAAGCTGCTGCGAGAAGGTGCCCCATCCGGTCCCGGTGGACCAGAATGAACAGAACTTTGCTTGATCGGCCTGGGGCTTGGCGACCAGACTTTTCTCGACGGCATGATAGTGGAATCCACCGAGCGCCAGAATGCCGGACCAACTCGCCATGGGGCGCGCGTAGTGATAGCCACATTCGGGTTCATCCCAGGCATTCCGGCGCTCGCCGTCATGACGGCGGCGCGCGCTTTCGATGATTTCCACGCCCTCGTCTTCCATTCCCATCGAGATCATCAAGGCCGCCGTGGAGTACTCAAGCCCCGTCCACACCTCGGCGAAATAGGGAAACGGTATCTCGGGCCGATTGCCTTGAGGGTAGGAGCAGACCAGGAGGCCAGCTTCATCGTTCAACGCATAGGTCCTCTGCACGCTGGCGTGAGCCTGGAGGCTGGGTTTGTAGTTATGCCGGTAGATCGACCGCAGGGTGGTGTTGACGTGATCGCGGTCCAGCAGCATCCCCAGGCCCGTCAACTGCGCGAAGTATTGCCCCAGCAGTTGGTCGGCCAGGCATCCCTCGCCCAATTGAAAGCTTGGGTGTTCCGTGTCTCCGCCCATGCCTTCGGTCAAGCCCTGGGCCACCTGATCCCGTGGGACCGAGCCGATCTTCTGAATGTAGTACTGGCCGTTGAATAGGTTGGAATCGATCCACCGGCTGCCGCGCTCAAAAAGGCCGTGGTATTCTTCGGCAGCGGCGCTGTCTCCCACGGCGCGCGCCATTTCTTCGCACGCACGCAAGCTGCCCAAGTACCAGACGCCGCAAAGCGGATTGGGCCCGATGAACTCCACATCATAGGTGTTGTGCTGGACGCCCTCCATCACGCCGTCGCGATTCGAGTCCCAGCCGCCGGCGATCCAGGCAAACTCCAGGGCGCGCTTGGCCGCCGGCCACCGCTCCCGCAGCCAGTTGGTGTCTCCTGAAAGGCGCCAGTCCCAGTAGAGTCTCATCACGCAGGCCATCTGCCCGTCGGCGGCCGCTACGCCAAACCGCTTGATGCCGAAGGGAAGGAACTCCCGGTAGTCCATCCGGCCCTCCTCGTCGGTCAAAAATCCGAACTGCTGATCGCGTAGCGAGCGCGATAGGCTGGGAAAAAGGCTGGCGATAGCCGTCTCGTACGCGTAGACGTGAGTGCAGTTTCCGAAGCAGCAGCCGGCATCATCATTGCAGCCCTCAAAGCCGTGAAACGAGCCATCCGTCGTGCGGAATGACGTGGCTGTCACCAACGCCGCCAGGTTTGCCGTGGCCGCATCCTTAACCGCTCCGGGCATGGTCGTGGCACGCATGGCGTCCGCAAACTGGAGGGTGCGGGCCTCGAGACTCGGAAGGTTCCGGGCGGTGTACTCCGCCGCCGCCCACGCGTCCTTGAAGCGCGTACAGTAGAAATTCCCGATCACGTCGTTCTCATGACCTTCCGGAGCTGACCAGCCGCAGCGCCTGGGCGTCCGGTTGGGAAAGTGCCACGCCAGCAGGAAACTGAACTCCGCTTCACCGCCGGCTGCGATCTCGCGCTTCAGGCACAACGCGCCCACGGTTCCCGGAGTTCCCGCCTGCGGTCCAAGCTCACCATCCTTTGAGAAGTCGTCCCAGAACAGCAGCGGACTCTGCCACCAGGTGGCGCTCGGCCAGCCGCGCAAGTAGGTGAGTCCGGTCGAGTTCTGCCGCGTGGTTGCGCCCAGCTCTTGACCGAGCACGCAGAGGGCGAATGTCCCGGCCAACGGATCTTTGGCGGGAAGAAAGGGGTTCTTCATGACGAGCCCGGCCAGACCCTCACCGCGGCGGAACTCATTCACGCGTCCGGAAGCATTGCCCTCGCCCACAGGATTATCGATCGAAAAAGCGATCGCCACCCGCGTCGTGGACTTGCCGGGATTCGTCACCCGGTACCGCAGCAGTGCCACTGGCAGTCCGGACTCATCCGCGTCCAACGGGATAAAGGGCGTGAAGGCCTCAAGCGCTACTTTCACGGGCAGTTCTGAATCTTCGAAATCAACACGCGACAAAGGGAACTCTCCGGTAAAGACGGAAGACTCAAGACGCGGCAAGCCGGGGGCATTGTCAGACCCGAGGCCGCTCGGCCCTTCGTAAGGGGGCAGGTAGCGTGCTTCTAGGACGCGCGCCACCGCCTCGCGGCCTTCCACTTCAACCCAGATGGCGGGGAAAGCGTAAGCCGGGGATTTCCCCTTGTCGGGCCGGTTGAAAATCCACCACTCCCGCAGCTCGCCCCGCCCGCCCAGGCTGATGCTGCCCGCTCCCACTCCGCCCAGCGGGAAGGCCAGCATCTTTCGCTGACCGCCCTTGAAGACGCGGGGATAAGCGATGGTGGACTGCGGTTCGTGACCGCCAGAGCGCGGTCCACCCCTCCCGGACTGACCCGCAGCGACGCCTGCATGGCCACCTGGTAGCGCCAGCGCCCCGGCGCCCATGGCCACCGTCTTTAGGAACTTTCGCCGCCCACGCTTGCCCGCTATCCTTTTGGGTTTTGGCATCGGTGCCCATGCGCGCGCTCTCAAAGCATGGTTGCATGGACAACGCGCCCCGCTTCACGTACCAGGACCCGTCGGCCAGTTGGGTGTCAACATACCCTTGGCCAACCCCAAGGGATAGTGGACCGATTTGGTGGCTTTGGGGTGGCTTTGGGCTTTCACCCGCCCCGATCGCCTCTCTGATTGCAAAGGGTTTATTCGTTCGACGCCGACGAGCCACGCCCGAAATTTGGCTTTGGGTGTAGCCTCGATTTTGTTGATGATAAAGGACTTGATTGGCTTTGGTCTAGCCCCCTTTTTGACCATGTTTTATTGATAATAAAAGACTTCTTGGCTTTGGATAAGGGGGCCCCCGGGCGTGTCAATCTGGCGCCATTTTGATTGCAATCTACTGATTCCAAATCGCTTCGCCGAGATGCGACGGCCTCGAAATTAAGCACAAATTTCAAGTTTGTCCTCCTTACCATCTGATTCTAAACAACTTGTTGGCTTTGGGCGGAGGGCTAATTGAGCACATTGAGACCGGCCGGCGAAAACACAATATATGGGGGATACCCAACGCACTGATCCCGATTCCTTTGTGTGCGAACGCACTCAACATGACATGCCGCCCTCCCCGGTGAGCCGAGGCACTGAACCATACCCTAAGTAACTCGTCAGTTTACTCGACAGGCGGGACGTTGTCAAGCGCAGTCTCGCTGAAATCCCAGACGGCCACGCTCACCCTGGTGCGCCGCTGGTGGTGATAAACTGCGGTTGGGTAGGCTTAAAGTGGCGTTGGTCGACTGGCACGAGTCCAGAAGGATCATCGCCCAGCGAAGGGAGAAGGTTACGGCGCCCGGAAGGGAGATAACACCGCAGAGCTGCACTCTGCGCCATCCCTCCAGGAGGAGCGGACGTCCCGCCCGCCCTGAAGCGCCCGATGAAATGTCGGCAAAGCTTCAGCACTATTTTTTTCGGCGGATGTCGAAATCCGCGGTCGTGAAGCGACCTAGACTTAAAGGAGGGATAAGTGGCGAACTACACCATCGACGAGTCGGAACATGCGGCTGGAGCGATCACTCACATAACCAGCTACGCAACCGGCCTGCTTGGCGATTTAAGAGTTGCCGTGCGTTCACTGGGGCGGGCGCCCGCACTGTGGATCACGGTGGCCCTTACCTTGGCGCTCGGTATTGGCATGAACGCAGCCATTTTCAGCATCGTGCGCGGCGTGCTTCTGCGCCCACTGGTGAATCGCGATGAAAATCGCCTGATCTACATCCAGCAGAGCGTGCCGGGCATGCAAATCGACGACGCCACGTTCTCGGTCCCGGAGATCACTGACATCGGCGCCCACCTGAAGACGATCAGTGCACTCGGCACCTTCTCCACCATCGACTTCACGGAGCAAGGGTTGACCGAAACGCGTGAAATTCACGCGGGCGTCGTGGACGGCGCCTACTTTGAGGTGATCGGGCTGCACCCGGTGCTCGGACGCCTGCTCAACGCGAACGACGACGGTCCAAACGCCGCCGGCGCCGTGGTCCTCACGTACCGGTTCTGGGTCAACTCCCTACATGGTGATCGAAACGTGCTCGGGAAGGTGGTCCATTTGGGGAGTCTAGGTCAAGACCGTACGGCCGTCGTGGTCGGAGTTCTTGAGCCCTCAATTCCTTACCCGGCCGACACGGAAATCATCGCCAACATCGTCACTAGCCCGCACCACCTCTCCGCCACCATGGTGCAGGGGCGCGAGCATCGCATGACCGAAGTCTTCGGACGGCTTGCGCCAGGGGCCAGCCTCAAGTCCGCGCGCGCCGAGCTCGACGCCGTGTACGCCGCCATGCTCTCGGCGCACCCCGAAGTCTACAAACCGCAGTATCACTTTCGCATCGGCGCCAAGCTGCTGCGCGACGAGATCAATTCCAGCGCCTGGACCATCCTGTGGCTGTTGTTTGGCGCATCCGGGCTGCTGTTTCTCATCGCCTGCTCGAACGTCGCGAATCTGATCCTTGCCCGAACCGTTCGTCGTGAAACGGAGTTGGCTACCCGCGTGGCGCTGGGAGCAACCTCGGCTGCCCTCCGGCGGTCGCTCCTGGCAGAAGCCTTGGTTCTTTGTGGCAGTGGAGCCCTGGCTGGCGTGCTGCTAGCCATACCGATGGTCGCGGTGCTGGCGCGGTACGCGCTGCGCTTCTCAGTGAGAGCGGCGGATCTTACCCCGGATTTCAATGTGCTCTGGATGGGACTGGCCTTGGCATTGTTGGCGGCAGTCTTTCTCGCTTTCGTTCCCCGTCTGCCTTCCGCGGATGTCTCTCGCGGGCTGGGACTCGCTAGCGGCTCCGGTCGCGTTACCAGGAGCCGTCGCGGAATTCGGATTTTTACGGTCATCCAGGTGGCCGCATCGTTCGTCCTGCTGGCCGGAGCGGGCGCGCTGGTCGCGACCTTGGTGACGCTACAGAAAGCGCAGCCGGCATTTGAAACCGGACACCTTCTCACTGCGAACCTGCCCTTGATATCCGATGGCCGCACGCCGCAGCAGGTGGCCGAACTCTACCAGGAAGTCCAGCGCCGCGTGAGCGTGTTGCCGGGAGTGGAAAGCGCTGCAACGGCGATGACCGCTCCCTGGCGCGACGGTCTCTTTCTGGGCTTCACCTTGCAATTCGGGGTCGAGGGCCGAAAGCGCGAGAACGGAGACGATCTGCGTACGCGGTTCCGCTTTGTTTCCCCAAACTATTTCGCCACGCTGGGGATTCCGCTTGTCGAGGGGCGTGACTTCAACGAGGGTGATCGTATCGGTAGCGAACCTGTGGTGATCGTCAGCAAGAGCATCGCTCAGCAGTTCTTTCCCGGGCAAGGCGCCCTCAACCGGCATATCATGTGGACCGACCCGCTAATCAAGTTCATCGGTATCAGTTCCGAGCCTCGCCGCATCGTGGGTGTGCTGGCCGACGTCGACGACGCGAACATCATTCCCCAACCCAATATGACCGTGTATCAGCCGCTCTGGCAGGGGCCCATCTTCCAGGCCCGGTTGTTCGTGCGCGCAAACGGCGATCCCTACGCGCTGGTTCCTGTGGTCACCCGCACCATTAAAGCTGTGGCCGCCACTCAACCCGTGGAGCACGCCAGCACGCTGCAAGATGTCCGCACCGAGCTTCTGGCGAACAACCGTGTGAATGCTGTCGTGTTCGGAGGGTTTGCCGCCTTGGCCCTGGCGATTTCGATAGTCGGAGTTGCCGGTGTGCTGGCTTTTGCGGTGAGCTGGCGGACGCGCGAGTTTGGAATCCGGCTCGCCCTGGGAGCTCATCCTCGCCAGATATTGGCTGGGGTGCTCGTCGACGGGGCGACGATGGCTGCGATCGGTGTCGCGGCAGGCGCCCTCGTGGGCTGGGGCTTGTCGCGCCTGGCCGGTAACTACGTCCCAGCCCTCCAGCTTCCCGGGCCGCTTCCGTTGATAGGATCGGCGGCCGTCATCCTCATGGCTGCGGTCCTGGCTTCGTTAGTGCCTGCGGCCCGCGCTGCGCGAGTCGATACCGTCCAAGCGCTTCGCGCTGAGTAAGGCAACGAAGCAACATCACCGCTGTTGGGCTGGCTGGCGCACGGCATCCTCAGCACGGAAGAATCATTCAAAGAGTAGAACCTGAAACTGGGCCAGGGCCATTGATGGGAAGAGTTCTTCGAGTTATGAGAGGGCCGGTAAGAAAACAAATCGAAGAGCCGCAGAGCTTGCCCTGAGCACCGCGAAGGGGCTTGAGAAACGAGCCCTGCGCTACGCTCGCTGAGCTACGCGCGCTGAAGTTCGCCCCCTCATCAGTGTCCTACTGCAAAGCTGTCCGAAAATCGGTTCTCGCCGCATTTCGGGCGGGGATTGACGCGGCAGCGATGCTGACGGCCAGCAGCACGATAGCGACAGCAAAATACGTCAATCCATCGATGGGCTTTACCCCGAAAAGAAAGGCGCGGAGCAGACGTCCTGCCGCCAGCGAAGCCGCCAGGCCAGCCACCAAACCGACGATGGTTACCAGCGAAGCCCGGCGCAGAATCATGGCCTGTATGGAGGCACGCGACGCGCCCAGTGCCATGCGAATGCCGATCTCTCGCCGCCTTTGCCCGACCAGCTGCGAGAGCACCCCGTAAAGCCCGGTCAGCACCATCAGGATTGCGACCCCCGCGAAGGAAGCCGTCAAATACAGGCCGAGGCGTTGGTTAAAAGTCACCTCGTCCAGGGCTGCGCGCATGGTGCGGAAGTGATCCAGTGCGAAGTCGGGAGCGGACTGCCGAAAAATCTGGCGGATGGCGGCGGTCAAATGCACGTCTCCCCGCGTCCTGATGATGTAGTTTGTACCAGAGGCTGCGATGAAAGAGTAGAGACGCCAGGTTGTGGGAAATTGCTGGTAAGCCAAAAGAACTTCCGGGTCCGGAGTGTGCGTCAGGTCGTGTTGGCGGGCGTCACCCAGAACTCCCACGATTGTATAGACATGTTTTGCGGGTGTGCCATCGATGATCTGCTGGCCGACTGGATTCTCACCTCGGAAGGCCAGCCTTGCGAACGTTTGGTTCACAACAGCCACCGAAGTGTTCGCCGCGGTATCGCTATCAGCAATCATCCTACCCGCAACGATGGGCATTCCCATCGCGGCCGCGTAGCCGGAGCTCACCAGGCATATCTGCGACATCACACCGCGCGGCCCAACCTCCGGGTGCTTGGGGCTTCTATAGTTCACCCACATCGTGTTGTGGTCGAATGGCGCCCAGGCGCTGAAGGCCACGTCCACGACGCCAGGCAGTTGACGAAGGCGGTCCGCTATTGGCTGATAGACCCGATTCACGATGGATTCTGTGGGTGGATTCGAAAAAGGCTTCTGAGTGGCGAGCGCCTGCACATCTCCCATGGCGTTCGCGGGCGTCGCGGTAAAGGTGGTCACCTGATCGAGATCGAAGCCAAAGCGGATGTGCTCAAGATTGTAGAGGGTGTGAAACAGCAGACCCGCGGAAACCAGCAGAATGGCGGAGAGAGCCACCTCACCCGCCACCAGCCATTCGCTCAAGCGCGCGCGCTTCTTCCCTGCGGTCGATCCCCCTGATCCCTCCCGAAGTACTTCCTCCAAAGGCGTGCGAGTGGCGAGAACAGCGGGAGCGAGCGAGGAAAGAATCGTCGTCACGGCCGCGAAGATTGCCAGCATCGCGAACACTGGTAACCGCAGTTGGATCTCGTCGGCGCGGGGAATGAAATTGGGCGGCAGTCGATGCACCGCTGCCAGCGCCGCCCACGCAAACCCCAACCCTGCGACTGTTCCGGCAATCGCCAGCACCGCGCCTTCCGCCATCAACTGGCGCAGAAGGCGGCTTCGTCCTGCTCCGAGCGCGGCCCGCACGGCGAGTTCCTGGCGGCGCGCCAGATGTCGCGCTAATTGAAGATTCGCGACGTTGAGGGATGCAATCAGGAGGACCAGCATCAGCGCTGCAGCGAGGACTAGCAGGGCTGGTCGCGCACCCTCTGCGATGACCTCAGTAAGAGGCCTTAGGACGAAGCGCAGGTGCCCAGCGCGGTACCCATCCTTGGCTGCAATCGTGTTGCTGACCACCGCAAGTTCGACTTGGGCGGATCGGAGCTGAACGCCCGGCTTCAGCTTCCCGACCGTCAGGCTTGCTTGGAGGCTTGCGTTCGTCGCCATTTCGGGCACTGCTTGAAAAGGCAGCCAAATAGCCGATCCACTGTTGGGTTCGCCGAAAGGGAAGGGAAGGTTGTCCGGCATCACGCCCACCACAGTGTAAGACAAACCCAGGAGGCGAATCTCTCGGCCAAGGACATGAGGGTCGGCGGCAACGTATTCACGCCACGCGCGGGCGCTCAGGATCGCCACCGGGCGAGCTCCTGGCCGAGAGTCGGCGTCCAGGAAGGCGCGCCCCAAAGCAGGTCGAACGCTGAGCAGATCAAAGAGGTTCGCGGTTACCGTCACTGCGGCCACCGTGTGCGCGCCTCCGCCAGCTAGGATCACCGCCGAGCCCGGATTATAGGCCGCAACATTCTCAAGCGACTGGCACTGGTCGCGGATCAACGGATAGTCGCGCCAAGCCACTCCCGATACATTCGAACCGTACCTGGTCTCCATCTCCACCATGCGCTCCGCGTCCCGAAAGGGCAGGGGTCGAATGAGCACACTGTCAATCACGGTGAACATGGCCGTGTTGGCGCCGATGCCCAGAGCCAGGGTCAACACTGCGACGGCCGTGAAACCAGGATTACGTCGCAACTGGCGCAGTCCGTAACGAATATCAGTGAGAAAGCTCTCGAGCGACGGCCACTGCCAAACCTCCCGGCCGCGTTCCTCGAGCAGAGTCACATTGCCAAACTCGCGCCGGGCGGCGTGGGTTGCGTCTTCCCTTGACATTCCGCGCGCCACCAGCTCGTCAATCTTCTCTTCCAGGTGCTCCTGAATCTCCTCGGAGAGATCGCTGTAGAGACGGCGGCGTGAGAGCAGTTGTTTGATCCAATTCATGATTCACCCGGTGCCAAGACGCGGTTGATGCCTTCCAACATGCGCTCGAATTTCGATACCTCGCGGTCCAGTTGCCGGGCGCCCGCGGGCGTCAACCTGTAAGTCCGAACGCGCCGGTTGGTGGAAGAGAGGCCCCATTCCGCCGTCAGCAGTCCTTCCTTCAGCAGGCGCTGCAGCGCGGGGTAAAGCGAGCCTTCTTCGATCTGAAGCAAATCGTTTGACGTGCGCTTGATGTGCTGGACGAGAGCGTAGCCGTGCAGGGGCTGCCGCTTCAGCGTTCGCAGAATCATCATTTCCAGCGCACCGGGAAACAGACCTCGCTGGTCAGGCTTTTTCATGGGTCAAACTCCACCACCACATCCCTAGACTAAACTAGGGTACGTTTGCTTGTCAAACTGAAACTTAGCGGGCGGGATCGTAGGTGGGATTTCGGCTTTTTTCTAGAAGCAAGCCTGGCGCGAAACTGGCGCGCGGTGTCGTCGCTCTTTTGTTCCGGCTGCGAGCAAGCCCACGGCGATGAAGACGCTCGCCGTGGCTACCGCCGTTTATCGTCCGCTGTCTACCTTTACGGCGCTACTTCGGTGAGACATTCCAAATCGGCGGCGGGCGAATCCTGAGTCTTGTGGGTGCGAATCTGGCGCGGCAACGAAATAAGGGCCATTCATGGTTGGAGAATGGCCCCTTGCCTTTTGAACGGGAATTCGGTTAGACCGTCAAGATACGAAAAGTGATGCTGCGTGATTCTTACTGCTCGCCGTTGATCATCGTTAACTCGGCGTCGTCGGCAGCACTGGTTCCCCACACGGATCGGGTGCCCCACACCGACTGGGTCCCCCAAACACTTTGAGTTCCCCACACCGATTGAGTGCCCCACACCGATTGAGTGCCCCAGACGGACTGATCGCCCCACACGGATTGATTGCCCCAGACTACTTGTGTTCCCCATACCGACTGGTTACCCCAAACGGAACCGTCGGACCAGACGGGACTGGTTTCCCATACGGACGGTGGGTCACTCACGAGGAACACTGATCCTGTGGAAGAGTTGTAGGTGGCGGTGGGCGACAGCGCCGTACCCGAGGCGACCGAGGAGCTTGCCAGGGCAGCAGCGATATCCAGATAGCCGGCTCCGACCGTGAAGACGTCGTAATAGCTGGTGTAGGTCTGACCGGTCGTGGGGTCGGTGGCGGTGCTGGACAGCGGGAACTGCTTGTAAGCGGTCAGCATCAGCCGGGCTTTCACCTGATCCGGCGTCAGCGCCGGGTCCGCCTGCAGAAGGTCCGCTACCGCGCCAGTGACCACGGGCGTCGCCATGCTGGTGCCGCCCAGCGTAAAGTACTGAGAGGACAGAGACGTCGACGTGGTGTTCTCATAGTAGGAGACCGGAACGTCAAGTTGAGGATTACTCTCAGGCAGCGTGGCGGATCCATTGTTGGCCATCAGCGAGACCACGAGGTTTCCCGGCGCCACCAGGTCCGGTTTCACGATGTGGTCGATGGATGTGGGTCCTTTCGAACTGTAACTGGCGATCAGGTCATCGGTCCTCTGCGGCGTGCCCATCGATTTCATGGCGCCGACGGTGATCACGTAGGGGTCGTTACCCGGAGCGGTGATGGTACCGCAACCGCCCGTATCCTGATAATCATCCTGCCCGTTGTTGCCGGCGGCCACCACCCCCACGATGCCTGCCTTCCAGGCTGCTTCCACAGCGCGGCACAGAGGATCGAATCGGTAGCTCTCGAAGACCGGGCGCCCGATGGAGAGATTGATGACCCGGATGTTGTAGACGTTTTTCAGCGCGATGGCTTCCGCGAGGGCCGCGATCACTTGGCTGTCGGTCCCGGCGCCATTCTGATCGAGCACCCGCAGATTGATCAGGCTGGCCGCAGGCGCGATACCCCGGAACTGGCGCGTGCAATTCGCGCAAATGGAGTCCGCAGCGTCACCGGCCACGATTCCGGCCACGTGCTCGCCGTGACCATACTGGTCCTTGGTGCCGCCGGTGCCCGTAAAATCCTGACTGTAGGCCACCCGGAACCGACCCCGGGAGTCGTCGAGGTCGGCATGGTTTGAGATGCCGCTGTCGATGATCGCCACCCCGATGCCTTGGCCCGTCCATCCGGATTGCCAGGCGGTGCTGGCGTTCACAGCGGCGGCCGAGTTGTCGAGCAGAGGAATGTCGAGCCGGTCGGGCGAGATATAGGTGACCCCAGGGAGCGATGCAACGACCTCCAGCAGGGGGACCGGGAGAGAGCACAATAGGCCGTTGACCAGCGCGAGGGTGCCCTTGACGGTTCCTCCCAGCAGGGGTATCTCTTCCAGCGTCAGCAACGATGGCGATTGGCTAAACTGTACAATGACGTTGACGTTTGAAAGAGGGTTGACCCCCTGCAGATCGGGAGATATCTTCGATTGCTGGCTGAAACCGGGAGTGGCGAGCACCAAGATACCGATGAAGAGCAGTACCACCAGCAGATGAGATCGCAGGCGCATGGGGTTCCTTTGATTTAGTTTTGGCGATCGAGACTGACATTCATCCACAAGTCTCGCCGACAGAAGGGTCTTCGGCGGGTATGGTCGAGGTTCGGAGAGTGCTCTCGGACCACTTTCGGCTGGTACTTTCGTACTGGGCAGCAGGGACGTTGCCCGCGCGCTAGGTGGCAGGTGTTGGCTTTAGGATTCCAAGACGGAGGGCCGGGTAGGCGTTGGCGCCTTGCCGCGGGGCAAGCCGTGCTTGCCGTGCTGTTTGTGACCGCGGCTTTGGGGGCGCAAGCCGACTCCGTACTTGATCGAACGCCCGAGGCCGCCGACGCCTTCGGCATCAACATTCACTTCGTTGATCCGGCGCCCGGCGAGATGGCGATGCTGGCCGCCACCGGTGTCCGTTGGATCCGGATGGATTTCTCCTGGGCCGCGACCGAGCGCGTCGGGGGTGAATATGACTTTTCGGCCTACGATCAACTGATGGCCGCGCTGGATTCGAATCACCTCCACCCCATATTCATCCTGGACTACTCAAACCCACAATATGATCAGGGGCTCTCGCCGGCCAGCGACGAGGGTCGTCAGGCTTTTGCCCACTGGGCGGCGGCGGCAGCCACTCACTTTGGCGGCCGAGGCGTCCAGTGGGAGATGTACAACGAGCCCGACTGGCGCTTCTGGACACCCAGGCCAAGCACGGACGACTACATTAGGCTGGCGCTGGCCACCGGCGAGGCCCTCAAAGAGTCCGCACCCGGCGAGAAGCTGATCGGACCCGCCAGCGCCGTCATCGATCCTCCCTTCCTTGAAGCCTGCTTTCGGGCCGGACTGCTCAATTACTGGTCCGCGGTCTCGATCCATCCCTATCGCTCGGCCAGCAGCCCGGAGACGGTGGCGGACGACCTTCGCCAGGTGCGCCTGCTGATCCGGAATTACGCTCCGCCCGGCAAGACCATCCCGATCATCGTGAGTGAGTGGGGCTACTCCGCCCTGTGGACCGGGATGAACGAGCGGAAGCAGGCGCAGATGGTGGTGCGGGAGTGGCTCACCGATCTCGCCAATGACGTGCCGCTCACCATCTGGTACGACTGGCGCGACGGCGCGGACCCGCACGACCCGGAAGTGCACTTCGGCCTCATTGGTTCTCCGGCGCCGCCCGGCGCGACCGCGTCACCGGACGCGTTCCTCCCGAAGCCTGCTTATCTGGCCGCCAAGGCGCTCACCCAATTTCTCGCAGGTTTCCACTTCAACAAACGGCTCGCCTTGGTACGCGCTGATGACTACCTTCTTCTTTTTGCCAAAGGCGAGGATGTGCGCCTGGTCGCCTGGACTACTGGCCCACCGCACGCCGCAACCCTGCCCGCGAGCCCTGGCGTTTTCCTCGACACCGGATTGACGGGTGAGAAGCTGGCGCCCCTGGAGGCCGGCCGCCACGGCCTTGACGTGACCTTGACGGGCGAACCCCAATACCTCGTCCCGCAGCAACCGAACGAACTGTTAGCCATCGCCGCCACCTGGCGCAGCCTTCCGCTTGAAATCATGGTCCGGGCTCCGGCCGTCTTACCCCTTCACCTTCAGGTGAAGAACCCGCTGGCCAAGTCCATCCGTTTCGATGTGCAGGCGGAAAACGCACCCTGGGAGGCGGGTCCGCCCGCGAAGGCCGAGCCGGGCGAGGAAGCCGACCTGAGCTTGCGGGTGGGAGCGGTGACGCGATCGGTCGACCCGCTTCCTCTGCGGGTGGAGATTGCGGCCGGGAAGCTGGGTAATGTCGCCCAGACCACCTGGATCGTTCCTTCGAATCCTCTTCGGGTCACCGTGCTGCCCGCCACCGCAGCATTCCTGCCCGTGTCGATCCTCAACCCTTCAGGCGATGCCTTCCGCGGTTCGATCCGCGCGGTCGAACCCCGAGGCTTGAAGCTCGCGTCAGGTCGCGAGAGGCTCAATTTGAAGCAAGGTGACAAGGAGGCCACCGTCAGGCTGCCGCTTGAGGAATCGCCCGAGGCCGAGTACGGCTTCGGCGTAGCCGTGCTCGATGAGGATCAGGACGTCGTGAGTACGACCCTGACAAGCCGGTTTCGCCGGCTGGCTGATTTTTTAGGCGACCCTGTGGGCTCCGTACCCGCAGGCTATCACCTGATTGCCGAGGGGGGCGCGGACTCGGCCGTGAGCGCGCTCGCCATCGGTCTGCCGCCCGAGGGGCCGCCTCAGACCGGTATGGCCGCGCTCCAGATCGCATTCCGCCTGCCGGCGGCCGGCTCCAGCTTGCGCATCGTTTCGACCGATCCTAAGCTGGCACAGATCGAGGGCGAACCGAGGGCCCTAGGTCTTTGGCTCAGGGGAGATGCGTCCGGCACTTTGCCCTATCTGAGATTCACGGACTCCACCGGGCAGACCTTCCAGGAAGGTGGCGGGCCCATCAACTGGCACGGCTGGCGCTACGTGCTGATCTTAATGGACACTCCGCGGGGCACTCACTCGGGAGGAGCGAATGACGGCGTTATTCATTACCCCATCCGCTGGGACAGCCTTTTCATGATCGAAAACGCTTCCAGAGAGGAGTCGCAGGGCAGGGTCTACCTGAGCGGGGTCACGCTGGTTTACGGCGGGCAGCAAAAAATGAGTGAGCGATGAAAGTATTCCAGTTTTTTGACTAAGTGGTATAATCCAGCCTTGGGTGCCCTCGGGCACGCCGTGGCGCCAAGCCTCACGCTTCGCGTGCGGTTCACGGCAACGATGAGGAATGCGAGGGGATGGGTTCTTCAGCTCCGCTCGGGCGGGGCTCGGAGCTCAATGAAGACGAACTGGAAGCCCGCCGCTCTCATCACCGCTTCGGCGCTAGTGGTTAGTGTTGTCTCCGCCACTTTTGTCTCAGCCAGCCCTTCTCCTCCTCAGGACCACATCGCGCTTACCCAGAATGCCGGGGGACAGGTGGCCTACGTGAATGCCGGCGACTGGGGCCGTCCCGACCCCGCTGACCCGCTGCCCGGGGACTCGAACCCCCCCAACTCTTTCATCCGTCAACTGATCGGCCAGACGGCACGGTCGCTCGCGGTGGACCCCAAGCTTGTCGACGCCGTAATGCGCGTGGAGTCGGGCTACGATATCCGCGCCCGCTCTCCAAAAGGGGCGCTCGGGCTGATGCAGCTTGTTCCCGCGACGGCCTCCCGCTTCGGCGTTCAGGACCCTTTCGATCCGGCTGAGAACATCCGCGGCGGAGTCAGCTACCTCGGCGAGCTCCTCAAGCGTTTTAACGGCGAGGTGCCGTTGACGCTCGCCGCTTACAACGCCGGCGAAGGGGCCGTCTCGCGACGACAGGGCATTCCTCCATTCGAAGAGACACAGAATTACGTGCGCAAGGTTAGGGCGGTTTACCCGGCGCCCTCGGCCGCTTTAAGATCGCAATCAGACGCGGGAACACCCAATCCAAAGCTTCCTTCATCAAGCCCGGGTTCGGCTCATACACGAAGCGATCCTGTAAGCCCGGCTCCCATCTACCGGTATGTGGACGCGCGAGGAGTCACCCATTTTGCCCAATAGGGCGATATTTCGGGATTGTCAGCCATCGCGAAGACCCGGCCGGACCCCGATCTTAGGGCCGGAGTCATCCTTCACTTGGGCCCTGCTCGCCGTCACGGCCTTGCTCGCCTGGGCTCCGCCCCCGGCGCGAGCCGCCAGCAAGCGTGAGCGTGCCGCGGCTGCTTACGACAGCGCGGTTCAGATGCGAACCGCTGTTGAAGCCCGGCATCCTGGATCGCGTCCTCTGAAGGACTACCTCAAGCTGCTCCGCGCCTTCGATCTTGTTTATCGGACCGACCCCGGCTATCCAAAGACTCCCCGCGCCATCGCCGACGAAGCCGAGATCTACTGCGAAATGGGAAAGGTCTTTGCGACCGACCGTTATTACGAGAGCGCGGTGGCCGCTTATCAGTTCCTGGTGGACCAGTATCCAACGGCGGCGACTTCGCGCGACGCCCTATTCGCCATGGCGGAGGTCTATCGGGTAGACCTGGAAAATCCTGAAGAGGCTGCCAAGGACTACACCCAGTTTCTGACAAGGTATCCGTACGTACAGCAGGCGCCTGAGGCCCGGCTCCGACTGAATGAGGTGAACCGCCGCCTGGCAGCGCGGGCCGCCGAGCAAGCGCGCGCGGCCGAAGCTTCGAATTCCGGCCCCGCAGCCCAAGGTGGAACCTCGGGCCGGGTGGTTGCGGTCAACGATGTGCGCTTCTGGGAAGGCCCAAACTACACGCGCATCGTGATTAGCGTCGAGGACGAAGCGAAGTTTCAGGCGGTGCGCCTTAGCCACCCGGATCGCCTCGTCTTTGATCTACCGGGCACTCGTTTGAGCCACACTCTGGCCGGCAAAGCTTTTCCGGTGGGTAACGGATTCCTGCAACAGATTCGGGTGGCTCAGTTCAAGCCGGATGTCACGCGAGTGGTGCTCGACCTCGAAAAAATCGGAGATTACTCGGTCTTTTCACTCCCCAACCCTTTTCGCGTGATCATCGACGTTCACGGGCCGCAGCCGCTCATGGCCGCCCGTTCGCCGGCGCCGTCGCCGGGAGCCGGCAGCGTCGCGGCCAAGCCCACAATCACGAGTCCGTCCATCGCTCCCGCCTCCGGTTCGGCTCCGAAACCTTCCGCCGCGGCCGAGAGCCGGCAGTCGTCTGACGAGCCCGCTGCCACTGCGGGCAAGCCGGCTGAAACGGCTAACGGCAACGTGAAAGAATACGATCTTTCCGTGCCGGTCACGGGTGCGCCGCCCGCCGACGGTTCCGGCGGGAGCGGAACCTCCGCCACCACGGCCATCACCAAGGGCACGACCAAGGAAAGCAAGGCGGCGACCGGGAGTGCCCAGCACTCCGCTCAGACGTCGTCCGGCTCAGCCACGCTGACGCGCGCGCTGGGCTTGAAGATCGCACGCATCGTCATCGACCCGGGCCACGGCGGCCACGACACCGGAACCATCGGCCCCCTCGGCCTGGAAGAAAAGGAGGTCGTCCTCGATGTGGCGCTCCGGCTGGGTAAGCTGGTTGAGCAGCGGATGGGCAGCGACGTGGTCATGACCCGCAGCGATGATACTTTCATCCCTCTCGAAGAGCGAACGGCCATCGCCAACCAACGGTCAGCGGATCTATTCATCTCCATCCATGCCAACGCCAGCCATGATCCGAGCGCCCGCGGCATCGAAGTGTACTACCTGAACTTCACTTCGGACCCGAACAGCCTGGAAGTGGCGGCGCGGGAGAACTCCACTTCGCAGGAGTCGGTTTACCAACTTCAGAGCCTGATCAAGAAGATTGCGCTTACCGAGAAGATCGAGGAGTCTAGCGAGTTCGCCCGCCAGGTGGATCATTCGCTGGAGTCCGCCGAAGCTCACGGCGGCGTGAGTCCGCCTGATCGCGGCCTGAAGAAAGCGCCTTTCGTGGTGTTGATCGGCGCCAACATGCCGTCGATTCTGGCCGAAATCTCTTTCCTCACCAATCCCCGCGATGAACGCCTGCTCCGCCAGCCGCAGTACCGGCAGCAGATCGCCGAAGGTCTCTACCGTGGCGTCGCACACTATGTGGCCAACCTGGGTTCCATGAGGATCGCGCAGCGGTCGGATGGCGGGTTGCCGGCACGGCAGATGAGTTCACGTCCTGCGGCCGCTGACCCGCCGTCGTCGGGCGATTCGCCGGATTTCTAGAATGCCGCTCCAATGATGCTGTGAAGCACCTTCTGACCTTCTTATTTCTGCTGATCCTCGCCTCCGGCCAAGTCCAGTGCCAGGAGCGGAGCCTGACCACTTCCGGACTGACTTGCGTCAGCAACGGCGACGATTATCGTCTGCTCGACGACGGACGAATCGTCGGCAACGGTAGCGCCGCCGGGGCCAATGACGTCTTACTGTCACTCCCGCCAGGATCGTGGCACCGCGGAGCGAAATTGCTGGGCGTTTTTGACCTCGATGCGGGCGAAGACGAAGCCATGCTTGGTTGGGACGAACCCTGGATCCCAACCGGGCTTGCGGATCATGGTTTTCAGGTCTTCATCGGCCCAAAGGGGCGGCTGGCCAGATTGCTCCGTGAATTCACATTAACCGGGGGCCCCCAGGTGAAATTTAGCTTTTGCCGGCCACCCAAGGGCCCGGACACTCCTAAAACGCTGATTGACGTCCAGGGCGGCGCCTACTGGGGCACCACCTACCTGTTGATGCCGGACGGGTCTCCGGCGAAGTTGTTCGACGCGGCTTCTTATGAGTTCCTCGATCTCAATCGTAACGGAGTGTACGAGCTCGTAGCCTGGGACTGGCACACGCCCGCCTTACGGTGCGACATGTCCATGTTTGGGGGCGGTCCGAGGATCTACGCGCCTGGCACGCTCCTTCCCGGAGACATGGCCTATCGACAAGTGTGGCCGGTCGAGGGAGGTCCTTTCCAGATCAAGGGCCTGCTTGCCACTCCGGAAGGCGAGCGCACCACCGACTTGGTTACTTTGACGGACCGGCAGAACGAAGACCTCAACAGTTACGGTCCGCAGGTTCTGGCCGTGTACCGACTGGCATCCCGCGCGCAAGCTGAACCGCCGGGACGTCAAGCCCCGGCTATGCAACTAGTCACGAAGATTGAGATTCCACCCTCACAAATCGCATTTTATCTTTCGAGCGTAACAGGTGCTGACGGCGAGCGTCGGTTCGTGGTCTGGTACACGGACCGCCACGGATGCGAAGCGGCCGGCGGAAACGCGACCGGCAACGGCAAGTTCAAGGCCGTCTATGCGCTCCGCGGAGGCCGTCTACAACAAGTGGGAACAGAGCCTTTGGGCAGCAAAGACTTTGAGCAGGCAGGGCAGCCGCTGGGTCGCAACTAGATTGCTCAAGTAGTGGGCGTTTACGATCAACCGCCTCGCCCTTCTCAAATCGAACCTTTTCTCTCCAAATCAGAGGTGTCACGCCAGTGGAACGCCCCTCGGCGAAAGCCGTGGTATCGAGGAGCACCGGTAAGATATCATCCCTGCTGGGGCTAGGCCGCACAATTGACCCACGTTTGACTTGATACCCGGCTCCTCACGTTTCATGATCGTCCTAACCGGGCAATGCTGGCCCGAAGCCGGAGGAGGCGTCCGCCCGCGCAGACCCCCGAAGGAGCGTTCCATGCCACTGGCCAACTCCTATCTGGTCGTGCCCCCCAAGCTGAGCGCCTATGGCGCCAAAGTCTTGAAGTCCGCCGGACCGCGTACCGCCGGGAAGCACCACAGCCTGGTGAACCACCGATCCCGTCCAGAGCTTACGAACGAAGCCACGATGTTGATGAAAACAAGGGGGTTGAAAAAATATCTCGACGGGGCGGTCGAGCCTCCGTATCCAAGCCAGATCTTGCATTGTGCCAGGGACCATGGCAGAGTCCAGGCCCGGGCCAACCCCAATGGAGTTACGAACGAAGCCACGATGTTTCAGAAAACAAATGACTTCCAAAAATGTCTCGCAATTGGATTTTGGCGGGACCTTGGCAAAAGAGCGCTGACGCCGCTCGGCGGAAGAGGCCGGGCAAGCGTCGAAGGTGGGGGGGAAATCGAATTTTGTACGAACGAGTCCAGTATCTTTAACAAAATAAATAAGATACTATTTTTGGAATTTCCAGAATCCCAGCATCTCGTTGAAAGCAGATGTGTTACGGCTGAAACCCAGCATGTTCATGATACCAGATGTCTTAGACTCGGACGGCATGCGGCTCAGCCTGGTGAACACCGGCTATCGTATTGAAATAAAATAGCTTACTTAAAATACGCCAGTATCTCCTTGGAGACGAAAGCGATACTGGCTAGTCACCCGATGAAGCCTTACTTTTTATGAACTTTTTACGGCTCGGAACGGTCGGCCTCAAAGATGGCCACCCACTGACCCCGGCGCTCCCAGCGCGCCAGGAGTCTGAGGCGAAACTTTGCCGCCAGCTCCGCCGCCGGCGCCTGGGGTGCATAGTCAAAGTATCGAGCCTCGACGCGTTGAAGCCCCGCGAAACGCGTCAGCCAGTTTCCGGGCGGCTCCCACTTGCGGGAGTAGAGGTAGAGGATGTCGAACGACCCGGGTTGCACGGACCGAAAATCCTGCGCCTCGAAGCCGTCGACCGGCACCACCGGAAGGGGATCGGTGACGTAACCCAGATCAGGGGTGGTGAGCTCATTCGAGGCCGGCCAGGCCGTGAGAATGCGCAGTCCTCGTGGATTCCCCGCTTCGCCGTGATCGTAAGCGGAGAGAAAATCCGCCGCCTGCTGATGCAGCTCGATGAAATCCACGTAGGCGAGATTATCTTCGAATGGAAACGGATAGGGCGGCCGGGTGAACCAGCCGGCCACCAGACAGGCCGCCGCCAAAAGGCAGCATCCTCGCGCCACACGCGCGGGCAGCCGCCATACATACAGGAGAGCGAGCACGATGAGCGGCGGGTACAAGGGCAGCGTGTAACGAGGCAGAATGGCGCCGCCCACCATGCTGAGCATCAGCAGATAAGCGGCCGCCAGCAGAGTGGTCAGCAGGATGAACCGGCGCTCCACCATCGTCTTCTCCGCCTCCGCCAAATGGCGGCGGCTCCACCAGGCCCCGATCAGCGCCGCGGCGGTGATCACCCAACTGAAGCCGGCGATAAAAACTTCGTGGAGACGCCGCAGGAAACACAGCAAGATGCGGACGGGACTGAGCGTGGAGTAAAGGTTGTATTGGAGGTAGGAGGCGTTTCCCGTCCAGAATCCCGTGTGGTGGTGATAGTAGAGCGCCCATGCCGCCAGCGGGGCGCACGGCGAAGCGAGCCAAAGCCAAATCGTGGCTGGAGTCTCACCGGCCCGGCGCGCATCGAGCCATCTGTAGATCCACGCTACCGGCACGAGTACGATTGCCGTCTCCTTACTCAGGACGGCGAGCGAAGCGGCTGCACCAAACAGAAGCCAGCGCTCGCGGAGCAGAAAAAGAATGGCGAGCGACGTGAAAAGCGCCACGACCAGATCGAGATGGGCCATCGAGCTCTGGGCGAAAAACAGCGGAGCCAGCGCCAGCAGCATCGCGCTCCAAACCGTCCCTTTCGCCGCCCAGGCGGACTTCACAAACACGGTACGGGCCAGCGCGGCGGTGACCAGGAGGGTGACGCCGGCCACCAGGATCATCGCGGCCCGTGTCACAAGCGGGGTAAACCCGAACGCGCGCCAAGCGAGCGCCAGGTAGATCGTCACCAGCGGCGTATGACCCGTCGGCAGCGTGCTGGTGGGAATTAGAAGCCCGTGGCGCAAGAAGTCCAGCGCGGCGGGGACGTAGTATCCGGCCTCGTCCCAATAATACGGAAGTCTGAGCAGAGGCGCATGGAGGACCAGCAGAATCGCCCAGATGCCGAGGAGCGCAGCTGCGTTTAGGGACTGACGGCGCATGAGCTCTTGGCGCGAGCCACGATCAATCTGGCGAGGCGGGCGCTGACTAGCGATGAGGCTTCGGCACAGCCGGTATGGCAATCGAACGTGCGCCATTATTGCCTACCGAGCGCACGGCGAAGAAATGATTATCCGTCGAGACGCCAGTCAGTGTGGCTTCGCCGCTTTGAGTGACGAAGTCATAGACCGACCAGCGCGGGACCGTGGTCTCGCGCCAAAGAAGCTCAAAGCCAGCGCGATCAGGATCATTCGAAGCCTGCCAACCAACGACGCCGCTGGGCGTGACCGCGCCCGAGAGGGAGACGTCTGTCGGTGGCCCTGGCGCCAGCGCCAGCTCTCGCAGCACTTCGGCGTTGTCACGCACCACGCCGGCGAGGAACCCGAAGTTGAGATACCTCGGCAAGTCGCCGAACTGGACGCCGTTCTCCAGGCGCGGAGTCTGATGTTCGTGGTGGTAGTCCTCGAGGGGCTCGGTGAAGCGCACGGCCGGCAGTCCGGCCTCGACAAAGGGCATATGATCGCCGCCACGACCCAGGCGATCCACGCGGAAGATGAGGCGCACGGCCTCGGGCGAGTCAATCTGTTCGACCGTGCGTGCCAGCTCCCGCGAAGGGCCGTCGGCTCCTTCCGGACCTCCTGCCGAGAAAACACGCACCCGATGGGGCGCGCCCGGCGCGAAGTCTGCGCCCACAATGTCGTTGTCCAGCATGCCGCCGACCGTGAACCCGCTCTGGCGCAGATAATCGAGCAAGCGCCTGCCACCCAGCAGTCCCTGCTCTTCTCCGGAGACGGCCGCAAAGACGAGAGTGGCGCGATACCCCTGCGCTGGTCGGCGACCGGCAAGCAAGCGCGCGCACCCGATCGATACAGCAGTGCCGGAGGCGTCGTCATCCGCTCCGGGTGCATCGCTGGTCGGGTCCATCACGTTCGATGGCATCGAGTCATAGTGGCCGGAGACGACGAACGCGGTCTTGGACAGCACAGGATCGGTTCCGGGCAGGATTGCCACCACGTTCTCGAGCGGCACCGGCTGGTCGCGGGTCCGCGGCGCGGTCGCTTGGAAATGGTCGACCTTCACTTCGAGCTTGCCACCCGTCGCTTTGGAAATTGCTTGCAGCCGGGCCACGATGCGGTCTCGACCGCAACCGATTCCGCGCTTCGGGTCGGTCCACGAGGAAAGGGAATTGCGGGTTCCGCAGGCGACCAGCTCATCATCGATGGCGCGCAGCTCCTTCTGGTCAACGTCGGCCAACGTGATGGCACCCGAGGGCGGCGGAATCAGCTTCGGGGAAGGCCCGTTGCCCGCCGGCTCCGCGGGATCCTGAAGTGCGAGGCCAGCCAGAAATCGAACGCCTACCTGCCACGATGCCAGCGCTATCCCCATTACGAGTACCGAAGTTCCGAATCGGCTCGGCACAATCACTCCTCCACTAATCTAGAAGATCGGCTCACGAGCCAAAGATGTTGCGGCTGAGCTTCGTATAGCCCTGTCCGTCTGCCCATAGGGTGAGAGGGATGGCAGCGAGTTCATCCACCTCGGGGAGCGCCAGGCCGTTTTTTGTGAGATCGACGGTCTTGATGTAGGTCCTGCAGGTTTCGCAGGCCTCAACCCGGACGTGCTCAAACTGCGAGGCTGTATAGACGCACATTCTCTCATCGCGGAACTCTTCGCACGCCGGGCACGCGATGCGACGATAGTCCCACTCGGTGTAGCAAAACGAGCAGACCAGCGACCGTTTGGCGCCGTCGCCTTCCGGCCGCAGAACGCCCGCCAAAGGTTTCGACCCACAGAAGCTGCAGACGGGCCGGCGGACGGCGGGCGGATGCATATCGGCGCGGCCGGCGAGGTATTCGACGTAAGGCTGCAGAAAAGCCAAAGCGGTGAACCTGCTGAGGCCCCCATCGGAAAACGCGGCTCGCGTCTCCGGCCGCACCGCTTCCGCCGGTCTCTCTTTCACTCCGCCGGCCTCCTCGCCCTCGGTCCGGCGCCAGAACCGCGTCAGCAGCCGCGCCCAATGGCCAGGATCATTGTTTTCGAGGCTGGTCGCAAACCCGGCCAAAGCGGAGGGCGCTTCGCGCCCGAGAAAGGAGAGAAAGGACCGGAACTGCGGCAGGAGGGCTTCGAGCTCATGGAGGTTGAGGTCGGGCGAGAGCTGTCCGTTCCGAGCGCCCGCTGAGCTGGCACCAAGAGTTGACTGCAGACGGGAATCGCAACCCTGTTGGAAAGCGGTCAGCTTTGAGTAGAACGTCAGAATCTCGGTGGCAAAAGGATATTGGCCAGCCAACGCGCGGGCGCGCTCGATGCGCCGGTCCCACTTCCTTGATGGCGCACTGACGGGCTTGGTCATTTCTCCACGGAAGGCGTGCCCTTCACCTGCTCGTACCAGAGGCGATGATGCATGCGGGCCCAGGTACCGGAGACTTCACCGCGGATGATCGAGGTGAAACCGCCGCGCACCATGGCGGTGCCCATGTAAACGTGAATGATGAAGGCGCCGATCGTGATCAGGGCCGCCACGGCATGCATCAGAACCGCGGTGTAGCGCAGCCAGCGCCAACCCCAGGGGATATCGTTCACAAGCCACAAGGCTACACCGGAGAGCAGGAGGGTGATGCCGCCATAAAACATCAACCAGAAGAACTGCTTCTGGCCGATATTGAAGCGGCCGATGGGTGGCAGTTTTTCGTCCTGGTTGCGAATGTAGTCGCCGATGTGCTTCGCCCACTCACGATCGGCGGGAGTGGTGCGCATATCTCCACGCCAAGCCATATACATCCAGAAGACCGCGACAAACCAGAGCAAGCCCGTCCAGGGATGCCAGAAGCGCGCGGTGGGTCCACCGCCGGCCAGATCGGCAAGCCAGAAAAGGTAGGGGGACCAAAAGGCGAGACCAGTAACGAGCAAATAGACGTAGGAGAGACCCGCAACCCAGTGAACCACGCGCTCGCCGAACGTGTAGCGGAGGATTCGATCGTCCGAACCGCTCTCGGTACGAGTGTGAGGAAGGACTGTCGTGGTGCTCATGGGCGCTTCTCCTCCTCGCCGTCGTGGACCGTCTTCGGTCCGAACCGCAGATAATGGAGCGTCACCCCCACCAGACCGCCCAACATGGCGAGATTACCCAACCACTTGAGTGGCGCCTTCCACAGCCTCACCGTCCACGGAATGGAAGGGTTGGCCGGCAATCCGCCGTACGACTCCGGCTGCGTCACATCATGCAGAACGTAGATGACGCCGGTGCCGCCCACACCCGGCGGGTCATAGACGCCGGCGTTTTGAAATCCATAGTGCTCGCGGAGCTGGGTAGCGCGTTTTTCGGCGAGGTCCTTCATGTCATCTTTGGTACCGAAGTGCAGGCAGCCGGTCGGACACGCCTTGATGCAGGCCGGTTCCAGGCTCTGGCTGACGCGGTCCGAGCACAGAGTGCACTTGTAAACCTTCTTAGTGGTGGGATTGAACTTCGGAATGTCGAAGGGACAGCCGGTGATGCAGTATCCGCAGCCGATGCAGTGGTCCTGCTGGAAATCGACGATGCCGTTCGCGTACTGCACGATGGCTTCGTCGGCGGGGCAAGCCTTGAGACAGCCGGGATCGGCGCAGTGCATGCACTGATCCTTGCGCATCAGCAGCATCATGCTGCCGTCTTCGCGTTCGTGCTCATTGAACTTGATCAGGTTCCAGAAGTTCCAGGCCGTATCCGGCATGGTCTGGTAGGTGTTGTCAAAAGTCGTGGTGGCAAAGGGAAGATCATTCCACTCCTGGCAGGCAATCTCGCAGGCCTTGCAACCAATGCAGGTGGTGGTGTCCACCAGCTTGCAAACCTGTTCCTCGCGCTCCATGCCTTCGCCGGGAATGGGTCCGGCATGGCCGGAGATCCTTTGGATTCGTAATGTGGCTTGGCTCATAAGGGCCTCTAACTAAGCGTTCCCCGGCCATATCTTTCGAAAATAAGCGATGCACCTCGAGGTGCAAAACAGCAATCCCTCTAGTATTTTCGGAAAGTCTCTTGTTTGCCGCAGCGCGAGCACTTCTCGACGCTAGCGGGAGCAGTGCTGCCAATGTGGCCCAATTCACTGCTGTCGGTACCCCCAATCCAGATGTCGCTTTCGCCGACGCACTCCCAATCGTGTTCTTCTTGCGTCTCAGTGTGCCCGCCCCGAGTGCAGACGCGTACCCTTAGACACTTATCCTGAGCAGAACTCCAGGGACCGAAATCGTGTTCTTCCTGCGTCTCAGTGTAGCCGTCCCGGGTACAGACGCGTACCCTAAGGCACTTACCCCGAGGAGAACTCCATGGACCGAATCTGTGGCCGCGAATCAAGCATAGAACATTCATGAGCTAATCCGTCTTTCGGCTGGCAGCAACTGGAGGCAACTGCCACGTTCGTCCTTCAGAGGCGGTTTTCTCGCCTTTCCTATGCCCTTTCCAGCTTCACCAAAAACCCCTTGAACTCCGGCGTATACGCGTTCGGATCGAAAACCGCAGGCGAAAGAAGGTTGGCCGGCGTGCGCGCCGTCCGGCCTGCGTCTTCCTCGATGCCGCGATAGCCGAAGTGGATGGGAATCCCGATCTGGTACATCTTCTTCCCGTCGATCGTCATGGCCTTGATGCGCCGCGTGACGAAAGCCTTGGCGATGTACTCGCCGCGAGCGCTCGTCACCTTGACCTTTTCGCCGCCCTTAATCCCGATCTCGCCGGCAAGCTCGGCCGGAATCTCCACGAACGGCTCCGGGATGAGCTCGACATTCGCGGGATTGTTTTTTGTCCAGTAATGGTAGTGCTCGGTCAGGCGGTAGGTGGTGCAGACTATGTTGAAGCCCTCCGCCGCCGTACCGTACTTGTCGAGAGGCGTGCTGAACTTCTTCACCACGGGATTATTCGACTGCTGGGGGTGCAACAGATTAGCGACCGGGCTCTCGATCGGTTCGTAGTGCTCGGGGAAAGGCCCATCGACGACGGCCCCGATCGGAACAAAGATCCGGCCCACACCCTCCGGGTTCATAATGAAGGGACCCATGTGATCCCTGGGATTCGAATCCGGCTTGAAATCGGGCACGTCATGGCCCACCCACTTCTGGGCGGATTCGTTCCACCACACTTGGCGACGCGCGGGATCCCAGGGCTTGCCTTCCACATCGCACGAAGCGCGGTTGTAAAGCACGCGGCGATTCACCGGCCAGGACCACGCCCAATTGGGGTAGATACCGAGCCCTGAAGGATCTTCGGTGCCGCGCCGCGCCAACTGCGGTCCGGCCTCGGTCCAGGAACCGGAATAGATCCAGTTGCCGCAGGTAGTGGTGCCGTCGTCGCGCAGCCAGGCAAACGACGCCAGCTGCTGGCCCGCTTTGAGGGTTTGGTTCGTCTTTGGATCGGTGACGTCCGCGAGCGCCTTGCCGTTAATCTCCTGCGCCACTTCGCCGAGCGACGGATTCCCAGGATCGCTGTAGGGCCAAGTAAGGTTCAGAATCGGGTCCGGGAACTTGCCGCCCTCTTTCCGGTAGAGTTCGCGCACCTCGAGGAAGATCTGTGCCAGGATGGCCTGATCCAGCCTGCAATCCCCCGGCGGCGGCAGCGCGGCGTTTTTCCATTGCAGCCAGCGGGCGGAGTTGGTGAATGAGCCGTCCTTCTCGGCAAAACCTGCGCAGGGTAGCCGGTAGACCGTGGTCTGGATGTTCCTCATCTCCTCCGGGTTGACGCCTGGAGACTTCCAGAACTCGCTGGTCTCGTCAGGATAGAGCTCGCCTACAACGAGCCAATCCGCCTTCTTCAGCGCGTCGATGTTCTTTTGCGAGT
>DATDGR010000338.1:0-16965 GCA_036521995.1 Terriglobia bacterium | reverse complement strand
GACCCGCAAGGCCCGCTTGAAACGCGCGAAGGCCAGCGCCTCGCGTCCGCGGTCGGGGATGCAGGAGGATCTCACCTGCGTGCGCCAGCCGTGCCGCCAGGCGTTCATGGAGCTGCGGCGCTTCCCGGCGGCGCTGCGCGGTCCGGTGGACTTCAAGGAGTTGGCGCGATTGGCGGCCCGCTTGGCGGAGGTTATTCGGGCACGATTCACCAGCGGCGTCGTGGGATATCGGAACGGCGGAGTGCTGCAGTTCTTGACCAGAGGCATCGAAGGCTCCTTCGGAGGGTCCGCGCGGGCGGACGCCTCCTTCGATTTCCGGCGCCTCCGGTCGCTTTCGGTTAGGGCTATGGTGAGGCGGGGCGAACCGGACATCAAGTCAAACGTAGGTAAAATCTTGGTCAACTGGGGACGGGCAGTCTCCGGCCCCGTGTCCGCGGGTGGCGACTACGTCGTCGTGTGATGCAGGCGCGGATCACCGGGCGTGACAGCGAAGGCCATGACTGGGAAACCGGTTGCAGGCGGATTTACCTTCCTGGGCGCCGCGTGACAAGATATTGCACCATGCCGGAGCTGCCGGACGTCGTCGTGTATCTTGAGGCCTTGGAGCCGCGCATCCTTGGGCAAAGGCTCGAGCGAGTACGCCTCGCGAGCCCGTTTTTGCTCCGCACCGTGACCCCGCCGATTCAAGACCTGGAAGGAAAGACGGTCCAAAGCTTGCGGCGCCTCGGGAAGCGCATTGCCATTGGATTCGAAAACGGCCGCTGGTTGGTGCTCCACTTGATGATTGCCGGACGGCTTCACTGGCGGGAGGGCGCGCAGGGCGGCGCCGATCGAGCCAAGCTGGCGCCGCGGAGAGACGTGGCGGCGTTCGATTTTGTCAGTGGTAGTCTGGTGCTGACCGAAGCGGGGTCGCGGAAGCGGGCCTCGCTCCACGTGGTGGAAGGGGCCTCGGGGCTTCGCGCTTTGGACCCGGGCGGGCTCGAAGTCCTTGAGGCCGGCCTCGAGGCGTTCGCGGCGCGGCTCACTTCGGAGAGCCACACGCTGAAGCGAGCCCTCACTGATCCACATCTGTTCAGCGGCGTCGGAAATGCCTACTCCGATGAGATCCTGCACGCCGCCCGGCTATCGCCCATCGCGCTGACCGGACGCCTGAGCGGCGAGGAGATCGCGCGCCTCTGTGAGGCTACGCGCCAGACGCTGCGGCATTGGACGGACAAACTACGGCGCGAGGCCGGGGGCGGCTTTCCGGAAAAGGTGACGGCATTTCGCGAAGGAATGGCCGTCCACGGCAGGTTCGGCAAGCCCTGCCCGCGCTGCGGCGCCAAAGTGCAGCGCATTCGTTACGCCGATAACGAAACGAATTACTGCGCGTCTTGCCAGACGGGCGGAAGGCTGCTGGCGGACCGGGCGCTCTCACGGCTGCTGAAGCAGGACTGGCCGCGAACGCTTGAAGAGCTTGAAGCGCTGGCGAGGAGATAGGCGGGATCGTGGACTTGTCAACATCGGCCTGTCAATTATCAGCGTCACGCCTATGGAGGACATCCGGGTCCGGTTCGGCAAGTCGGTGAGGGCAAGGCGGCACGGACTCGCGGCTCAAGCCGCGCCCTGATACGGGCTCCGAGCCGCCTTTGAAGGAGGTCTTAGACAACACGGTGGGACTGCTTGAACCGCAGCGCTCTGTTTCGTCCGACCGCCGCAATCGATTACTGCTTCTGAGTCACCACCGATGGAGTGATCCGGTCGATGAACAAAATAGCGTCGTAAGACTTCAGCGGAGACACCATCGCGGGAACGCGCCCGAAGCTCAGACTACGGGTTTCATGAGCAGCCTGGAACCATTCATGAAGCACGCCTGCGTTGGGCAATTCCCGAAGATCGATCACGAACTGCGGAACCGAGAGCGATCTGAGCAGGCTGTCCATGCCTGAGGTGTCGGGTGCCAGGGGTGCTGTCTCCTCCGGAAAACCCGTGCCGCTTCCGAAATAAGTGCCGAGCACCACCATGTCGCGGTCCAGTGCGGAGCGCAGGTACATGCCAGCGGGTCTCCACCGCACGGAGGTCAAAGGAGGCTCCAACGGAAGCGAGTGAAACGGCCTTTCGGTCGAACCCATTCTCACCACGCTGGTCTGTACGTGCAAATCGTGGGCAAAAAAGAGAGTCCTTCCGCCGCGAAAACTCTCCCGCTCCTGTATCCACTGCAGATTGTCCGCCATCGCAAGCTCGCGCATTTCCTGCCGGTGTACCCAGCGCTCGCCAGGCTGCGGCTCTTCCGGCGACTCATCGGATCCTTGCCAATCGAATTCCGGCGGCAGAGATCGCAGGAATGCATCGTCTTGAGCAGCATTCTGCGCCTGACGAAGAACCCAATCGTACTGGTCAACGGACGTGGCGGCGGTCAGCGCAGTGCGTTCCCGCCGGATCAGCGCTATCAGGTCCTGGATCTTGCCTGTAATGGCATCTTTCTCGGGAGGTGTCAGCTTGGCATATTCATCGGTCCGGAAGACCGGGATCACGCCGGCAAGCTCCTTGCGGCACTTCTGCCCGAGGCTTGGATCGGCATGGTCGAGGAAGGTGAGGGCCATTTCGACCGATCGATAGGCGTTGGGATCATACTGGCCTGTCAGATCGAAGCCGTAGAGGCGAACCTTCCGTGCCGATGGCTGGTCTCTATTGTGTGAACGTAACCACTCGATGAGTTCGAGGTTCTCGGGATAATTTCCGAATCCGTAACTGAAAGCCTGCTTTAAAGCGGAGTCCGTTTCCGTGGTTAGCCCAAGCACGTGGTCGTATAGGGGCTTTGAAGTACTGAGGCTGGTTTCGAGCGCCACAGCCGTAAATCCGAGCTGCGTAACGGCGAAGCGGATCAAGCTGTTCCGCATCGCCATGGGTTCGTGCCCACCGTGAAAAGGCTCGCCGAATGCGACCACGTGCGCTTCGCCGATGATACCGCGCAGCGCTCGCGCGTCGGCGTCTCGAAAATCCTCCGGCGCCGAGGCGATGGGGTGCGCATGGCCGCGAGCCCACTCCCGGAAGGCCTGAGTGGGAGCGGTCTGAGCGTTAACTGCGATCGGGACTGCAAACGTCAGCAGGGCGAGACAAGTCCATCTCATGGGTCACTACTTTAGACGGGCTACCTTCCTACTTCAATTCGATCAGACAGAGTGAGCGAGGTGGCATTTTCACGTCGACGGCGCTGGGTAGTTCCAGGTCGCGCTCGGTCTTCTCTCCGTCCAGGTCCATCTTCAGCAGCCTGGTTCCACGGCCCTCCAACTCCACGCGCGGAGACTCCTCGAGGTCGGCGTAATTGGCCAGCACCACCGCGGTGCGCCCATCCTGGGCTCGCCATGTTGCCGATTGCACGAGGGGTTCCTTGCCGAACCAGCCGTAGTCGCGCTCGGTTACGCCCGAAACCTTCCACGATCGCAGCATCCGTCCGTAGACAAGATAATCGCGGGCGATCCCGGCCCGGAACTTGGTGATACGGCGGGTCCAGTCCAGGATCGCGGCCTGGTCGGGCACAGCGCGTGTCCAAGCCTGGTCCCAGTCGTACTCGATCTGGCCCTTGTCACGTAATGTGTAGGTCACGATGTAGCCGTTGACCAGCGCTCGCGCGGCGGATAACCGCAGCGCCTCGTCGTTCACGCGGTGCGTGAAGAACCCTGCGAACCCATTGGCGTACTCGTGGTAGAGGAAGGAATACAGAGGACAGCTTGACGTGCGCCCGTCCCAGGTCTGGAAGCTTTGCAGGTAGGTTTCCGGGATCGCGCCTTCGGTCGACAACAGTACATGAGGATTCGCCGAACGGGCGGCAGCCGCGTGAGCCTTCACCAGCTCGGTAAACCCTTCCGTCATCCACGGACCGGGGACCGGCGGGTGACCATGGTCGGCCGCATAGCACGCGAAAGGCCCCGGACCCTGATCGAACTGTTGGACAACATCAGGCCCCAATTCGGCCATGCGGCGCGTCATCTCCACAATCGCCTGCCGGCCCTTCGGGGTGCCCACGCAGACGAAGTAGTTCTTCCGCCAGGGCCAAACGTCTTCGAGAAGGGCGCCGTCCCACTTGCGCGCCACCAGCGATTCCCCATCATGCGCGCGGAAATAGGGTAAGCCATCGTAGTTGGTGTTCTTTTGCACCGTCACCCAGCAAAGGCCGTCACCGTAAATGACTGGATGCCAGCCGCGGGCTTTTGCGTTGGCCATGAAATCCCGAAAGGAGGCCTGGCCTCCGAGGGGCGGGAAGGCATCCGGCTGGATCCAAGGGCCGGGATGCTCCCAGTTGAACACAATGGGCATCAAGGGACCTTCGAGCGCTGACGCCAGCTTGTCCAGATAAGGCAGCGCCCGCGTGAGTGGGGTGTACTCGTGGTTTTCCGTCGACGGCGAATCCCAGTCCGCCTGCCCGCGCATCGGAAACGCGATCGCGGGACCGGAATCGGCAATCCATTGAGGGACGTCGGTGCGATCAGCCAGCTTCGTGGAGCAGAAGGGTTGCCGGGACGCCCAATTCCGGTAGATCTCCGCCGCCGCGTACCAGTCGCCGTGAAACGTTCCCAGCACCACGTGGTAGGGGAGCCTGGTTACGCCCGGCCCTCGCGTGCCGGGATAGTGGCCCAGCCCCATCGTAACTCCATCGCGCTCCATCACAGGATCGATGAACTTGGGCAATCCTGTAGGATCGTCCAGAGCCACGTAGAGCCCGCCGGCCTCGTCGTAATAGGCCATGAGCTGGGTAGTGGTCCACTCGCCGGGATAGGTGGTGGAGCGCCAGACTTCGGGCGTGTCATAGGTGCGCCCGTACCAGGGCCCGTCGAGCTTCCAGTCCCACGCCCCCACGTCCATCGTCGGTGCCACCGGACCGGATAAGGCGCCATCCCCGAATGACCAAAGAATGTGGCTGAATCGTTTGCCCGCTAAGTCGTCAAAGGGCACCTCGATTACCGGGAACTGAATGTGCCCAATCCACCACTTGGTGCCGTTATTCAGCTCCAGGCTCCAGTACGTCAGCGTCTCGCTGTCCGGGCACCGGACGGTCACTGATGCGTCTACCGGCAACTGACCAATGTTTTTGAATTCCATGCTGAAAGTCGTACCTGAGGAATCAGCGGACTTCGTGACTTTCACGGTCTTGGCCTGAGCCGAAGTAACGGTCTTGAACTCGCGCTGGTCGTTCATGAACTCGATCTTGAACAGCGGCAACTGGCCGTGGTCGGGAATCAACAGTTCGCGGTCCACGCCAAAGGTCGATCGGAACGACACGATCGACCCTCTCTCCGAATCGATCAGCAGGCGGTATCCGGCATTGGCCGCGACCGATGGAGGCTTGGTCGACCTGAAGACTTCGGAGTAAGATGATTGCCTTCCGTCAGCAGGTGGCGCAGCGGGTGTTCCGCCAATCATGAGTACGCTCACGAGACCCAGCCCTGCGGCAGAACAAAGATGTCGACATTTCATCCGCCTCTCCTTCGCGTGACTGAGTTCCCCAGGTTCGAAATTCAAACGGAGCGCGGCTCCTGTCCGGGCGATGCCGGCCCACCATCAACCCGTAGTCGATCTTAGGCTGAGTGAGCCGCAAATCGGAAAAGCCCTGCCGGTCCCTCGGGTGGAGTTCACAAATCCTTCCATCGCCTCGTGCCGAATCTTACCACCACGCAGCTCCCAAGTGCTGGCATCTGGACCACCCGCATGGCGTCGGGATGCCCCAGGACCAATCCGCCCGCAATGCGCTTTCGGGACCTTTCGTGGGCGCGATGCGATTCGGCCTGAAAAGTCGCCATCCGGGAGAATGGCCGCCATACGAAGAGCAAGCGCGGAAATGAATTGACCGGAGATGCCCTTGAGCCCCAATGCCTCGGTGGCTGTCCGGATAACCGCGTGTTGTTGGTGAACCAGGCTGGGGAAATCGTGTGGCAGTACGGGACGGCGGGCGTTGCGGGCGCCGGCGGGGGCGAACTAAACGCGCCCGTTGCCTCGGTATTCCTCCCCAACCGGCACCTGCTAATCACCGATCAGGGCAATCAGAGGGTGATTGAGCTCACCACGGTCTCGCAACGGATTGTGTGGCAGTATGGCACAACCGGGGTGGCGGGCTCCGGCTTCAATCAGCTCAACAGTCCGAACTCCGCCGAGCTCCTGCCGAGCGGGAACATTCTCATAGCCGACGAGGGAAACAACCGCGTAATTGAGGTCAACCGGAATCAGCAGATTGTCTGGCAGTACGGGAATCCGAGTGACACCAGCATTCTGAACGGACCTGGATTTGCCAGCCGCGTGGGACTTGACACCCTCATCACCGACGGGAACAACAGCCGCGTGATCGAAGTCAATCCGTCGGGCGAGGTGGTCTTTACCTACTACACCAACGCTCGACCGGGAAGCGTGTCGGCCCCCGCTCCATCGCACGCCGTGCGACTCTATAATGGAAACACGCTGATCAGCGACCAGATCAACAACCAGGTCATTGAGGTCGACCCGCAAGGTAACATCGTCTTCAGCCAGGGAGAAGTCAATGTCGCCGGCACTGGTTTCAACCAGTTGAACTGGCCCTATGACGCCAAAATGATCGGTGACTACACCGGACTCACTGCGCCGGATTACACTTTTTTCGAGCTGCCTAAGACGCTCAACACGCTTTTCGACAACCCGTTCTTCCAGTAGAGGGCTCGGGGTGGCGCTGACACGATTTGCGCTCACGCACCCTATGCTCGATCGCGTTGCTGTAAGATCATCAACGGACCAAATCCAAGATCGGGGAGGTGGCAATTGAAAGTTGCTTGCGTCCTTGGAATCGCGCTGATTGCTTTCCTGCCGGCCGGCGCTCAAACCAACAGTTATACCGTCACGCCTATCGTTGACAACAGCAAGGACTCCTTCCTGGTAAACCCGTGGGGATTGTCACGTCCGGTAAAGGCCAGCCTCAATGACGGCGAGTGGTGGGCCTCGGACAATGGAACGGGCTTCAGCACCTTGTATTACGCGGATAAGTCAGGCAGCCAGTCGAGGGCCGGGCTCGTGATCACGATCCCGACGGCTACCGGCACGGGCACGGGCAGTCCAACGGGAACCGCCTATAACGCGGCCATCGGGCCTGGGCCAGGAGCCAACAACTTCGCTTTCGCCACCCAGGACGGAACGATATCGAATTGGAATGCCGGCCAGAAACCGTCCTCGGGCGGCACCGGATGCAACGAATGTCATGTCACTACGGCGACCGTCATGGTGAACAACTCCAACGCCGGAGCGTCCTATTTCGGCCTGACTGAGGCTATCAACGCCACCACGAAGAAGCCGACGTTTTACGCTTCCAACTTCAACGCAGGAGTGGAGGCTTACGACGGCGCAACATTCGTACCGCTCACCCTATCGGGCGCGTTTTCGGACCCGAAAATTCCGGCAGACTACAAACCCTACGGCATTCAGAGCATCGGCTCCAAGATCTGGGTGACCTTCTACAACGGCTTGTCGGGAGGCTACGTGGATGGCTTCGACACAAATGGTCACCTTCTGGGCCGTCTAGCCACAGGCGATTTTTCGGGTCCGTGGGGCATTGCGCTCGCACCCGCGAATTTCGGGGCCTTCAGCAACATGCTCCTGGTGGGGAACTCGGTGAGCGGAATGATTGGCGCCTATAGCCCGACCAACGGCACCTTCGAGGGCTTTCTGGAAGATTCCACGGGAAGCCCGATTGTGATCCCCGGACTCTGGGGGATTTCATTCGGAAACGGGAGCGTCAAGTCGGGCCCCGTCAATACCCTGTATTACGCCGACGGCGGTTCGGCGTATGTGACTGGGGTGTTCGGCGCCATCACGGGAAATTGAAGAAGCCGGTGCGCTTGGCGCCGCCGGGTGGATCTCCAAGGCCCGTGCGTCACTCCCTGGTGAATATAAGTCCGGCGACGAGGAGGCGGTCATCGATCTGGCGGGGAGTCACAATGGGTGAGAGGTCTTGAAACCGGTAGGGGCCGAAGGTCGGAACTTCGATCAGACCGCTGGCGCCAAGAGCTTGGGCCACTTCGAGACGTTGGCGGTCGGTTTCCATGGCCTGGGCGCGAACCTGAGGGTCGGAGTCGAGCAGCTTAATAGAACCCACCATGGCGCTCGCGGCGACGCCGATACCGGCGAGTTGCTCTTGGAGAATCTCCATCGGGTGATCCGACCACTCGTTGCCCAGCTCGATTCCATCGTAGCCCAGGCGCTTCACCAGGAGGGCCCGCTCCCGCAGCGTGCCATCGGGCAGCGGGGCTGCGAACACCGAAGTGCACGCCCGGTTTGGCGGACTCGGCCGGCGCGGCGCGCGGAGACAAGGCCGCTCCCGCAAGAGCGGCTCCACAGCTTGCGAGGAATTCTCGGCGGCTCGACGGGCTTGTACCAACCATGGGGCTTCCTTCCCGCCCGGCCTTCAGGCCAACAACCGCTGGACGACATTTCCGTGGACATCCGTCAAGCGGAAGTTCCGGCCCTGAGACTTGTAGGTCAGCTTGGTGTGGTCGAATCCGAGCAACTGCAGCATGGTGGCGTGCAGGTCGTGGACGTGAACCTCGTCCTTGGTCACGTTGAAGCCGAGGTCGTCGCTGTCGCCGAGGGTGAGGCCGGGCTTCACGCCTCCGCCCGCCAGCCACATGGTGAAGGCGTTGGGATGATGGTCGCGGCCATCATTGCCGCCCTGAACCATGGGAGTGCGGCCGAATTCTCCGCCCCAGATGACCAGCGTATCCTTAAGCATCCCGCGCTGCTTCAGGTCCTGGATTAGCGCGGCACAGGCCTGGTCTGTGTCGCGGCAATTCTCGGAAATATCCTCCACCAGATGGTCATGCTGGTCCCAAGCCTCGTGATAGAGCTGCACAAAGCGCACACCGCGTTCCACCAGCCGCCGCGCCAGCAGGCAATTGTTCGCGAACGAAGGTTTTCCCGGTTCGGCCCCATACATCTCCAGAGTCTGCTGCGACTCCTTCGACAGATCCATGAGCTCGGGAGCGCTGGACTGCATTCGGAACGCCATCTCGTAGGAATTGATGCGTGTGGAGATTTCGGGATCGCCGGTGGCGTCCCGGCGCATCTTGTCCAGTCGGCCGATCGAGTCCAGCGTGTCGCGCTGGAGCGCGGCGTCGACGCCGGGCGGGTTGGAAAGGTACAGCACCGGATCGCCGCTCGACCGGAATTGAACGCCCTGATAAACGGTGGGTAAAAAGCCGCTGCCCCAGCAGGAGTTTCCGCCGCTCGGGCCCTTCTTGCCAGAGCTGAAGACCACGAAGGCCGGCAGGTCCTTGGATTCCGACCCGAGACCGTACGTCACCCAAGCGCCTATGCTGGGTCGGCCGAATTGCATCGTCCCGGTGTTCATCAGAAGCTGGCCGGGGGCGTGGTTAAAGGCGTCGGTGACCATGGACTTCACCACCGCGATGTCGTCGACCACCTTGGCAAGGTGCGGAAGCAGCTCGGAGAGCTCAGTTCCACTCTGCCCATACCTGGCGAACTTGAACTTCGGCCCCAGCAGCTTGGAGTTGGGGTTGATGAAGGCGGCGCGATAACCCTTCAAAAGGTCAGCGGGAGGCAGAGTGCCATCAAACTTCGCGAGCTGCGGCTTGTAGTCGAACAATTCCAGATGGCTCGGGGCTCCGGCCATGAACAGAAAGATCACGCGCTTGGCCTTGGGCGCAAACTGGGGCTGCTTGGCCGCCAGGGGATCAGCCTGCCCTGTACTTCCGGCAGAAGCGAAGCCCGATTCCGACAGCAGATGCGTGAGCGCGACCGCTCCCAGTCCCACGCCGCACTGCTGCAGGAACCAGCGGCGCGCCACCTCCTTGGGTTTCATGTTTCGGTACAGATGATCCTGGCAACTCATGATCGGGCTCCTGGCCTATTCCTTGGTGATCGTTTCATCCAGATTGAGCAGGACGCGCGAAAGGGCCGTCCATCCAGCCAGCTCGGCCGGGGTCATCCCCGCCGGCAAGAGCCCGGCCAGGGCCGGATTTCCCCCGAGCATGGCCCAGGAGTCGAGCTCGCCGTCGGAGAATCGCCGCTTCTCCTTGCTCAAAAATGAGAGCAATTGAGCGGTCTCCTGGGGGCCGGGTCGCCGTGCCACGCAGCGACGGAAAGCGTAGGTCAGGCGCTGCTCATCGCTCCTGCCCCCCCTGATCAGCGCCTGCTCGGCCAGCGCCCGCGCGGACTCGAGCGCCATCGGCTCGTTGAGCGTCGTCAAGGCCTGCAGTGGAGTATTGGAGCGCGACCGCCGCACGCAGGAAGTATCGCCATTCGGCGAGTCAAACACCTGCAGCATCGGATAGGGCACGGACCGGTAACGGAAAGTGTAGAGCGCCCTCCGGTAGCGGTCGGCATCCACGGACTCCTTCCAGGGCTTGGGACCGTAACTGGCCGGGGGAATGAAAAGGAAGCTGGGTGCGGGAGGAAATGCACTGGTGCCGCCGACCTTTGGGTTTAGCAGGCCGCTGGCGGCGAGCTCGATATCGCGCACCACCTCGGCGTCCACCCGAAACCTTGGTCCGCGGGCGAGCAGACGGTTGTAAGGGTCGCGCTCGTAAAGTTCGGGAGTGACCCGCGACGATTGTTGATAGGTCCCTGAAGTCACGATCAGCCGGTGCAGCTTCTTGAGACTCCAGCCCTGATCCATGAACTCGACGGCCAGCCAGTCCATCAGCTCCGGATGAGACGGAGGTTCAGCCTGAGTTCCCAGGTTCTCACTCGTGGCCACCAGGCCGATTCCGAAGTAGGCCTGCCAGACGCGATTGACGATCGACCGGGCCGTGGTGGGCGAGTTGCGATCTGCCAGCCAGTCCGCAAAAGTGAGCCGCGTCGGCTGTCCGTTTTTCCAGGAGGCATCCTGTGGCAAGGGATGAAGAAAAGCCGGAACCCCATGCGCCACCAGGCTGGCCGGCTTCAGGAAGTCGCCCCGCGTCAACACGTGAGTCTCCCGCTGCCGGTCGCGCTCCTGCAGCACGAGCTGCGCCGATCCTTCGGGATGCGACCTCCAGATTTCGGCGATCTCCTGGTTGGCCGCCCGCCATTCCGGAACCGTGGTGCGCCAGTAACCGAAAATGGTCTGGATCTGTTCGGGCGTTCTCTCTTCGCGCGGAATGGCCAGGATCTCGCGAACATTCTGCGGTACCGGGTCGGCGCTAGCTCCGGGCGTGTTGGTGATGGAGAGACGGAAGCGGCCGAGATTGTTGGTCTGATTGTCGTCGCTGTTCCAGCCTCCGTGATTCTCAGCGAGATAGATCGCGAGCAGGGTGCCGCCGGGATTGGCGATCGGCGCTGCTGCCAGGAACACCGCCTTGCGCGCCTGGTTCCGAAGCCCCGGCCCGGCGTCGATGCCCCAGGCGGTCTCTTCCTTGCCGTCAATGGCGTAATCCACCGGACCCGTCACGCGCCGCTTGCCGCTCTTGTCGTCGAAGATCGGCTCCACCGGCACCTCCGGCTGGGAGATGTCCGCGGTCGCGCTCGCAAACCTGACTTTCGTCACCTTATCTGGAGCGCTCGCCGGAGCCGCCTCGACCTCGAACTCGGTGAGCGCGCACGTTCCCTTCAGGGAGCGCCCGGGACCGTCAAGCGGCAGGTTCGGGTCGTTCATCAGCTCCAGACGAAAGGCCGTGATGTTCTCGAGATCCGTCTTGACCGTCATCTTCAGACGATGCTGGGACGGAGCATAGCCCTGGGCCAGGTAAGAGCCGTCCTCTAGGGGCTGCAGCTTCTCGCCTCCAGTCGACAGCTCATCGAAAGCGGGGCGCACCACGATCCATTCCGGCTGCCCTTGCTTCACCTGCTCCTCCCATTGCGCCATCCTCTCCTGCCAGTCCGGACTGTGGCGCTGCAAGCCAGCCTCGATCTCGCGCGTCCGGCGGAGGATTTCCGCCCGCTTCATCTGCTCCTCCGGCGTGTAGACCGCCACGTTGGCTTCATAGGAGTCATTCAGGAAGGCGAACATACGGTAGTACTCTTCTTGGGTGAGCGGATCAAATTTGTGATTGTGGCACTGGGCGCACTGAATGGTCACTCCCAGAATGCCTTTTCCGATGGCGTCCATGCGGTCGAACATGGCCTCCATCCGGAACTGCTCCGGATCTACTCCGCCCTCCTCGTTGATCATCGAATTGCGCAGGAAGCCGGTAGCGACGATCTGGTCCTGGGTGGGATGCGGAAGCAGGTCGCCTGCGATCTGCTCGATGATGAACTGGTTGTATGGCAGGTCGCGGTTCAGGGCGTTCACCACCCAGTCCCGGTAGAACCACACTCGCCGCTGCTTGTCCTTCTCGTACCCGTCGGAATCCGCGTAGCGCGCCGCGTCCAGCCACACTCTGCCCCAGCGTTCGCCGTAATGCGGCGAGCTCAACAGCCGGTCGACCTGTCTCTCGTAGGCGCGGCTGCTCTTGTCAGCAAGAAAGGCGTCCACTTCCTCAGGACTGGGAGGCAAGCCGATGAGGTCGAGGCTTAGCCGCCGGAGCAGCGTGACGCGGTCGGCGCGGGGAGAGGGCGACAGATTCTCCCTCTCCAGACGGCTCAGAACGAAGTTGTCGATCGGATTCCGCGGCCACGACGGGTGATTCACTTTCGGCACCGGAGGCCGCTTGGGGCTTACAAAAGCCCAGTGCTGTTTCGGCGCCTCAGCGGCGTTCGCCGGAGCCGCGTCCGGCCAGTTCGCGCCTTCACTAATCCAGCGGCGGATCCATTCGACCAAGGCCGGATCCAGCGGCTGGCCGCCCATCGGCATCCGGCTCACTCCGCCGAGGCCGGCGACACGGGCGTACAAGGGACTCTCGAGCGGCTTGCCCGGCACGATGTCCTTGCCGCTCGTTCCGCCCGCCAGCGCTGAGGCCTTCAAGTCCAGCCTGAACCCGCTTAACTGATTGTTCGGTCCGTGGCAGCCGTAACAGTTCTTTTCGAAGATGGGCTGGATATCCCCTTGAAAGTCGATGGGCGTAAGCCCGGGTTCGCCGGCTGCCTTTGTCTGGGGCGATCCGAGCGGCCGAGCCGGACGGGCGCCGTAGCCCAGAAGCACGACCCCGGCAAGCATAAGAGCCCTAGCCAAAAGCCGAACCCCTGCGGCGCCCTTGGTCAACCGTTTACGCCACCCATCCTCCACGATCTAGGGACTTTATCATGATGATGATTAGAATTACAGCGCTAACCGGCGAATTGCCGCATGGGCGGTATTTCGAGCGACCGTTAACGGGCACGCTTACCACTCTCCCGATGCCTTGGCAGCGGATCGCCTCGTCCGATCGGCACAACCACGTCCGCCGGACCATCGCCTAGTTCTTTTCTCGTTTGACGAAATTGCTTCGCGAAATCAAACTCAAGAGCTATGAGCCGGCGCGAGCCCGAGCGGCTTGGAGGAGCATCGATGACCGACCACCCTATCTCGCGGCGCGTCTTCCTTTCGAATGCTGGCAAGGCCGCTTTGGCCTCTGCGGCGGCGTCGCCGGCCGGCACGGGCAAGGCTCAGGCTACGCCCCAGGCTCATCCCATGCGTCTGGGCGGCCCGATCTTCGTGGAGTCGAATGATCCTGCTTTGCTGGCCGAAGCGCACCGCGCACTCGGTTATCGCGCCGCCTACGCGCCGGAGGTCGCGCTCGGCGACAAGGACCGCATCCGGGCGACCATCAAGGAGTTTAACTCCCGCGACGTCGCGATCGCCGAGGTCGGCGCCTGGAAAAACATGCTGGATCTGGACCCTGAGAAGCGCCGTCAGAACATGGCCTTCATCGAGCAGAGGCTCGCACTGGCGGAAGAGCTGGGGGCGCGCTGCTGCGTGGACATCGCGGGCTCGTACAGCCCCACCTTCTGGTGCGGCCCTGATCCGAGGAACATCACCGAGGAGTTTATCGACGCCACGGTTGAGAATTGCCGCAAGCTGATTGATGCGGTCAAACCGACGCGCACGCGCTTCTCGATCGAGATGATGCCGTTTAACTTTCCTTCCGGGCCCGACGAGTACCTGAGGCTGATCCGGAGCGTGGATCGCGCGCGGTTCGCGGTGCACCTTGACGTCTGCAATGTCATGAACAGTCCCGAGCGCATGTACCACAATGCCGACGTGATTCGCGACTGCTTTCGCAAGCTGGGGCCATGGGTTGTTTCCTGCCACGCCAAGGATTTGAAGTGGGAGGACTACGTGCAGGTGTCCCTGCGGGAGGTCATTCCCGGCCGCGGGGACATCGACTACCAGGCTTACCTGCAGGGTCTCTCGCAGCTCCCGGCGGATGCGCCGCTGATGCTGGAACATCTGAAGACAGCCGACGAGTATGCCGAGGGCCGCAACCACATCCAAAGCGTGGCGCGCTCACTCGGGCTCTCGTTTGGGACGGAGGCGGCCTAGTGGTCGCGGTTCGTTGAAAAGCCCGCCCAGCCTGTCATCTGTCTATGATCGTGCGTCTTCCGTATTTGCTACCCGTGGCCACAAAGGATAACCCGTGCTTGATCTGAAACGTCGCTGGGCCACGGCCGGGCTCATCACGGCAATATTGGCCGCGTTACTGGCCACGCCCGGCACGCCGGCTTTCGAGGACCCATCTCCAGTTGCGCTGCTGGCGCCTCCGCAAGGCCACATGGCTCTCGCCCGTCCGGACCAGGTTGCCAGCCCGCCTCAACCCCTCTATAAAATGTGTCCGGTTCACGATCCGAACGGGATCGGAAAATTCTATATGGGCCGGGAGATCGCGGCTGTCATGGGGCCTGGCGGCATCCCCTGGCTGGATCGTGCGGCGCGCGAAAACGAGGAGCGTCCGGCGGGGGTGATCGACGCCCTGGGGCTGCGGCGCGGGGAAGTCGTGGCGGATTTGGGCGCCGGGTCTGGCTACTTTACGTTCCGCCTGGCGCCCAAGGTCGGCGATAGCGGCAAGGTGCTGGCCGTGGATATCCAGGACGAGATGCTGGAGACCATCCGCCAACGGGCCAAAGCCCTGCAGGTCACGAACGTGGTGGAGTTAAAGGGCAGTGAGACCGATCCGGAGCTTCCTCCGGGCGGCGTCGATCTGGTGCTGATGGTGGATGTCTACCACGAACTCGCCTACCCCTTTGAAATGATGACCAAAGTCCGCCAGTCTCTGAAGCCGGGCGGGCGGGTGGTTTTCGTCGAATACCGCCGGGAAGATCCCCGGGTGCCCATCAAGGAACTGCACAAGATGTCGGTGGAGCAGCTTGAGAAGGAGATGGCGGTGGTCAGGCTGGTCCGCGTGCGAACCATAGAGACGCTGCCCTGGCAGCACATCGTGATCTTTGCCAAGCCCGAATGAGGGGCGGAGAATCCGCGAGGCCACGGCCAATCGAGAATTGCAACCTGCAAAAGAAGGGGCTGGCCAACCCAGCAGCGTCCTTTAGACCCTGATATCATTCGGCATGAGAATGGAATTAGTTTCTCCGGTTTGGCCGGCGGCTGAATGTAAGGCGAGTTGCTTCTGCGGAAGTGTTTCAAATAGGAGCGAGGAGGTACGTTTGCAATTGCGAGTTGAGTGGCTCAGACGGTCTTCAGCCCGAGCGTTAGGTTGATGAAGAGAATCTGCCCTCGCACATCGCCTTTCAGCACCACCTCACTTGCCCTTTCCGGATCATGTGCATCACCTCATAACCTGGGATGGTTCGCCGGCCTCCCTCGAACGATCGGAATCCTTGCTTGGCGTTGATCCGTCGTTTGATGGCTCGGTGGACTCTCCGCAAGGAGAGGAGGCGTTGACTGGGTCAACGAACTGACCAGGTTGCTCATCCCAGCCTGGAACGTTCGCACCCCACGCCAAGCCGAAACCCCACGGCGGTTGGCGGCGGAAGCTTGGTTACAGAGAAACGGAGTGATCACTGTCTCTCAGAACGCAACAGTGTTACCTATTTTCGCCCAAAAAAACGCTCATAATTAGGTTGTCCCCACTTCCGCTGTACACCTGCGGCATACCTTTGCCAGCCGGCTCAGTGCTGGCGGTGTCTCCGATCAGTTCGTTACTCTCATGCTCCGGCAAGGCGACGCGGAGGCTTTCAAGCGGTACAGCCAAGCCAAGCTCAACATGAAGCGCGAAGCGCTGGTGCGTTTGGATCGCCAGGCCAATGAACATCGCAAGACTTTAGGAACACGACGGCCAAATTGAGACTTTTGGAACACTTTCGACGTTTGGCCTGGCTATGAAAACGGGAGGCGTTGAAAAGGAAGAAGTTAGGTGGTGAGCCGTGGGGGAATCGAACCCTCAACCTACTGATTAAGAGTCAGCCCCACCGTTTTGCATGCTTTCCGTATTCCTCCTTCCTTTCTGCCAACTTACAGGACTTAGGGATATCTGCTTTCGCTCACCCTGTAGAACCCTAATTCCTTCAATTTCTTGAGCAGAGGGAAGCGTTTTGGTACGGTTTTGTATTCGGTTGTTCAAGGCCAGATCCAGCGCTGCCGCCCCGTCCTGCTGGAGCGCTGTCGAAACCGGGCAGTCCTCCGCGATAAACCCCGGCGGGGGGCGCCTGACACGGAAGCCCGCATGAGCACGCTATCCTCAGCTCTCGGCAGCCTATCTATCGCAAATTATCAATTCTATATAGACATGCCGGGAAAGATCTTGGCGAGGTCCAGACGATTCGCTGCCGCAAAGTCGCGTTGACTGACATCGGTCCAGAGGCGTCTAAGGCGCCGGACGAGTCTCGAAGCGCAGCGGGGGAGCCAATGACGTTCAAAGCCGGAATGTATCAGATTATAAAGAGTTTGACCTATTGATCCTTCCGGTCAATGAGACTCCGGCGAAACCCAGGCCCTTGCGAGGAAATCGGGGTCGCGTCCGGGCAGGGGCGGACAGGCGGACAAGAGCGCTGGGACCATCCCAAGCATCAACGCCCCGGCGGCGGTTGCTACCCGCAGGTGTGCTGTCTCAAGTAGCGAGGCCCTCTTCGGCGCTGCGACCTTTCGACCTTATCTACCGCTCGGAAACACGAAAAGCCTTGAGAAGTCGGCACTGCGCCACAAGCTTTGCTTGCCATTGAACGGAA
>DATDGR010000337.1:0-4797 GCA_036521995.1 Terriglobia bacterium | reverse complement strand
CCGTGGCGGTGTAAGGTAGAACTATCTTCTCCTTCTACCATGGAGCGAATCCGCTATGAGCCTGAATATCAAGAACGAGGAAACGCACCGGCGGGCCCAGGAACTTGCGCGGTTGGTGGGTGAAAATATGACGCAGGCGGTGGACCGCGCTATCACGGAGCGGTTAGACCGCGTCCGGAAGGTACGCAACCGGGGCCCCCGGGCCAAGCGCCTCTTGGAGATCGGGCGGGAGTGCGCCCGATTGCCCGTGCTGGATAAGCGGAGCGCCGAAGAGATGCTCTACGACGAAAGAGGATTGCCGAAATGATGGTGGTGGATACGTCGGCGCTGCTCAGCATTCTTCAGGAGGAGCCCGATGCACCTGTCTACGCAGAGGCTATTGCTGAAGCCGACGCACCACTGATTTCCGCGGCCTCGCTGGCTGAAGCCGGAATTGTGATGCTGAACCGGCATGGGCGGAAGGGGCTGGGAAAAGTGTACAGATTGATTGAGGAAGCAGGCTTCCAGGTGGAAAGCGTGACCGCGGAGCACGCCCGCCAAGCCGTGGAAGCTTATGCAGCCTATGGCAAGGGACGGAAGAGCAAAGCACAACTGAACTACGGAGACTGTTTTTCTTACGCACTAGCCAAAGCCACGGGCTTGCCCCTCTTGTACAAGGGCAGCGATTTTCAAGAGACGGACTTAACTTCGTGAGCTTTCGGCAGTTAACCGGCCAATCGTTTGAAGCTCGTCCCTAAAGCTGTAGTCGAGAAGCGTTATTCTCTTCCAGTTGGAATTTTCTTCAGGAGGAGAGGCTCCGCTTCCGGCTCAGATCTTGGGAGGTCAGTGCCAGGGCAGAGCCCCGATGAACTACAGTTCTTTTTATCCCACTTTCTGCCCCAGCGCACAAGCTCGATTCTGATTGGGCCGAAGAGTGCGCCGACGTCATCCTGCGGCGATGTCCCGTGTGTGAGCGCGATTCGATCGCCGGTCACGGACGACGCCGCAAGCAGGCCCACGATGCGCACCACGACTGGATCCCCATCCGTCGCGGTCACTGCCGGCGTTGCGGGAAGACCTTCACCTTTCTGCCGCCGCTTTCCCTCCCTTACACCCACTACAGCTTGCTGGCTCGTTGTCAGGCCTTGCAGCGGCGCTTGGTCGAGCGCTGTTCCTGGGAGGAGGCGACGCCGCCGCTCAAAGACCCCAATCGCGTCCCCGATCCCTCCACCGTCCGCCGCTGGGACCACGGCCTGGACCCGGCGCAACCGGCTCGTTCCTTCCTGCGCCAAACGCTCTCCCGCCTCGCTCGCGGGCTGGTACCCCCTGATCAGGCGAATCCCGAAACTTTGTCTTGGCTGACTCCGGTTCTGCAAGTCCTCTGGCCCCTCCGTCTCTGAAAAGTTTTTGGGCGCCCACCATCCTTGCCTGGGAAGAGCGTCGAACCTCTCCTACGCTGGTCTCGAAAGCGAGATGAGCGCCATGGGCGAGGATTTGGAAAAACTGAAGCAGCGCCTGCCGCTGCTCGATTATCTGCGGCAACGGAACTGGAGTGGCCGGCCCACCGGTCAGGGCTCCGAGTTCGTCGGACTTTGCCCGTTCCACCCGGAAAGCCGGCCTTCGTTCTATGTCAACGCCCGGAAAAATCTGTTCTATTGCCACGGCTGTGGACAGGGCGGCGATCTGATTCGCTTTGCCGAGCTGTCCCAGCGCCTCTCCTTTCCTCAAAGCTTGACTTATCTCCAACAGCAAAGCGTTCCCACCAATGCTGCCGGTGCATTGGAGCAAGCCGTTGCCTTCTATCAGCGGCAGCTCCCGGGTCACCCCGAGGCGCTCCGGTATCTCGAGCAGCGTGGAGTGCACGATCCTGCTCTCCTCGAAGAGCTCCGCATCGGCTATGCCCCCGGAGGCGATGTGCGGCGTCATCTCGTCCACCAAGGCTATTCCTTGGAGTCGCTGCAGCGCCGCGGCCTCGTCAACCCCCAGGGTTGCGATTCCTTCTACCGTCGGGTTGTGGTCCCGTGCTTCCAGGACCGACAGGTGGTGAACCTATATGGCCGCAGTATCGGCGCCGCCTTTCCTCATCGATTTCTCCCCGGCCCCAAGGGCGGCCTGTGCGCCTGGGAATCGGTTCGCCAGTTCTCCGCCGTGATCCTGGTCGAAGGCCTGTTCGATCTGGCGGTGCTATGGCAAGCCGGTTTTCGCAATACGACGTGCGCCTTCGGCACCCACCTCACGCCCTTTCAGTTCCGTCAGCTTTCCGCTGAGCCGGATCGTCTGGTCTACATCGTCTTTGATCAGGATGAAAACCAGGCCGGCCAAGGCACCGCTCATCAACTTGCGCGCCGCCTTGCGAGTGTCAGTGTCCCCACGCGCGTAGTTCAGTTACCAGCCGGCCAGCAGGATCCCAACAGTTACTTCGTGGCTGGCGCCTCGGCTGCCGACCTCGCCAGATGCTTGGAGCGAGGGCGCCCGTTATGAAACTGGCCCATCAATCTGCCACCCCAGCCGGCACTTGCCCTTATCGCCTGCTCGACGAACAAGGCCACGAAATCGCCTGGGTCAACGAGTTTCTCGATGCCCAGCATCTTCGTCAACTCTCGCCGCGCTCGCTGCGCGCCTACGCTTACGACCTGCTTCACTTCGCCCGTTGGTTTCAGAGCCACCACACTTTGTCCGGGATCACGGAATCCACGCTGCTGAACTATGTTCGTCATCAACTGAACCAACAGCCACAACCCACGCCGCCAACCGTGAATCATCGCTTGACCGTGATTCGTTGCTTGTATCGATTCCACTACGGACGGGAGATTCCGGCCGGCCATGTTCATTTCCAGCGCCTCTATACGACGCGCTGCCCGGTCGGCTATGGCCGCCCTCGTCGCACCCTTGCCTTCGGTCTCCGCCTCAGGCAACCCCGCCGCCTCATCCAGCCCCTGGCGGCAGAGCAGGTCGCGAAGTTCTGGGCCACCTTTCGCACGTTCCGCGATCTTGCCATGATCGGTCTGATGTTGCTGGACGGCCTGCGTTCCTGTGAGATCCTGACGCTCCAGCTCGAAGATGTGAAACTGGCCGATGCCCAACTGCACGTTTTGGGCAAGGGCAGGAAACAGCGTACCTTGCCACTGCCCGGCGAGATCCTGGAAGTCCTCCAGAGTTATCTTCGCCTGGAACGGCCGCTCACCAACTCCCCGTATCTTTTCGTTTCCCTCAAAGGTCGGCGCCGTGGCCAGCCCATGACTCCGGCGGGACTCCGCTCGCTGTTCCGGCATCATCGATTGCGCAGCGAGGTCCGGACCGCCAATCCCCACCGGTTCCGCCATACATTCGGAGCGGATATGGTCAGGGCCGGCATCTCCCTACCCGCTCTCCAACACCTGATGGGCCATTCACAGATTCACACCACTCTGCTCTATGTCCAGCTTGCGCCCAGCGACGTCTGGCGCGAGTATGCCCGCGCGCTCGCCAACCGCTCGCGTCTGCCCTCTCCGCCCATGCCATGAGTCAACCGCCACGGACTCTCGAACAGATTTTCCAAGCTCAGGTCCAGACTCTCGCTCTGACCTTACAGCCCTTCACCGTGGTCAAGTATGACTATGTAGCCCGCTACTTCGTCAGCTATCTTCGGTCCACGTTCCCTGAGGTCTGCCGACTTTCCCAACTCCGTCGCGATCCCCATACGCTGGGTTGGTTTCGCTGGCTTTGTGAACTGCGCCCGCCGATTGGCAACCACACTCGCGAGCAGCGTCTGCTCTGCCTTCGCCGTCTGCTCGACGACCTGGCCGCCCAGGGCCATCCCATCCAGCCTGGTCTCATCATCCACGAAGACTTCCCGATTCGTCCCGAATACCTCCCCAGGCCTCTGTCGCCGGAAGACGACCAACGGCTGCAAGAGGAATTGCGCCGCACCGACAACCTCTATTCGAATGCTCTCCTGCTGGCGCGCCTCACCGGGATCCGCATTGGAGAGTGCATCCACCTGCCCCTCGATTGTCTGCGTCACCTCGGGCCAGAACAATGGGCACTGCACGTGCCTCTGGGAAAAATGCATACCGAACGCTTGGTGCCCCTCGATCCCGAGGGGCTTCGACTGATCAACCGTATCCTTGAGCTCCGAGCGCTGTACTCCGCCAGGCGTCTGGCGAAATCCCAGGGCTTCCTCTTGCCTCGCGTGGGCGGCCGGTTTGCCCTCTTTCAAACACTGCGTATGGCGTTGGCCGATTTTGCCCGGCGAGCGGGGTGCACCGACACCAGCCCAATCTCGCCCCATCGTCTGCGTCACACCTGGGCCTCGGAGCTGCTTCGCGGCGGGATGAGCCTGCCTGCTCTAAAGGAGCTGATGGGTCACAAAGATATCCGTATGACCCTTCGCTATCTGAAGGTGACCCAGCCTGATTTGCAGCGCGAGTTCTACCGAGCCCGCCACAACATACCTCAGCCCTACTGCATCCCCTCACTCTCCGTCTCGACCGCCACCTCCGATCTCCCTGGAGTCCGCCACGCCTTGGCGGCTACACGACATCTTCTGGAAATGTACCGACGCCAACTCTCCGACAACAAGATTAGTCGCCGCATTCAGCGTCTCAATCGACGGCTGCTGGATGTCGATCACGAACTCCTCAACATCGCGGCGGGGCAAAAATAGGGAAAGATTGGCCGGTCAATCGGGAAAGGACGCGTTGTTCCGCTTTCGGGCGTAGTGTCCGTCTGTGGACACTCCCAGTAAGTTGCGCAACCTTGGAGATCGGTAAGCCCTTATCTCAGAGGCAGATCTCAAGCAGAAATGATGGAATGCCGCTTGCTCTTCATGAGCGGTTG
>DATDGR010000336.1:0-16897 GCA_036521995.1 Terriglobia bacterium | reverse complement strand
GCATCAAGTCCGGGAAGCAATTGACCGCTTCCTGGAGGCTTACAACGCCCAAGCGGCACCGTTCGAATGGCGGAAGCGGGTGGTGCACAGCGTCGGGCTCAAGAAATATTACGGCGACTTACGTCACTAAGTACTAGCAGTTGCGCCAGAGAAAGAACTGGGAGGGTGAAGAAAAAGCTGCATCCTCGGCCCGGCTCGCTCTCCAGTCCGATTCGGCCTCCGTGCGCCTGGACCAGTTGTTTTGAGATGAACAACCCCAGGCCCAGCCCCTTGCGGCCGGCGCTTGCGGGGTCGCCGGCCTGGTACAGGCGGTCAAAGACGCACGCGGCCTGCTCGCGGCTCAGTCCCGGGCCATTATCGATCACCGCCACCCGGACGAATTGCGGCTCTTCACCGGAGATTCCTGCCTTGACCGAGATCCTCGCGCCCTCGCCGGCGTATTTAATCCCGTTTTCTATCAGATTCGACAACACCTGGCGGGTTCGGGTCGGGTCGGCGTAAACAGAAGGCAGATCGGGAGAGATCTGCGTCTCGAGAGCGACATTTCTTTCTGCCGCTTGTACGCGAAGCGCGTCGAGGGTCTGGTGAATCAGTTCGCTGAGTCCCAAGGCGCGAGGCTCAATCTGTAATTTGCCCACTTCCGCACGGGTTACGATCAAAATGTCTTCGATCATGGTCCGAAGCTGTTGCACGTTGCGCAGGGCGATGCCGAGGTATTCGCGCTGCTGCAGGTTGAGGTCGCCCGCCAGGCCGTCCAGCACCAGGGTCGTGAACTGGTAGATGGCCGTGAGCGGTGAGCGCAGTTCATGCGAAACGTGGGAGAGGAACTCATCCTTGAGTTCCGCCTGGCGCCGCCGCTGCTGCTCCACTTCCCTCAGGAGCCGCTGGCGCTCCACGGCGTACCGCAGCGCGCGCCAGCAGGTCCGGCTCCACGCGCCCCTTCACCAGGTAGTCTTGGGCGCCTTCGGAGAGCGCTTTGAGAGCGGCGTCCTCGTCATCAAAACCCGTCAGCACGATGATGGGCACGGCCTGCGACTGGGCCCGCGTCCGGGCCAGGGAATCGAGTCCCTGGCTGTCGGGGAGCGACAGATCGAGCAGCAGCACGTCCGGATGGCCGGCAGCCAGCGATTCAAGACCCGCGGAAAGACGGCCGGCAACCGTCAATTCGAAGGAGGAATCCGCCGCCTCGGCGAGCATCTCCCGGATCAACCGCGCGTCTCCCGGATTGTCCTCAATCATCAGAACCTTGAGCTTTTTGTCACTCATGGAGTTTTTGGAGGCAGCTTAACGACCGTCAACCAGAAATCCTCGATGGATTTCAGGACCTCGCTCAGATTGACGAAGTCTACGGGCTTGGTAATGTAACAATTGGCGTGAAGACCATAAGCCTTCACAATGTCCTCTTCTGACTTCGAGGTGGTCAGGACCACGATTGGAATCGTTCTCAGATCGGAGTCAGACTTGACCTCCTCGAGGAGTTCCCGGCCGCTCTTCTTGGGCAGGTTCCAGTCCAGCAGGATCAGGTCCGGGCGGGGCACCCCGGCACGGCCGCCCTGGTAGCGCAGAAACTTCAAGGCTTCGACTCCATTCTCAGCCACATGGAGGCGGTTAGGCACTTTCGAGTCCTTAAACGCTTCACGGATGAGGCGGACATCCCCGGGGTTGTCTTCAACCAGGAGAATGTCGGCGATTTCGGACCGCACAGCCATGCTTCCTTCTGTCCGACCGCTGAAGGTTCGGGCCGCTTGAACGACACCACGGCGAAACGAGCTCCTAAGCGGGCAAGGTAAAGAAAAACGAAGATCCCTTCCCGGGGGCGGACTCTACCCAGATTCTGCCCTCGTGACGCTCCACGATCTTCTTGCAGATGGCGAGCCCCATGCCCGTGCCCGGATATTCGCCCCGGCCATGAAGTCTTTGGAACATCACGAAGATGCGGCTCGAGTACTGCGGCTCAATTCCGATTCCATTGTCTCGCACCAAAAAGGTCCAATACCTGCCGTTGCGCTCCGCTGAAATGCGAATGCAAGGGGACCGCTCGCCTTTGAACTTGATGGAATTACTCATCAGGTTTTGAAACAACTGGATCAGTTGGGTATCGTCGGCGTTGACGACGGGCAGATCTTTATAAGTCACCAGAGCCCCGGACTCTTGAACCACCACGCGAAGATTCTCGAGCGCACAGGCTACCAAGGCGCTGGTGTTTACCGGCTCCAGGCTCTTTCCTGTCCGGCCCACGCGGGAGTAAGTGAGAAGATCCTGGATCAGCTCCTCCATGCGCTTGACGCCATCCACCGCGTAGCCAATGAATTCGTCGGCGTCGGCATCCAGCTTTCCCCGGTAACGGCGCGCCAGAAGCTGTGTGTAGCTGGCGATCATGCGCAGGGGCTCCTGCAGGTCATGTGAGGCGACGTAGGCAAACTGCTCCAACTCGGCGTTCGAGCGGGTCAGCTCCTGAGCGCGCCGGGCCAGTTCCTGCTCGGCTGCCTTGCGCTCCGTGACGTCGCGCGCCACGCTGAGGACAACCTGCCCTTCCTCAAACTCGACTGCACTTAACAGTACGTCCACGGGAAACTCCGTTCCATCCTTGCGCCTGCCATAAAGCGCCAAGCCCTCTCCCATGGCTCGCGTGCGGGGGGCGGCGTAGTAATTCTGCCGGTGGATCGCGTGGGCGCCCCGCAAGCGTTCTGGCATCAGCATCTCGATGGGCCGTCCCACCAGCTCCTGGTAACTGTATCCGAATACCTTCTCGACCTGGGCGTTGGCGCCTACGATCTGCCCACTACGGTCCGTGGCGATAATGGCGTCAGGCGAAGACTCGAAGAGCTTTTCGAACATGGCTTGGCTCTCGCGCATCTGCTCTTCGGCTCGCTTGCGGCCAGTCACGTCCATGGCGAGGCCACCCACCAGCCGTCGTCCGGAGGCCTCTTCGACGGGAAACTTAACCACGAGCCATTGATGAGGGACGCCGTCCGGGGTGGGGACAACCTCATTGAATTCCAAGGCTTTGCCGCACTTGAGCACTTCCTCATCGTTTTTTCGCGTCTGGCGGGCCACCTCTTCGGGAAGCCAGTCAAAGTCCGTCTTGCCCGGGACAGCGCCAGGTCCAAGCCCGAAGATCCGGTCCATAGTCTTGTTGGTGTAAACCATGCGGTACTGTTCATCCTTCATGAAGGCGACGGCCGGGCTGTTGTCCATGAAGGCGCGAAAGCGCGATTCGCTTACGCGCAGCCTTTCCTCTTCCCTCTTGCGCTCAGTGATGCTTCGTGAATCGTGACCGCTACGGCCAAAAGCAGCCCCACGCCAACCAGGGTCCCCGCCAGAATGACGCGGTTGGTTGTTCGAGCACTGGCCTCAGCGGACGCCGTTCGCTCTTTGAGCAGGCGACGCTCCTCGTTCTCCATCTCGGCGTTGAGGTCACCGATCTGGTTCGTGAGCGCCAAACCGGCGGTCTCGAATCGAAGCTCCTGGTCGGGGGAAAATCGTCCCAGCCTTCGTGATTCGACCTCTTGCTGTAAACTGGCAATGAGGGGTTGGAGGCGACCCAGGCGGCGCTGCTGCCCGGGATTGCCCGCAGTCAGATTTTGGAGCCGGCGAAGGTGCTGATTGACGGCAGCCAATGCTTCTTGGTACGGAGTCAGAGCCTTTTGGTCGCCCGTGATCACGTAGCCCCGAATCGCGTTTTCAGCTTCCTCGGTTTCGTCAAGTACGGCGTGAACCTCAGCCAAGATTTCGTCCGTGTTAGACACCCGCCGGGCCGTGTCCTGGAGCTGCCGGCTGGCTCTTAATAGCAGCAGCGCCACGGCCAAAAAGGGCAGCGAACGCCACGGCGAATCCCACCACGACAGTTCTTTCCAGGGAAGCCTTCATACTGATGGCGGGTACCGGGTACAACCCGAGGTCAAGGTTACTCGAGCAGGTGCGGTAAGTCCGAGACAGTTGATATTGTTAGCGGAGTACATGGGCCTCGGCCTCGGCGGGCTGCTTGAGGAAGCTTCTGCCCTTCCGCTCCGGTCCCAACGCGAACATCACGATCAGGGCCAGGATCGTGAGGCCCGCAAAGGTGGTCAGGGCCCACGTGTACCCAAACCGACTTTGCAGGGCATATTCGATGGTGTTGGTGGGCGATCCGAACAGGACTCCTAGCTGGTAGATCAGACCGGGGAAGAGGCTGCGAACCGCGTCTGGGGAGAGCTCGTTGAGGTGAGCCGGGATCACCCCCCAGGCGCCCTGCACCCCAGCCTGCATCAGAAAAGCTCCGGCGGCCAGCATCGCCAGGCTATGGCCGAACGCCCAGGCCGGAATCACCAGCAGGCAGAGCACGAGCGAGAGGATAATGCCCTTTCGGCGGCCCAGTAGCTCCGAGCTGTGGCCTACCACCACGGTGCCAAGCACGGCTCCGACGTTGTAGAACATGGCCAGGTAAGCTACCACGTTAGGGGGGATGTGATGGGCGGTTCTCAGAAAGTCGGGGTAAAGGTCCTGGGTACCGTGGGAGAAGAAGATCATGAGGGTGAGGAGCAAGAGCAGGTAGGCGAAGCTCTGGCTGTGGTCGAGCAACACCCGCACGATAGCGCGAAAGCTCGGCTGGCGGTGCTGCCTCCAGGCTTCCGACTCCGGAGCCCGGTAAGTGATGTACAGGGTGATGGCGGCCGGTAGCAAGCCGGCCCAAAACATGGGCCGCCAGCCCCACGCCGGCAGGATCAGGCGCGCCGCCACGGCGGCCAGCAAGTAGCCTACCGGATAACCCCCTTGCAGCAGGCCGGAAAGCAATCCGCGCCAGCGCGGAGGAGCGCTCTCCATGGCCATCGAGGCTCCCACGCCCCAATAGCCTCCCATTCCGATCCCATAAAGCGCGCGCAGCGCCAGGAACATGGGGAAGCTCACGGCCAGACCGCTCAGCGCTTCGATGACTGAAAAGTAAGCCACCGCCGCCATCAGGGGTTGGCGGCGGCCGTAGCGGTCGGCCATAAGCCCGAAGAGCAGGGCTCCGAGCGGCCGCGTGGCCAGGGTGGCGGTGAGCGTCCAGATGATCGAGCTCTTGGCCACCCGAAAGTGAGCGGCCAGGGCATCCACCAGGAACACCACCACGAAGAAGTCAAAGGCGTCCAGTATCCAGCCGAGAGTGCCGGCGGCCACGGCGTAGCCGTGACCGGGGTTCGGGCTAGCTGTCTGCCCCATGAGCAACTACGTCCGTTCCCTCATCAGGTAGTAGTGCATGGCGGGAGTAATGATGAGAGAAAGCACCATCGAAATCAGGATGCCACCGATCACGGCGATGGCCAGGGGCTGGAGCATCTGGGAGCCTGCTCCCAGGGCAATCGCCAGGGGCAGCATACCAGCCACTGAAGCGAGCGCGGTCATCACAATGGGCCGCAAACGGCGGCGGCCCGCCTGCACCATGGCTTCCTCCGGCAAGAAACCCGCCGCCCGGAATTTCTGGTCCGCGTCGAGCAACAGAATGCCGTTCTTGGCCACAATTCCGACTACCATGATCAAGCCCATGAACGAAGAGATGTTAAACGTGGTTCCGGTGATCAGCAAGGCGAAAAAGACGCCGGAGGTGGACAGCACGGCCGAGGAGAGAATGGCGGCGGGTGCTGAAAATTGGCCGAATTCAAACAGAAGCACCAGAAAGACCAGCACCAAGGCAAGCATGAGAACCATCAGCAGGTCGCGGAACGACTTCTGCTGCTCCTTGTAAGTTCCGCCGTACTCGACGCGAATGGAGGGCGGCAGATGCAAGGCGGCGACTGCCTTCTGGACGGCCGCGACGCCGGTACCCAGGTCCGCGCCTTCCAGGCGCGCGCTCACCGATACCTCCCGCTGGAGATTATCGCGGGTGATTTCGGTTTGACCCGGCAGCTCGCTGACCGCTGCCAGTGATCCCAACGTGGCAGTACCGCCGGTCGAGCTGACGAGGAGCGTATTCTGAATGGCTTCGAGCGAGGATCGATTCGCTTCCGGGAAGCGGACGCGCAGCGTGTAAGGCCGATCGTTGGCGATAACCGGGGTTACGGCGGGCTTGCCTTCAAGAATGGCCGCGGCGTCGGTCGTGATCTCTTCGGGAGTAAAGCCGGCCAGCGCGGCCGCCGCGGGGTTCACTTGAAACATTACGGCCGGACCGCTCATGGTGTTGTCAATACCGTTGGCCACGTCCACCACCGGCTTCTTGCCGCCCACCTGAATCCTACCGATCGCGTCCGCCACCTGCGGGGCCCACTCGGCCAGCAGGTTACTGTCGGGAGAGAACATCTTGATCTGGATCGGGGTTGGCGCTCCGGTCAGATCGCCGATCATATCCTCCAGTACCTGGTGGAAGTCGACGTCGCACTCCGGCTCGGCGCTCGTCACCTTGCTGCGGACGTCGCTGATAATGTCGTCGATGTCGCGCTGGCGGTCCGCTTTCAGCTTGACCGAAATATCGCCGGTATTGGCCTCAGTGACCGCCGCCAAGCCCAGTTGCAGCCCCGTGCGTCGGGAGGTGCTCTCAACCTCCCGCACGGCGCGAATGATCCGCTCGAAATGGGAGATCACCCGGTTCGTCTCCTCGAGCGAACTCCCGGCTGGCATGACGTAATCGAGGATGAATCCGCCTTCGTCCATGGCCGGGAGCAGGTCTGAGCCCAAAGACTTGTAACAGATGTAAGAAACCACGATGAGAAGAGCGCAGAAGGCTCCGAGCCAAACAGGGTGCTCCAGCGCGCGCCGTACCCAGACTTCGTAGATGCGGATCACCCTGCCGAAGAAGCCCTGCATCGAGGCTTCTTCCGCGGCCATCAGCCGTTTCAACTCTTCGTCCTCAGGCAGTGCTTCCGCCGCCAGACTGTCGATAGCCCCAACCGGCTCGAGGGCCGGCTCAAGGGCCGGCTCACGGGATGGTCGGTCATCTCTCTTTCGGTCTCGCAGAAGGATGCGGCTCAGGTTAGGCGTCCAGACGAGCGCCAGCGCGAGCGAGGTGAAAAGCGACACCGACATGGTGACGGCCAGGGCCCGGAAGAAAGTGCCGGTGACACCGGCGATGGAGATTAGGGGGAGAAACACCACCACCGGGGTGATCGTGGAGCCTACCAGTGGAGCCGAAATCTCCCGCAGCGCGCTCTGGATGGCCTCGACGCGGCCCTCGCCGGCGTCCCGGTGCAGGACGATGTTCTCGACCACCACGATGGCATCATCGATCACCAGTCCCACCGCCGCCGCCAGCCCCCCCAGCGTCATCAGGTTAAAGCTCTGTCCCAGCACTTTAAGCGCGATAAAGGTTACGAGCACGGTGATCGGAATCACAAGTCCGGCAACGATCGAGGCGCCCCAATCGTGGAGAAACACGACCAGGATGATGGAAGCCAGGATGAGGCCGATCAGAATCGCGTCGCGAACACTCTTGATCGCCCCCTCCACCAGAGTGGACTGATCGTAAAAGGAGGTGATTTGAATGCCGGACGGGAGCGAGCGTCGAATCCGAGCAATCTCGGTGCGCACCTCCTGCGCCACCTCAACCGTGTTGGAGCTGGGCTGGCGATTGATGTTCAGCAGCACGGCCGGCTTGCCGTTCGCAGTGACGACCGTGTAGACGGGCCTGACGGAGGGTGCCACCACGCCGATATCCTGAATCCGAACGGGCGCTCCGCCGGGTGTTTGCTTGACCACGATCTCGCCGATCTGGCCGGGAGTCTGTGCTTGGCCGCTGACCAGGCCCAGAAAAAGCTGGTGATTGTGGTTCAGCAAGCCCGGAGAATCGATGAGGTTGGTGCGCCGGACAGCGTCGAGAATATCGGCAACGGTCACACGGGCGCGCAGAAGCTCAGCGGGGTTGGGCGTGATTTGAAACTCCGGTTCCTCGCCGCCTTGCACCAGAACCTCCGCCACGCCGCTCAGCCGGTTCAGCCGCGGCTTTATGTCGTAGGTCGCCATCTGCCAAAGGTCTTTTTGGGAGATTCGATCCGAGGTGAGGCTATATCCGAGGATAGGGAAACTAGCGAAACTGAGCCGATGAGACTCGATGACCGCGGTCGGGGGAAGCTGGCTCTGGATACGCGCCACGGCGGAGTCCACCTGTTGGAGCGTTTGAAACATGTCGACGTTCCAGTCGAAATTCAGGTCAACTTCCGCTGAGCCGCGGCTGGTGATCGACTGGACCTCCTTCAGGCCCTGCACGCTGTTCACGGCCTCTTCGATCAGGCGTGTGATCGACACCTCCATCTGGTCGATGGGCATCACGCCGTTGTCCACGCCCACGATGATGCGAGGGAAATTGGTGGACGGAAAGACCGCCACTGGAATGGTGAGCCCTACGTAAGCGCCCACTGCCGCCAGAGTAAGGATCAGGAAGATGATGGATTTGGAATGGCGAATGATCCAGTGGGGTGATTCCGCCTTCGTACCGCCGGATCGCAATTGCAGGTCATGTTCCTTCATGGCTTGCTGGAGTCCTTAGCGGAATCCTTGCCTCGGTCCGGACCGGCGCTCTCCGCAGAACCCGTGGGGGCAGCGATCTGCAGCTTGGTTTTGGCCAGCACCTCGGGGTCCTCCTGCGCCAGCTCGAAGGCCCCTTGAGTTACCACGTGGTCTCCGGGCTGGAGGCCGTCCGTAATCTGCACTTTATCGCCCTGATGGATACCTAGCTTTACCGCCCTGGACTGCGGCTTACCATCGGCCCCGGCCAGAATCACGGAGGCGCCGCCGTCGGATGAGGTGACGAGAGCGGTGGCCGGGATGACGAGAGCATCCTTGACGGTTTCGGCCACGAAGCTGATTCGCACGCTGGTTCCGGGTTGCAGACGCTCCTGAGGGTTCGCGGCTTCGGCCCAGACCTCAACCGTGGTGCTGCCCGGGTCGAGCGCGGGACTCACCACCGTTACCTTGGCCGGAACCTCCTGGCTCATACCGGGGACCGAGAGCCTGGCTTCATCGCCCACTTTTAGGAGCGCCGCCTGCGGCTGAGAAACATGGGCGCGCGCCACCACCCGCGAGAGGTCCATTACGATGATGAGCGGAGACCCGGGGGATGCCATCTCACCGGGGTAAAGCGGCCGGTCTGTGACGACACCATCGATCGGGCTTCGAATCTGCGCGTAACTCAACTGGGCCTCGGCGGCGTCATACCTCCCCTTCGCCGCGGTCAGGCCTCCTTCAGCCGCCTTGATCTCATTCGGGTGTCCCACCTTCTTGAGCACCTGGTAGTGCTGCTGCGCGATGTCGAAATTGTTTCGCGCCTGGGTCAAAGCCGTGGCGGCGTCGGTGAGGTCCTTGCGAGGGATGGCACCTTGCTGATACAGCATCCGGCGGCTGTCAAATACTTTCTGCTGGGCGTCGAGCGCTTGCTTGGCAGCCGTGAGGTCGAGCTCCGCCTTGTTCAACTCTTCCGGGAGGCCGGCGTTGACTGCTGTCTGATAGGTTGCCTCCGCTTGCTGATAGTTCCCTCTGTTTTCCGTCACCGCCGCCGCCAGATCTTTACTCTCAAGCTCCGCTAGCAATTGGCCGGCGCGCACGTGAGCACCGCGCTCGGCGTAGAATTTGCTCACGGGTGCGCCGATCTTGGGGACGATAGCAGCCTGGTGAACGGGATAGAGCACTGCATCGGCAGTGATCTTGCGCTCGATTGTGGCCCGCTCGGCCGCGGCGACCTGAACGGTCATGGTCGGGGCCGCCTCGGTCGCCTCTTTGCCGGAACAGCCGAAGCAGAAGAGGCTGACCGCAGCGATGCACAACGTCATCAGTCCGCCCGCCGCCCCTAGGCGCCACATTCTGAGCGAAGAGTGGAGGGAAGGGCGGCAGGCCTCGGCTTGGAAAATGGAGCCGAACGTCACCTCGCCGGACTTGCACTTTGTCGTCGGCCGGGATTCCGCGCCTTCAGCCCATTCAGTCATGGTTCAGAAGCTTCCCGTGATAGTCTGCAGATTCGCCAGGGCCACTCGATAGCGGGCCTGGCCGTCGTCATACGTGTTGCGAGCCTGAGTCAGCGCATTCTGGGCGTCCACCACCTCGAGGGCAGTGGCCTCGCCCGCGCGGTAACGCAGCGTGGTCAAACGGAAGCTCTCGGAGGCGAGGTCGGCTGACTGCCGTAGAAGATCGACCTCCGAACGCGCCACGGTGGCTTCGTTGTACGCCGAGTATAAGCTGGCCGCCATTCTCCGCTGCGCCGCGGTCAGTTCCACCCGGGCCTGCTGGCGGCGCCACTCGGACTGATGCAGCTTGCTGCGCAAGGTCCCCCAGTCCCATACGGGGAATTGGAGGTTAAAGGTCGTGAACTGGCCCAGGTTGTTTTGCTGCTCCAGATTCTTAGGCGGCACCGCGTCTGAGACCGCAGCCACCCGGCTCTGGAGGGCGAAATAGTTCGACTCAATGCCGTAGTCGGTGTCAACGCTCAGGGTAGGCAAAAAGCTGTTGCGCGCGGCCGAGACATCCAGATTGGCTTCCCTCATGGTGTCCATCGCCACCTTGAGGTCGGGGTTGGCTCGGACGGCCATCGCCCGGGTCTCTTCGAAAGGCGGCAGGGGCGGAGCCTGATCCAGATCATCGACCGCCGTGAAATTCTCGTTCAATTCTGGAAACAACAGCACGGCCAGGCTTAGACGGGCGTTCTCCATGGCAAGTTTCGCCTCCTGGAAAGCCTGCTGCTGTTGGCCGGCCTGAAGCTCGGCCTTGATCACATCGCTGTGCGCTGCCTCGCCGCCCTGCTCCAGCTCCCGCGTGGTTTTCAAAAACTCGTTCGCTTGCCCGAGGCTCTGCTGGGCCGTCGCGTACTTCCGCTGGCCGACCACCAGAGTGTAGTAACTCTGGGTTACGGTAACTGTAAGCCCGCGCCGGGCGATCTCGGCCTTGGCCTGTGCCAGAGCTTCGGCCACCGTTGCCCTCCGATATCCCGTCAGCGTGAGCAAGTTCGGGTTCACCTCCTCGTGAAACACGCCCCAGGCGCGGTAAACGTGGACTCCGTCGTTGGTCACGAATCGTCCGGTGGGGAGGACCGAGCCACCCGTGGTCAGCAGTTCCTGGGTGGTGGTGTTTACCGACGGTAGCAACGAGGCCCTCGCCTGGATGCGGTCCTCATGGGCGTTCCGGGCGTCGGTCACAGCCGACAGGTATTCGGGGCTGTTCCGGCGGGCGCGTTCCAGAGCGTCTTGGAGCGTGATCGTAACCGGAGGACCCGTCTCGGCGCCCTCGCCGGGTCCGGCGAAGTGGAGTACCGGCTGCTCAGGTGCAGTGGTTTCAGGGCCCCCCGTAGCAGTTTGCGCTCGAAGACCACTCACCGCCAGAAACATGAAACCAGCCAGCGTGAGGGCGCGAAGAATGCCGGCTCGCGCGGGGCGGCTCGCACTTCCTCCCGGAGTCTGCCTGCTATTACTTGTCAAGGGCTGGCGCGGGTGCATCAGATTCCTCCTCTCCCTTAGCACAAAGCGGCATCGGCCCGGTCAGGCGAGCCCGTTTGCGGCTCACTGAACTTCGAAGACCTGGATCTCAGCGGGCGTCGACCCATGCTGTGGCATGGCGACGAAGTAGCGATTGAGCTGCGATACCAAGGTCGCTGTCTTCGCGGCCGGCCCGGTCGCCACCTTTCCGAGGGACTTGTAGTGATCCGGGTCCGTCTGCTCATAAACGTCCACGGCCCCGTCGCAAGCGGCGTAGAGGCGCTTGCGGCCCGGGTCGTAAACGAGATCGTCCACACCCTTCGTGATCGGCAAGGCCTGCAGTTCCTTGCCGCTGGCGGTGTCGAGCACCACGATATGCCCGCTGCGGCAGCCCACAAACAGGCGATGGTTGGCTTCGTCAAACGCCATAGCGACATTCACCTTGCCCAAGGTCACGGGCCAGCTTTCGACCAGCTTTCGCGCTTGCCGATCCACCACTGCCACCTGGTTCTTGGCCCGGTTGTTGACGTAGATCCTGGGGCCTGAGGTCTCAAGGGCCATGGCCTCCAGCGTGTCCCCGTCGATCTTCAGGTCAGCCACCTTCTCGCCGGCCGTGGTATCAACGATGCTGAACATGGAATAGGACTGGTGTGCGTCACCACCACCGTTGTCGACATACAGAAGCTTGGTGGCGGGATCATAGCCGATCGAGTCCGTATCTACCTCCAGCTTCACACTCTTGATCAAGTCGTAGTTCTTACCGTCGAAGATCTTCACCTCCCCAGCCTCTCCGTCGGTGACGTAGATGCGGTCGAGATCAGGACGATAGAGTACGGCGTGGGGTCTGCCGATTCCCTTCATGATGTGGATGATCTGGCCGCGGTCGAGATCGAACACCTCAACGGCCTCGTAGTCCTCCGGCGTCGCGAACAACCGGTGACCTGCCACGTCGACCGTGACGTGGTCAAAATGACCCTTCACGTCCGTGGGCATTTTGAAGGTCTGGACCAGTTTCAGCGGCGGCTGGCTTTGAGAATGGGCGCCCGGCGCCGCGAGCGCGAGAATCGACAAGAACAGACCATACCGTGATTTCATGGCTCTCCTTTTGGCTACACGATTTGCCCTTAATGATGCGTCCCGGCGCAAACGGCACAAAATCCAGCTTAGTCCCAGACCGGATTCGCTTCCTGAATGCAGGATTAATTTTTGTTTAGCTTGACCGGTCTCGGACGGGTGATGGCGGGAGCGAGCAGAGATTTTTCTGCGGGGGCGAGCCTTGAGGTAGTTGACCTGCAGATGACCAAGCTAGCCTAACCCAATCCTCATGAACATCGTGGGATATTCCCCGATGGTTAACTCATAACTACTGTGTTTTCATTTAGATCGTGGGACATACCTAAAGTCGATTTTTAACTAGCTTTGTTTTCAATTACATCATGGGACATTCCGAAACTTTTGCGCCCTCGGCGTCAGCCGGTGCCGGTTTGCTACTCCCGGATTTCAGCTTCGTCAGCATTTCGATGACGAAGCGAAGCTGGCGTAGGTCAGAGTCCCCGGACCGCAGCAGCAACCCCGCCTGGGGATGTCGCGGCAGCAGCATCGAGTCGCGATAGGCCCCGCCGGTATCCTTATCCAGGTCGGCGCGTTTCGCCTCGTATTCCTCGTTGCGCCACCGAATCTCCTCGCGCAGCAGGGCGCGCAGCTCCGCCCGCAGGACGTCTCGGGTCGTACCGAGGGCGACCGCCAGGTCCGGACCGGGGGTGTTCTTCGGGTCCGCGGCGGCGCTCGCGGCCTCCATACTCTCCCTGACGCCGGGAGGCAGCAGGCGATACACCCGGCTCATGATCTCGTAGCCGCCGCCCACCGGCATCTTTCCGTAGATCTCCTGCATTCCTCTCAGATCGGTCTCGGTGGAGCAGAATTTGTTCGCGTCGAGCCGCTCGACCAGAGCCTTGAGCCGGCTGATCACCCGCTCGTGCGCAGCAGCCTGCTGGCGCTTCTCGCGCGCCAGTCCCCGATCCAGGCTTTCCATCTGATACACCAGCATGGCTTCCTGGACGCGGTCGCTGCGCTCGAGCCGCCACATCAAGCGGGCCATGCGCCTCACCAGACTGGTCTCGAAGTCGTTTTGCGGCTGCCAGGTGGCGACCAGGGACTCGAAGAGGGCCTCAAACTCTTCCGGATTCTCGCCGAGCAGTTGCATGCCGGCGCTGGGAGCCTGCCGGTAGTAACCGTGACGGGTGTTGGCCGCCCGAATGCGCTCCACCCCTTCAGGCGTGGCGGGTCCTTGCGATTGCCGGGCGTTGGCCTGATTGGCCGCTAGCTTTTCCGGGGTGAGATCTGGACTCTTCACCAAAGACACTGTGAACCTCCCTAGCCCTCCTGGTCGCACAAGGGCAAAAGCCCCCTGAGGACAGACCGAGGGCAATGGATTACTCGACTGCTATCTACCATATCATACTTCTTGGGGTTGTCAAGCGGAATGTTGGGATCGGCCGCCGCGCTTCAGTCACGGGAGCTCACGGCGCACAAAGCGACGCGTGGCTACCGCCGTTTCGGCGCCGCCTGCCGCCGCTCTTGCAGGCCTGGTCCGTCTCATTCCACCGCGGCCTCACCCCCAAAATCCTCGGAACCTCCCCGGCGTTAGCGCCGTAACTGAACTCATGACGCCCGACTCCAGGGAACGTCTAAGTACGCACGGAGTCAGGTGAGAAGGAGGCCGGGTTTATGGGATCGTTCAGCAGTCAGCTCAGGCAGGTTCTGCGCCGGCTCAGCCGTGCGCCCGTATTCACGGCCGTCACCCTGATCACGCTCGCCGTGGGCGTGGGCGCGAACACGGCGATTTTCAGCGTCGTCGAGGGCGTCCTGCTGAAGCCCCTGCTGTATCCCCACCCCGAGGAGCTGGTGGGCGTCTGGCACACCGCTCCCGGCATTGGCATCCAGGAGCTGACGGCGTCGCCCTCAACCTACTTCATCTATCGGGAGCAAAGCCACACTTTCCAGGATATCGGCCTCTACAGCGGTGATTCCGTAAGCGTAACCGGCGCGGGAGAGCCCGAGCAGGTGCGGGCGCTGAGGGTTACGGACGGCACGCTGCCGATTCTCGGCATCCAGCCTCAGCTCGGGCGCTGGTTTACCCGGCAGGATGATTCGCCGGGCAGCCCGGACACGGTTATGCTGACGTATGGTTACTGGCGCCACAAATTCGGCGGCGACCCCTCGATCGTCGGTCGAAGCATCACGGTGGACGGGAAGCCCCACTTGGTGGTCGGTGTGTTGCCGCAGAGGTTCAACTTTATGGACCAGGACATGCCGCCGCTGGTCCTGCCTTTCAAGTTCGATCGTGCCAAGACGTTCCTGGGGAACTTCAGCTATCAGGCGCTCGCAAGACTCAAACGCGGAGTCACGGTGGCGCAGGCCAACGCCGACGTGGCGCGCATGCTCCCCATCGTCAACCGGAGCTTCCCCGCGCCGGCAGGGTTCAGCCTCAAGCTGTTCGAAGGGGCGCGAATCGGGCCGAACGTGCGGCCTCTGAAGCAGGACGTGGTCGGCGATGTGGGTAAGGTCTTGTGGGTTCTGATGGGGACGCTGGGTATGGTGCTGTTGATCGCCTGCGCCAACGTCGCCAACTTGCTTCTGGTGAGGGCCGAAGGACGCCAGCAGGAGCTGGCGGTTCGCGCCGCTCTGGGCGCGAGCCGGGCCCGGATCGCCGGTGAGCTGCTGTTCGAAAGCGTCATCCTGGGCCTCGCAGGCAGCGCGCTCGGGCTGGCACTTGCCTATGGTGCCTTGCGCGCTCTGGTTGCCCTGGCGCCCGCCGGTCTCCCGCGTCTCAACGAAATCCGTCTCGATCTCCCGGTGTTGCTGTTTACTCTCGTGCTCGCGCTGCTCGCGAGTGTCCTCTTCGGTTCCGTGCCGATCTTCAAGTACGCGGGCGTGCGTTTTGGAACCGGTCTCCGCGAAGGCGGCCGGACGCTCAGTCAGACGCGGGAACAGCATCGCGCCCGGAGCACGCTGGTGATCGTTCAGGTGGCGCTGGCGCTTGTCCTGCTGATCAGCTCAGGCCTCATGATCCGAACCTTCCGGGCCTTGACGCGGGTTCAACCCGGATTCACGGGCCCAACCGAAGTTCAGACGTTCCGGCTCTCCATCCCGGAGGCGGAGGTGAAAGACAACGAGCAGGTGGTCCGCCTGCAAGACGCAATCCTGCAAAAGGTCGCGGCGATTCCCGGCGTCTCGTCGGTCGGCCTTTCCACCAACATCCCGATGGACGAAGGTGGCAGCTTCGACCCGATCTTCGCTCAGGACCGAACTTATGCCGAAGGTCAGCTTCCGCCGGTCCGCCGGTTCAAGTACGTCTCGCCGGGGTTCCTCAGAACTCTCGGAACCCCGCTGGTGGCCGGTCGTGATCTCACCTGGACTGATCTCTACAGCAAGCTCCCGGTGGCTCTGGTCTCGGAGAACCTGGCGCGAGAGTACTGGCGCGACCCGAACAACGCTCTCGGCAAGCGAATTCGCGTGGGCTCCACCGACGATTGGCGCGAGATCGTTGGCGTGGTTGCCGACGTTCATGATGACGGTATGAATCAAAAGGCGCCCACCTCCGTGTATTGGCCCATCATGATGAGCCGGTTCGGGGGCAATCCAATCCTGGTGCAACGCGATCTGGCTTTCGCCATCCGGAGCCCGCGCTCTGGGTCGGAGAGCTTCATGCAAGAGGTGCGCCAGGCCGTGTGGTCGGTGGATCCCAACCTTCCGCTGGCGGATGTGCACACCCTGGAGTACTTCAACCGAAAGTCGATGGCCCGCACTTCGTTCACTCTCGTGATCCTCGCAGTGGCCGGGGGTATGGCGCTGCTGCTCGGCATCGTGGGCCTCTACGGCGTGATCGCCTATTCGGTGTCGCAGCGGAGAAGGGAGATCGGCATTCGCATGGCGCTGGGCGCCGAGCGGCACGAACTGACGGGAATGTTCGTTCGCCACGGGTTGCTACTGACCGGATTGGGCGTTGTCTGCGGGCTCAGCGCAGCGTTCGCCCTGATGCACCTCATGTCCTCGCTCCTGTTTGGTGTCACGGCGCTCGATCCCGTCACTTATGGCGCCGTCGCCATGGGCTTGGTGGCGACCGCTGGCCTTGCCAGCTACCTGCCCTCCCGCCGCGCCGCCACGGTCGACCCCGTCGAGGCCTTGAGGGCTGAATAACGTTCCCACCGAACTCGACGCCGTGGATCGGCTGGGCCTCGATTATAATGGACACGTCCGGCCCTGCTTGCGAACGCATCAGGCGGTTCTGAAGGGAAAGCGGGATTACGGTCCATGCCCACGGAAACGCTGATATCCCCTGAAACTCGGGCGCGCTATGAGCCCGTGATCGGGCTCGAGGTTCACGTCCAGCTTCTCACCCGGTCCAAGATATTCTGTAGCTGCTCGACGCGCTTTGGCGATCCGCCGAATTCCAACACCTGTCCGGTCTGTCTCGGACTGCCGGGCGCCCTCCCGGTGCTCAACCGCGAGGCGGTGACCATGGCCCTGAAGGCCGCGCTCGGGCTGAACTG
>DATDGR010000335.1:0-7107 GCA_036521995.1 Terriglobia bacterium | reverse complement strand
CGGGTAGCCACCAAAGAAGAATTGGTTCAACGCATCCATCAGTATTTTGATCAGGTCAACGCTGACCCCGTCGTTTTCCGATGGACATACAAGATGGACGAGGTCACGATTGACTAGTTACTTACAGAACTATGGTCTAGTCTAGCTTACGGAGTGACCATCGGTGAGCAACACGGCGTCTCGACTGGTTTGAATTCCATCACTTCAGCGCGGGTGCCGTTGGGATCAAACAGGCCAAGCTGCCACTTGCCGTCGCGCCCGATCTTGGGCTGGTCACCCTTGTGGTAACCGCGCTCGGTCACCGTCTTGAAAGCCACCTGAATGTTGGGCACTCCCAGCGCAAAGTGATGCATCACACCGAGCGTCTGGGGCGACGGATTATGCACGTTCAGCATGTATTCCAGCCAATCCGTGCCTTCGGGCACCCGCATATCCACCCAGTCCGTGCGATCGTCTTTCATGCCGCCCTGCCACATCAGTTGGAAGCCCAACACGTCTTTGTAGAATCGGTCGGCCGCGGCGCGGTCGCTGACCACCACGCCCACGTGGATCATGTGATCGGAAATGCGCGTATCCGGCAGAAACTTGCCGAAGTTGCGGCTGTGCAGCGAGCCGGGCAGATACTGCACGAACTCCACCGTGTGGCCGTCCGGGTCCTGCACCTCGAAACTCAAGTTGCCGTCGAGCCCGGGCTTTAGCGTGGCGGGCACAGACACGCCCCGGCCAGCCAGGTAGTCGCGCAACTTGGTTGCGTCCGTGGTTTCAAAAGCAATGTGGGAGAGCCGGTCTTCGGTGGGGCTCTTCAGCTCGGGAAAGACCTCGATGTACTGATGGTCGTTCACCTTGAAATAGGTGAGCATCAACCCTCCAGTGGGCTTGTCTACCGTGAAGGGTTCCTGATATCCGAGCACGTGGCCGTAGAACTCGCGCGCCGCGGCCAGGTTGTCCGTCTGGAGGCCGATGTGGGCCACCCCGACGATGGAAGGACGTTCGACGGCCGCCAATTTCGAGGGCGGCTTGGGCGACGCCGGGGAATCCTGCGCCCCCTCGCACACTTGCAGCCTCGGTGCCTCGAGCAGAAGCGTTGCGGCCAGCAACCAGCATGCAACTCGCATCACGACCACGTGATTTATCCTCCTCTCCAGATCCACAGCACCAAAGGATAGCCGAACTCCTTCATAATGGCCACACCGCTGAATCCAGGACTGGCGGACCGGCATTATCGCAGGCTCTGGCCACGTGGAATGCGAAGGGATAAGATAAGCCAAGGGCGGTCCGGAGGAATTTGGGGGGCGATGATGCTGACTTTCCTGCTCTGGTGCATGCTTCTCGTGTTCTGCTGGCCGCTTGCCTTGCTGGCCCTGATTCTCTACCCGCTAGCCTGGCTGATCCTGCTGCCGTTTCGTATTGTGGGCATCGCGGTAGAAGGAGTGCTTCAGTTGCTGTGGGCCTTGATCACTTTGCCCGCCCGAATCCTGCGTGGCCCCAGACACGCGTGAAGTGGCTTGATCCCCCGTCCCCGCGGTTTGTAATCCCCGCCTGGCATGACCGAGCTTGATCCAGGTTTGGGTTGGTAGTGGGGAGAATCCCACTTACTCGCTAAACCCGGACGAGACCATCTGTGGTTACGATCATATCAGGACACCCGGCCGAAGTCAGGGCCAGGGCGAGGGAGTCCCACAAATCGAGCAACGCAGACGCCGAGTTAGGCTACAATCCGAACTCTTCAGCAGGACCCTGAGGGGCGTTTCGAAGGGGACAATTCAGTTCGGGATGACGCGAGTGCCGGCCCTTTCGGCCGCCGCTCGTTGCGCCATTCCCAGGTTTTGGATAGGAGACTCGCGTGAGTTTCAGCCAACGGTTGCAGGAGATTCGCACCGGCTTCGGGCGCCCGTTCTGGGTGGCCAACATCACGGAGCTCTTCGAGCGCCTGGCCTATTACGGAGCCAGCGCGGTTCTGGCGATCTACCTGAGCGAGCAACTCCACTTTTCGAAGGAACTCACGGGCTGGATGATCGGCATCTTCGGATTCGTGGTCTGGTTCTTGCCCATACTGGGAGGATCGCTGGCCGATCGCTTCGGCTTTCGGCGCGCGCTGATGTTCGCCTACCTCGTCATGACCCTGGGCTATTTTCTCCTGGGCTCGCTCTCCGCCCCGTGGATGCAAGCGGCTCGCCAGGCGTTTGGAGACAAATGGCTTGTCCTTGGCATCCTGATGATTCCGGCGCTCGGACCCGCCGTGGTGAAGCCATGCGTGGCGGGGACTACGGCGCGGGCTTCAACCGAGAGCGTCCGCTCGATCGGCTATTCGATCTACTACACCATCGTAAACATTGGAGGCACGCTCGGACCCGTCATGGCCTGGCTGGTGCGACGGCAGCTGGGCCTCGGCATGGCCAATGTGTTCCGGGTTTCGGCCGCCAGCGTCTTTCTGATGTTCCTGGTAACCCTGCTCTTCTTCCGCGAGCCTACCGCCCCGGGCGAGCACCAGGTGGAGAGCGTGGCGGCGGCGATGAGGAACATGTTTGTCGTGCTGGGCAATTTCCGATTCGTGCTGTTCCTGGTCATCTTTTCAAGCTTTTACATCGTCTTCTGGCAGGAGTTTGTTTCGGCGCCCCTGTTCTTGCGGGGCTACGTGGATCCGAACGCCAACGCCGACCTGCTGCTTTCGATCGATGCCCTCACGGTGATCTGCTTCCAGATTCTGGTCGCGTATCTCACCCGCAAGATTCGCGCTTTCTCCGCCATGACCCTCGGTCTGCTGATCTCGAGCCTGTCCTGGCTGATCCTGGCGGTCCACCCGACCACCGTGGGGCTCATCCTGGCCCTGGTGGTGCTGGCGCTCGGCGAGATGACGCAGTCGGCACGTTACTACGACTACATATCTAGGCTCGCGCCGCCCGGCCAGCAGGGTCTCTATATGGGCTACGCTTTCCTGCCGATTGCCATCGGGTATTTTGTGGCCGGGCCCCTGGGGGGATATCTGCTGCACCAGTTTGGCGACGTCTTGCGCCGCCCGCAGCAGATGTGGTGGGTGGTCACCTCGGTTGGGATCGCAGGCACGGTGCTGATGCTGATTTACGACCGGGTCTTCAAGCCCGGTGAAGCCCGTTGAAGCCCGGAGGATTGATCCGCCGTGGCGGCGTTACTCCTCGAGAGCCAGCTCCATGAGCCGGTCGGTGATGACGTAGGGCGGATGTCCAACCACCCGGATCAGCTTCTGACGGCTCTTGCCCCCCATGGCGATCTCGATGGAGTCCTGAGACACGTGCAGCCCCTTCGCCAGGAACTTGATAATGGCGAGGTTGGCGGCACCGTCCGAGGGCGCGGCCCGGATTTCGAAGCGCAGCCGGCCGGTGTGGTCCACGCGTAAACGGTCGCGCGAGGCGCGCGGCTTGACGTTCACGCGGAATGTAACCCGCATGCCTTCCACTCGAAAAGCCGCCATGGCCTTGCACCTCCTGGATGAATTCTTAGCCGGGCCGGGTCCCGAAAATTGCGGTGCCCACGCGCACGATGGTGGCGCCCTCTTCGATGGCCACTTCAAAGTCGTGACTCATACCCATTGAGAGCTCCCCGGTCGAGACGCCGGGCAAGCCCGCAGAGTTTATCATTTTCGCGAGCTGCCGGAGACGGAAAAAATAGGGGCGGCTGGCTTCGGGCTCGTCGAAGTACGGGGGCACCAGCATCCAGCCGCACAAGCGGAGGGTATCGAGCTGGCCGATCTGCCCGGCCAACTCCAAGGCTGCGGACTCGGCGATGCCCGATTTGGTTGCCTCGCCGCCCAGATTCGCCTCAATCAACACCTCAAGCAAGCCGCTCCCGTCAGCCCCGGCGGAGGCGCGATGGAGCCGTTCCGCCACGCGAAAGGAGTCCACCGAATGCACCCACTGGAATAGCTCGCGCGCCGATTTGGCCTTGTTGCTCTGCAGATGGCCGATGAGGTGCCAGGTGATGGCGAGATCAGCCAGCGCGCCTCGCTTCGAGGCCGCCTCCTGCACCCGATTCTCTCCAAAATCGCGGAGGCCCGACGTATAGGCCTCCCGAATCCGTTCGGGCGGAACCGTTTTTGTAACCGCCACCAGACGGACGTCTTCAGGATGCCGCCCGGCGCGCTCGCAGGCGCTCGCCAGCCGCTCCTGGACTCTGGCGATGTTCTCCGCAATTCCACTGGCCATCGCAGTTCCCGGCCGCCTCCGGCGGCGATTTGATGGGGCCAGCATTTTATCACTCACCGCCCTTCGATGAATGGCACTTCGCTGACCGGAGCGCTACTGCTCCTGGCTGGATTTTCAAGTCTTGTGAGCGAGCGAGCGGGAATGCTAACTTCGAATAGGGTCTGGATTCCGAGTTTCACGGGAATGACCACAGTCACTCGGTGGAGCGGCGGGGCCACACTCGAGACACGGCCACCTCAAAAGCAACGAAGACAAGGCAAACGGTTGAAGTCGCGCGGCTTTTTCATCAGCTTCGAAGGAATCGACGGCACCGGCAAGTCGACGCAGTTTCGCCGTCTGGTGCGCACCCTGCGCCGGCAGGGATACACCGTGTGCGCCACGCGGGAGCCGGGCGGGACGCCGGTGGGCGAAAAGGTGCGAGCGATCCTGCTGGCCGACCAGGAAAACTTGAGCGCGCTCACCGAGCTCGCCTTGTTCTATGCGGCCCGGGCCCAGCACCTGGAAGACGTCATCCGGCCGGCGCTCGATCGTGGCGAAGTGGTGGTGAGCGACCGCTTCAACGATTGCAGCTTCGCCTATCAGGGGTCTGGCCGCGGGCTGGGCTTCCGGACCGTGCGGCAGATCGACCGCGTGATTTGCGGGCCCACGCAGCCGGACCTCGCGCTGGTGCTCGACCTTGACCCGCACCTCGCTCTCGAAAGAGCAGGGGCACGCGACCGCCGCCAGGGGTCGCAAAGCAACCGCTTCGAGGCGGCCGGGCTCGACTTCCAGCGGCATACTCGCCTAGGCTATCTTGCCCTCGCCCGGAGGGAGCCGGAGCGGGTGCGGCTGATTAATGCCGGCCGTCCGCGAGGCGAGGTGGAAGCGGAGATTCGGCGGGTCGTCCAAGAACGACTGGCGGAGAGAAGTCAGGCGGAAATCAGCCGAAGCCGGAAAACGGGCAGCCGGAAACCCGGGCCAAAGGCCGGGTTGAGCGTCGAAAAACCGGCGCGGTAACCGGCCGCCGGGGCGGTGGCGTGAGCGTCCAAAAGCGAACGTAAAGCGAATGCACTGCGATCCGGTAAGTCTTTTAGATTCAGCGAGGCTTTTTCTTCAGGCAAAAGTCGAAAGTGTTATCTTTTTGCACACTTTTAAGGTTTCAGCAAAAAGTTGCGTTCAGAAGGTTAGATTCGTCCGCCACGTTCGGGTCCAAGACACGCCGGAGCTGCCGCCAGGCCGTTGGTGTGGCGGAGGAGCTCTCGGGAAGTTGCGTTCAAAGAGTATGACTTGGCTTTCGTTGTCACTTCCGTGCAGGCCGGGGGCCCCACCGGCGGCGAATTGCGAATCTTGTGCGCAGCCTGGGGCGAGTTGAGGGAAGGCGGGGCGGACGTTCGGGATGCTGGGCACGGCGAGGCAAGCTGAGCCACAGAGCTCCGACGCTGTGATATCCTCGCGACAAGATGGACGGGAAAAACAAGCTCTACTTCGGGGACAACCTGCGCATCCTGCGCGAGTACGTTCCGGACAGCGTGGACCTCATGCCGAGCTCGGCGCCGCGCTGCCTGAGGCTGGCGGCGAGTCTACCTCGACCCGCCCTTCAACTCCAGCGCCACCTACAGCGCTTTTCAAAGAGAAGAGCGGCGAAGAGTCCGCCGCCCAGATCACGGCGTTTGAGGACACGTGGCAGGGGGGCCGGGAGTCTGAATTTGTGTATAGGGAAATCGTCGAGGGCGGCCCACGCAAGCTCGCTGACCTAGTCCAGGCGCTAATGGCCTTCCTCGGTCGCAAGGGCTACGGGAACGATATGATGGCGTACCTCGTGATGATGGCGATTCGGCTCGTCGAGCTTCACCGCGTGCTGAAGCCGGCCGGGAGCCGACCCACGGCTCACGCCGTGGTCGCGAAAAGCGCGCGACGTAGGCGCCACCCGCGTAATCACTTTGGTTGCGGCTTCGCCGCACTGCGCTACGCGCGCGCCGTCAGGCAGGTTCCTGGTAGAGGCCGATTAAGTTTCCTGCCGGGTCGCGGAATCTCGCCGTGATCTCGGGTGCGTCCGCGCCGATCGGCTGCACGACCTCGCCTCCGCACGAGACGATCAGGTCAAGGGTCGCGGCCACGCTGTCAACCATCACGTAGACGAGAAGGCCGGGCTCTGAGGCGGGTGAGCGCCCGGGTACCCAAGTGCCGCTCACTTGGCCGGTCGTGTCGTCAAAGGCAATGCTACCATCACGGCGTTGCCGAATGTGCCAGCCGAAGACCCGCCGGTAGAAGTCGGCCGATTGCGCAATGTCGGTGGCGGGAATCTCGAGGTAGCAGATTTTGCCGTTCGCAAGTGTGGGAGGCATTCGTATTCTCCAGGGCGTTGTCGCCGCACAGGTGTTTCAAGGGGTTTCGCCGAGCGTGTACTCCAACTCGTACGAGTGCTTTCCGTCAACAATTTTGATCTCCATCTTGCCCGCCAGACCCGCCAACTGCCCGGTACCGGAGTCCGGGACCACCGTGATGGTCAGTTGGGGTACGCCACGCGTCATGGTGCCACTGTGCTGAAGCACAAAAGTGCCGCTGCGACCTTGCAGCGTTCCGGTGACCCGCTCGATGGCGACGTAGCCGGCCGAGCCCTGAACGCCCGTACCGGCGGTTAGCATCTCGCCCTGGCTGGACGCCGCGAGGTCGCCGTGGAACTGTTTGGCCATTGACATCCTGCCGAGAGTCGAGCCCCCGGCTTCTTCATCCGTCGATTGAGGGGCCAACTTGACTTCAAAGGGTCCACTGGCATGAGCCGTCATAACCGCTCCCTTCTTGGACAGCGCTAGTACTTAGTGACGTAAGTCACCGTAATAGTTCTTGAGCCCGACGCTATGCACCACTCGCTTCCGCCATTCGAACGGTGCCGCTTGGGCGTTGTAAGCCTCCAGGAAGCGGTCGATTGCTTCCCGGACTTGATACGGCG
>DATDGR010000334.1:0-2091 GCA_036521995.1 Terriglobia bacterium | reverse complement strand
GTGCACGTGATTAGCGAATTGGTCTCGAGTGGAAGCTTGCCGTAGACCGATCGAATCTGATCAGCGCAACTCGTGCATTCCTCCTTCCAGTCGTAATTGATGACACCCGCGAGGACGACGAGGAGGTTCCCGAGAAGATACGCGACATCCACTGGACTCAACTGCCGGCAGGTGAGACGACCCCGGCGTTTGTAGAGCGTGTACAGCGTCTGCTGTCGTCGGAGCTATCGACACCGACCCGGCAGCTCCTGAGTGCTCGGTCCGGAGCCACGGGGGCCGCTGAGGCGCCGGCGCAGCGGTCCTGGCCCAAGCGTGCGCTACTCGTGGCGGCTGAGATGCCCCCGTTTCGCCTGACACCGACCTAAGCTTCTCTCATTGAGTTTTCGAACTCCACAGGGCTGAGATATCCGATCGTCGAGTGTCGACGTCGAGCATTGTAGAACCGTTCGATGTAATCGAACACGTCAGCCTTGGCTTGATCACGAGTGCTGTAGACCTTGCGGTTACAGCGCTCGGTCTTCAGGCTCGAGAAGAAGCTTTCCATCGCGGAGTTGTCCCAGACATCTCCCTGCCGGCTCATCGAGCAGGTAACACCGTGATCGTTCAGCAGACGCTGGAACTGCTCGCTCTGATACTGGCTGCCCTGGTCCGAGTGATGCATGAGCTGCTGCGGGGTGCCACGCCGCCACAACGCCATCAGCAGAGCATCTGTCACCAGCTGCGCCGTCATCGTCGAGCTCATCGACCAGCCGACAATCCGTCTGGAGAACAGATCCAGCACCACCGCAACGTACAACCATCCCTCGTCGGTCCAGATGTACGTGAAGTCCGCTACCCACCGCTGGTTCGGCGCCTCAGCTTCGAACTGCCGATCCAAGAGGTTGCCCGCGAGGGCGTTCTCGGGTCGCTGACCGGCGTCGAAGGGCAAGCGACGGCGTTTAGCACGGGCTTTAAGCTCTTCCAGCGCCATCAATCGCTCTACCCGATGGCGTCCGCATGCATGGCCCCAGGCTCGCAGATCTCGCCACACACGACGGCTGCCGTAGGTGTGATCGCTTTGCTCGAAGCTCGTGCGTATGTGAACCACCAGCTGCCGGTTCGCCTGCGTCCGCGGCGCCTCCGGCCGGCTCATCCACTCGTAGAATCCACCTCGAGACACGCCGAGCGTCTGACACATCTGCCGCGTCTGCCAGGTGCTGCGGTGCTTGGCGATAAACGCGAATCTCACCGCGGTTCCTTCGTGAAGAGCGCGATGGCTTTTTTTAAAATGTCGCGCTCGGCCTTGGTCTTAGCGAGCTCTCGCCTGAGCCTCGATACCTCGGCATCATCCGGCCGCTGCTTGCCTCGACCCGGAAACGCATGTTGACCGTTCTCGGCCTGATCTCGAATCCACTTGCGCAGCACGTTCTCGTGCAGCCCCAGATCCTTCGCCGCCTGGCCTATCCGTACACCACGTTCCCGAACCAGCTTGACCGCCTCAAGCTTGAACTCCGGGCTGAAGGTTCGCCTTCCCATGAAACACCTCCGGTTGCATCATCCCACCTAACCGAGGTGTCAGGAAAAACAGGGGCATCTCAGTCACGATAGCGTCGACCGGTGTTGCAGGCTTGGGGGTATCGCCAGAAGTGCTCTGATAACCCATCACGTTAAGGCGAGCTGCAATCAGCTTCTCGATGCCGCGCTCGTCCTCTGAAACGCGGACTACGTAGAAGGTTTTGAGCTTGCTAAGGTTTGCGTCAGGTGCCCGGATCGCATTGTTCGTCGCGCACCCACTCACCAACAGGATCGGCAACACTAAGCCGATCCGCATCACGCGGTTCATTGCTGGTTTCCCCCACACCCGTTCGGTGTTTTGGTCTAATTCTTGGTCTTCTACCCTCGCGGCTGTACAAACTATTACAGTTGGCACTCAGATGACAAGTGACGGAGCACGAGTACGCCGCCTAACAATCGTTGGAGGGGGCCGTGATGCGCTTTTGGGTTGGCGCCTCGGGCGCTGAGAGATTGTGCGCCCTCGGCGCCATGGGCCGACGCTTCTGTGCGGCCCCTCAACTTCACCGTTAGGAGCCCGAATGCACGTTCTGCTTGCTC
>DATDGR010000333.1:0-32459 GCA_036521995.1 Terriglobia bacterium | reverse complement strand
GTTACTTCCGACGCTCACCGGACGCTGAGCCACAAAGAGTGGAGTCTGGGCCCAGCTCGCGACCGGCAGGAACAAAAGTGTGATGATGATCGATGGGGTAAGACGGCGGCGTACGGGCATGGACCCCCTCCTTGTGTGCCGGCTTCATTCTTCGAAGCGATCAGTTGTCCCGCGTCGCCTCCCGGCCTCTGGCGTTGATGGGGCTTATGCTCACAGAAAACGAGATATAAGTAAAGATATTAGTCAGCTTGGATGCTTTAAGAGCCGGTCGCAATGTTGCCTCCCGGCTGCCGAAGTGCGGGTTTAGGGCCCAGAGTCCTTATCACCCGGTGAAGATAGTTCACATGGATGCCAAGCGCCTTTGCGGTTTCGGTGTAATCCTCAAGCATGACTTACTCGAGTCGGAGATTAGTCTTTTGGCCGACCATTTGCTTTTGGCTAAGGGGACGGGAGAACGGGAGTTCCGCGACTCGGGCAAGGCGAGGCGTCCCCCCGATGAGTGGCGTCAACAGTGGTTCGACGGGGTCAAAAAGATTGCGGCAGCCCACCAGCTTGACTACGACGTAGTCTGGGAAGTCGCGAGGAACGTCGAGGCCCGGTTGAAGCGTGAACTTCCTTTCCAGGTTGCCTAAGCCTGCAAACCATCCTGATGCCAGTTCTAGCGTGCTCGCCGACGCGCTTTAGTTTTCGCCCGCAACCGAGGGGGTGAGGGCTTCGTGGAGGACGGCTTCGAGGAGGCGATGGCTTTCGATTCGGGCTGTGGTGAGTCGCGTTTCCAGCTTGTCGCAGAGGGCCATCAGCTCATCGACCTTGGTGACGATACGATGTTGTTCGGCGAGAGGCGGCAGCGGAACAGACACTTTCCGTAGTCCACCAAGGGGTACGGTTTTCTGGGCTATTCCTGTCGCAATGGCAGTAGCCCGCGGTCGGGAACTACCGATCGGTCTTGAAGTTATCGACCAGCGCATCTCACTGAGCCGAGCAGCCTTGGAGTATGAAGGCCAGCCGACGTTCGCGCTCGCGTCGTTCCCAAATCGCGCGACGCAAATTCCAAGCCTATTTGAAGGCCGAGATGCGCCTGTTGTACGCCTGCTGGAGAATCCTCCGCGGCGAAGAGGGGTAGGATTCAATCCGGGCCGCGGCGGAGACATTTCCGAGATCATTAGAGGCGAGTTCCGACGGGTGAGGCAACCACGCTATCGGATTCTCGACCTCTGGAGAGACGGTGCTCTGATCCTTGTTCGCCCTGGCGACGGGTTCCACCTCTGTTGGGGAATGCACTCGGATGGCGAAACAGGGTGGAGAATAAACAACCTCGCCCTCGCCGAGAGCACTCTCTTGTTTTCCGACCTGGCTCTAAGGGTCTACGAATTTGCTGAGCCCAGGCCGGATGAGATCAACTTTCAGCTCAGCATAAGGGACATGACTCTGGGGAATAGGCCCTGCAGCCTCAGTGACGCCCCGGTTTCTGACATCTACGAGTTCGGCGAGCGACGGTCCGCACCTGGAAATGGCCACGCGGTAACTGTCACTATTCCCACGGAAAACGCTCTTCCGGCAGAGTTACTTACAGATTGCTGGCGGAGCTGTATGCGTGGTTTGGATTTAATCAAGATTCAATGCCGTATGTTGACGTGACTGCGGGCGAGGCTCGCATCGACGCGAACCAATTCAGGCCAGGCTAAAGAGCCCCGCCATCCGTCGCCTGAGTGAGGCTCGGCCTCAGTTTTTCATAAAAACTCAGGACAAGGACCACCAAGAGGCTGCTTTGCTGCCGTAGTAGAAGACGTAGTAGGTGAGTCTGAATTTGGGGTGGTTTGGACTGTCTATGAGGAATGCTCAAGCGGGGACAACTCCTCATGAACACCAACGCTTACCAACGTTCACTAATCAGTTGTGACGGATTTGAAGTCCTGGGCGAACACCGGCCCGCATGCACTTCCAGATTGATTCTAAGCGGGGTTGCTCGACGAGTTCAACTTGCTGCTCCGCCCCCCAATCTTCCCGATCTCCGTCTGTGACGTGCCGCTCCAGATCCTGCCGCCCGTGCCTGCGGGTCACCGGTTGATGTGTTCGTGCCGCGCGGAAAGCTGCAAACCTGGCACACCTGAGTGGCCGTTGCACTTGATGGCGGTCAGATGTATGCTGCCGGGCGGCGGGGGGAAACCATAATGCAAATTCGCGGTGCTATCATGGGACGTCCGATTGGCCTGAGTATTTGCCTTGCGCTCATGTTCTTGAATGCAGCTCAGGGAGCAGACGACGCGACGCGTTTTGACGGAACCTGGGATACCACTGTTTCATGCAGCAATGCAGCAGGGGCGCTGGGCTACTCTTTTCAATTCTCTTCCACCGTGAAAGACGGCGTGCTCCACGGCGAGAGAGGCGACGCGGGTAAGCCGGGCTGGCTGAAGCTTCAAGGGAATATTCAGCCTGACGGGACAGCCAAGATTTACGCCAAGGGCCTGATCGGCGCGCAGGAATTCGCGGTCGGCCATCGTCCGGCGGGCACTGCCTATGGTTATCACGTTGTGGGGAAGTTCTCCGATAAGGAAGGAACCGGCAAGCGTGTTGAAGGCCGCCCCTGCGACGTCACTTTCGTCAAAAAGCAATAGGGCTTCACCTCCTGCCTTCCGAGGACACTGATTCATTGGCGACTGCCGCTCCATTGTGCACTGTGCGTCGTTGACGCGCTCATTCTAGTCGGAAGGGGCGATTCCCCTGTTTTCGCCAAGAACTCGATCCTTTCATGAATGAGTTTAGCCCTAAACCGACCGATATCGATGCCGGCTGTATCCCATAGTTTGCCGTCATTCAATGATATATTATGAGATGTGCGTCTCGACGATGGGGGACCGTCCGGGCGCCAAGTGACCGGCAACGCCGGCCGAGGCCTGTCCTAAAACTCGAAGCCCGGCAATTTCCAGGGTGCGGGCGCCTGCTCGTGACAGACTCGGGCTTTTGATCAATCGCCTATGATCCGCAGCAAACTCGTCATTCAGCAGACTGCCCTGAAGATCGGTCTCTATGCTGCATTCACATTCGCGTACTGGGTGGCATTTTGGTTGCGCTTCCACTCCGGGTTGATCGCCGTGCGGATGGACTTCCGTTTCTCGGACTATGTGCTTCTTTACTTGGTGGCGGCGCTCGCCTGGGGAGCATTGTGCCGCGCCGCGGAACTCGACCAGCTTTGGATGGCCGCAAATCCTGCACGCTGGACCCGCCGGGCCGTGGTAGTCACCACAGCGACGCTCGCCGTGGTCTTCTTTGGCGCGTTTTTCATGCGCTCTTATTCCTTCTCGCGTCTTTTCGTCGTGCTTTTAGCGTTCCTGAATCTGATTTCGGTACTGATCACGCCGCGTCTCCTGCTCATGCTGGCACGGCGGCGTTCCAGCCCGAGGGAAGACGTTCGAATTCTCATCGTGGGCGACGGGGGCTATGCCGAACGAGTCGCCGGCCGCATCCGGGAGAACTCCTGGGTGCGGTGCAAAGTGGTAGGCTACATTGCCGTCGGGGAGAACCCCGGCGGAGTCGTGCGCCGCCTGGGTGGAGTGGAAGACTTGGAATCCGTGTGCCGCCGCGAGCCGCTGGATGAGATCTTGGTGGCGCTCCCTCTAGGGCAACTCAGCCTGTTGCCGGAGTTGAAGCGGACGTTAGCCCGCTTCTCCGTGCCTTCGCGTCTGGTGTGTGACTTTTTGAAAGAAGTGGCGGCCAGCGCCACCGTTTTCGAGGTTTTTGGAACTCCGGTGCTGGACTTGCACCGCAGCCCGGCGGATTCGCTGGTGTATGCGGTTCTAAAGCGTTCGTTTGATCTCGTGGCAGCTAGCGCGCTCTTGGTGGTGTTTCTGCCGGTGATAGTTGTGGTCGCGATCCTGGTGAAACTGACCTCTTCCGGTCCGGTGCTCTTCTCCCAGCAAAGGGTGGGCCTGCACGGCCGGCCGTTTATGATTCACAAATTCCGGACGATGGGTACGCAGACGGCGAACGTCTCCGACCAGGTCTGGACCACGGCAGCCGATTCCCGCCGCACGGCTTTCGGCAGCTTTCTGCGGGAGTTCAATCTCGATGAGCTGCCCCAGCTGTGGAACGTGATCCGCGGCGACATGAGCCTGGTAGGCCCGCGTCCTGAGCGGCCCTACTTCGTTGACAAGTTCTCGGAAGAGATCGAGGAGTATAACGTGCGTCACTTCCTGAGGTCTGGCATCACGGGTTGGGCTCAGGTGAATGGCTGGCGTGGCGACACGTCCATCGCCCGGCGCATCGAATGCGACCTGTACTACCTGAAGAACTGGTCGTTCGGGCTCGACCTGAAGATTCTCTGGCTGACTCTCTGGAGAGGATTTCGTGACCGGAACGCCTATTAGCCGGTGGCCGCACACGCTGCGCGCGGGATCGTATTATTTCCACCAGGGTTGGCGGGTGGACTTGGAGGCAGGCTGCCACCATGGCAGCGTAGGGCCGAGACCCGGAGCGGCTTAGGTCCGGTCCTGACTTTTTGCCCGGACAAGGCTGGTACGAGGTTTGGAGTTAGGCCGGCGGCCGGGCGTGCGGCCAGCCCTATCAGGACGCAGGTTTGGAAATGCCATTGACGCCGCGAGGAACATTCTCGAAAGTGCTGCTGATCGCAGTGGAGTCCATCGTCTTTGTGGCGTTAAGCTTATGGGTTGGGAAAGCCTACTTGGCGGACGTCGTCTCGCAAACGGTCAGCACGGAGGACCTCGCACTGGCGTCGCGCCTGGATCCCTCCAATTCAGAGTACCACTTACAGCTCGGCCGCTTGTACGAGTACAGTCTATCGGACATTAATCCCACTCGGGCCATCGAAGAGCTGAATCAGGCAGCTCAGTTAAACCCTCTCGACGAGCAGGCCTGGCTCGACCTCGGTGCGGCCGAGGAAGTCAGGGGTCAGATTGACCAGGCAGCAGCCAGCCTGCGGCGGGCTGACTACCTGGCCCCGTACCTGTCCGGAGCTCAGTGGGCCATCGCCAATTTCTTTCTGCTGCACGGCGACGTCAATGAGGCCCTGCGTCATTTCAAGAAGGTACTCGCCGGAACCCAGCAGTTTAATGAAGCAATCTTTGACACGGCGTGGAAGGCGGTCGGCAACGGCGATCAGATTCTCGCGGCGCTCATCCCCGATAATCTCGAGACTCAAATCCGGTATCTCTGGTATCTGCTCGGGCGCAATAAACTCCCCGAAGCGGAGAGCGTTTGGCAGCGAATCGTCACGGATCACCGTGAGTTCGATCCGATGCTGGCGAGCACTTACATCGATACTCTGATGCGCGCGGGCCTCGAGGATCAGGCCTACCAGGCTTGGACCGAGTTGCAACAACGCCACCTTATTTCAGAGTCGACCGAGGCCGGCAATCTCCTCTCCAACGGAGATTTCGAGGCCGACTCAAGGTACTTTGGCTTTGCCTGGCGAATCAACCCTACCCCTGGCGTTTATACTGCCCTGGACACCACAGTCTTTCACTCCGGTGGCCACTCCTTGCTGATTTCCTTCTCCGGCAAAAGCAATCTGTTTTACCAGGCGGTGACCCACTGGGTGAAGGTGACACCTGGAGTGGAATACCAGGCCCAGGCCTATATGAAAACAGACGGCATTACCACTGACAGCGGGCCTCGCCTTTGGGTGTTCGACCCTTTAAAGCCGGCGGCGCTTAGTAAGTTCTCCGAACAACTCGTGGGGACCAACGCCGGCTGGACGTTGCTGACCGTCGATTTCGTTCCCAAAGAAACGCATTACGTAACCGTTGCGATCACACGGGTGCCGAGCCAGAAGCTGGACAACCTGATCTCCGGCAAGGTTTGGGTCGACGACGTCAGTGTCAAGCCGCTGGATGAGGCGGAGCACAGTGCCGCCGCGCGCTAATTGCCTAATGCCTTCTGACGACGGTGCGCACGGCCTGACCCGAGCGTGATCGCTCGGTTCCCTCCTCACGCCGCTCTACGCAGGCGGCTTTATAGCCGATCCCGAGCACCACCGCCAGGATCAGCGCGTTGGCGGGAATCTGAAGGTTGAAGTCCATGACGCTGTGCACCAAGATGGCGAGCACGCTTCCAACGCAGCCCAGCAGAACGGAAGGACGGTAGCGGCGGGGATCGGAGAGAAAGGTAGCGATCATCTTGATTAAAAGATAGGCGATGGGCAGGAAGAGCAGCGCCGCACCCACCACCCCGGCTTCAGCCGCGAACTCGACATAATCATTGTGCGGATGTTCGATGAAGAGAGTTGTGAAGTTTGCCTGGTAGTGTCGGAAAGCCACGACAAAGGTGCCGAGGCCCGAACCTGTCCAGGGATAATCGCGAATCATACCCAGTGCGTCTCTAGAGAAAGCGAGGCGGGTCGCGATGTCATAGTCCTGAGTACCATGGCTCAGTGTCTGGAAGCGCTGCAGAACATCTCCCAATCCGATCCAAAGTCCATAGCCAACCGCGACCAACGTGAAGACAAGGAGTCCTAGCAGCCAACTCTTGCGGCGCACCCGCAACTGCGCCAGCAGAGCGATGAACAATAGGCTTACGAGGGCACCCAGGATTCCTCCGCGCGATTGAGAAAGGACCAGGGCCACCAGCATGACGATCAACAGGAAAATGTAGACAATCGCTTGAAACCCTGCCGGGGCGCCCGCTTGTGCCGGTCGGGAGAATGCTTTACGGCGGTTCTCCTGCCACAGGCGGAAATAGTAAAAGACAGAGCCCGCCAGGAAGGGCAGGGTCAGTTCGAGGGCTCCTGCGAAGTGGTTATGGTTGATGTAGGTGCCGGTGGCCATCCCCGTGTAATATTGCTTGTTGTAGGTGAAAATTTGCTCCCAGCCCGTGAGGTATTCCACTGAGCCATACACCGCCTCGAGGAGCCCGATCCCCATCAACGTACGCACCAGAAGGCTGCTCCTGCTGCGCGAGTCAAACAGGTTAATCGCCAAGATAAAGGCAGCCAGATAGGCTAGAAACCTGACCCAAAGGAGAAGTGTAGCGTGGGGATAGATACTAACCGTGAGCCAGCCCGGAGTGACCAGGTTGGCCGGTGGGCCCTGGAAACGCGCAGGTTGAAGCCAACGAACCAGGCCGGCGGGAAGCGGCACAAGCTGAAGGCCAGTCCATGCCGCGAAGAGTAGGGGCCAAATCGAGACTCGAAGCTGCGGCCTCCCCTGCCAGGTCGCGCGAATCAGAAGCGCCAGCAAGGCAGCGAAGAGGACAAGCTCCATCAAAGAATAGGCCAGCGGCTTGACCCCGCCAAAATTCAGAACGGTGCCCACCAACACCACCGCTAAAACGACCTCGAGAACTCGGTTCATACCTGCCGCCATGAGCTAATACTTATGCGTGTTCTGATCACGAAACACCCTGCAGGTGTGTGAGCAGAACCTCCTGAGCTGAGAGATGCAGGCCATCGATCATCCTCGCCGATGCGAGCCGGCAAGCTAGACCTTGACGCTGACCGTTTGCGCCTCGCTTCGGGCCGCGTCTTCGCGGATTTGCCTTTCCCAATAGGCCTCAAGTTCAGCGAGCGTTACCTCCAGGCTAAAGGCTGGCTCCCATCCGACTTCCACGCGGGCCTTGGTTGGATCACCCCACCGTCCGGGGGATTCTCCAGAGCGCACCTTTTGCGCATCCGCGCGCACCTCAATCGGCACTGGAGCCCTCGCTGCTAGTATCTCGGTGATGGCCTGGATTGAGACCGCCCGCCCCGAACAGAGTTGGTAGACTTCTCCGGGCCGACCCCTGTCGAGCAAGAGCGCGTAGCCGCGCACAATGTCTCGCACGTCGCAAAAGTCGCGACGGATAGCGGCATTGCCCACGAACACAACCGGTGAGCGCACGCCGCAGGCCACCTCCGCTACCTGACGGGCCAGATCAGAGCAAACAAAGGCAGGGCTCTGGCGGGGGCCCGTGTGATGGAAAGGGCGAACCCTCACCACCGGCAAGCCGTAACTGAGCCAAGACTGAATGGCGAGAAACTCGGCCGCCGCCTTGCTTGCCGCGTACGGGCTTGCGGGCCGCAGCTGTGAATCCTCTCGCAGAGGCAATTCGGTCTCGTGGACGCGGCCGTAAACGTCCGACGAGCTCACCACCAATATCCGGGTCTCAAATTCAAGCTGGCGCCATGCCTCCAGAAGGTTCAGCGTGCCACCGAAGTTGACCTCATGACACTCACGTGGCCTTTGAAAGGAATCGACCACCGAGGAAAACGCCGCTAGGTGATAAACCCGCTCAGGCCGGATCTCGCTCAAAACCTGGCGCAGCCGGGCGAAGTCCCGCAGGTCGGCGATTTCCAGGCGCACCTGCGAAAGCAAATGCTGCACCCCTCGGCGGCTGTCTTCCGGGCGCGCCAGCAGGATGACGTTGTGTCCATGTCCGAGAAGGTGCTCGGCGAGGTATGAGCCCGCGAATCCAGCTCCTCCAGTAATGAGGGTATTCATGGTGCGCTCCCGACGGGCCCCCTCGCCTGCTTCTCGAGGGTCTTCAGGTCAGCCTCCACCATCATAGCGACCAGCCCCTCGAAGCTCACGGTCGGCTGCCAGCCTAGTTCGCGTTGCGCCTTGCTCGCGTCCCCCTTCAAGTGGTAGACCTCGGCCGGCCGAAGCAAAGCCGGATCAGTCTCAACGTGGTCGCGAGGGTTCAGACCGACGTGCGCGAAAGCCAGTTCGACCAGCCTGCGAACGGAGTACGTCAGGCCGGTGGCCACCACGTAGTCCTGGGCTTCATCCTGTTGAAGCATCAGCCACATCGCCCGCACGTAGTCGCCCGTGAATCCCCAATCCCGCTCCGCGTCAAGGTTCCCCAGACGCAGCTTACGCTCAAGGCCTCGTTTGATGCGGGCCACTCCGTAACTCACCTTCCGGGTAACAAATTCTAAGCCGCGCCGGGGCGACTCGTGATTGAAAAGAATCCCGGAGCATGCAAATATCCCGTAGCTTTCGCGATAATTTACCGTGATCCAGTGGCCGTAAAGCTTGGCCACACCGTAGGGGCTCCGGGGATGAAAGCGCGTGGATTCGCTCTGCGGGCTCTCTTTCACGGCGCCGAACATCTCGCTCGACGACGCCTGATAGAAGCGAATCCTCGGATTCACCACCCGCACTGCCTCCAGCATGCGCGTGACGCCCAGCGCCGTAAATTCTCCGGTGAGTACGGGCTGGTTCCAGGAAGTCGGCACGAAGGACTGCGAGGCAAGGTTGTACACCTCTTCGGCCTCGCTCTGGTTGAGCGCGGTCATCAGCGAACTCTGGTCGAGGAGATCTCCCGGAAGCAGTTCGATGCGGTCCTGCAGGTGCGCCAGCCGCTCGAAGTTGATGGTGCTCGAGCGCCGCACCAACCCGAATACTTTATAACCCTTCTCCAACAGAAATTCGGCCAGGTACGAGCCGTCCTGGCCGGTGATTCCTGTAATCAAAGCGCTCTTAGTCACCAATCCTCCCGTTCGATCACGTGCGCTGCCGGGCAAGCTCAACCGGATTCCAGCCTCCACCCGCCGTCCCCGTGAAGAGCGACTCCTCAACGTACTCGCACAAGATGTGCCCGAGAAGGAGATGCGCCTCTTGGATGTGGGGCGTGTCGTCGGAGGGCACTTGAAGGCAGTAGTCAACCTTGGCCTTCAAGTTCCCGCCCGCTCTCCCAGTCAAGCCGACAGCGATCATGCCTCTGGATTTCGCAGCTTCAACGCCGCGCAGCACGTTCGGCGAATTGCCACTGGTCGAAATGCCGAAGACAATGTCGCCGCGCACGCCCAGAGCCTCCACTTGGCGTGCAAAAACCTGGTCAAAGCCGTAGTCATTGGCGATGGCGGTGACGGATGACGAGTTGACGGTCAGCGCCAAGGCCGGCAGTCCGCGGCGTTCGCGCCGGTAACGACCCACGAGTTCGGCCGCGATGTGCTGCGCATCGGCGGCGCTACCCCCGTTTCCAAACAGGAGCACCTTCCCGCCCGCCGTCAGCGCCCGGCTGGTCTCCTCCGCTATTCTTTCTAGACTGTTCAGGAGTCCGCGATCTTCCAACATAACTCGGCTGACTGCGATACTTTCCTGGGTCCGCCGATTCATAAGCTCAATGAAATCAATGCTTGATTCGGAACGGCTACCGGTCATGACCACACCTCAAAGTGAGCAATAATTGCACACTATTCCTTTAAAGTCAGACTCTTCAGCCAACACGGAATGCTCGAGGAAAATCTGCTGCAAAAGACCGGCGGCGATCCTAGACCGAACCGGAAAGTTGAAACTCGCTCATTTTGTCGGCGACGAATGCGCTCATCTCGGCCTTGAATCGGGAAATGTCGAAACGCTCGGCGTGAGAACGGGCCAAGGTTGGAACAAAGCGTTCTTCAACGGCCTCGAACCGCCTCAGGGCCTCAATCATGCCATCGACCGTCTGAACAGAAAAAAACAAGCCCGTGCAGCTTTCCGGCCCAATCGTGCTCTCTGGCCGATACCCTATGACAGTCTCCAAGGCGCCACCCTTGGCGTATGCAATGACCGGTCTTCCGCTGGCCTGGGCCTCGATGGGTGTCAGCCCGATATCTTCCTCGCCGGGAAATAGGAACGCTCGGCAGCGTCGATAGTGATCCCGCACCACATCTTCGGGCTGGGAGCCAAGGAACGTCACCGAGGGGCCTGCCATCCGCCGCAACCTGCCAAGCTCTGCGCCGGACCCGATCACGACCAGGCGCCTGTTCAGTTTACTACAGGCCGCGACCGCCAGATCAATCCGCTTGTAGGCCACCAGTTGGCTCACCACCAGATAGAAATCTTCCGGTTGGCTGATGGAGAACGACGAGAGGTCCACGGGAGGATAGATCACCTGGGCGTCCCGCCGATAGAATTTCCGGATGCGCCGCTCCCCGTTTCTGGAGCTGGCCACGAAATAGTCCACGCGGTCAGCCGTCAGTTGGTCCCATTGACGGATGCGGCTCATTAAAGGAGGAATAAAGAGCCGCTGCAGCCGGCCCGCGCCGTGCCGGTAGTCCTGGTACATGTTCCAGGCGTAACGCATGGGCGAGTGGCAGTAGCAGATATGGCAGGTCTCGGGATCGGTCAGCACGCCCTTGGCCGGACCGGATTCGTTGCTGATCACAAGGTCGTAGCCGCGCAGATCGAACTGCTCCAGCGCCATGGGCATCAGCGGAAGCAGCGACCGGTAAGCTCGGCGAGCAAAGGGGATCGATTGCAGAAACGAAGTATGGATGCGATGCCGCCGAATGTTTTCGGAGGTCTGCTTAGGATCGTAAACCAGCGTGAAGATGTCTGCTTGGGGAAACATCTCCCCGAGCGCTTCGACCACATGCTCCCCGCCGCGGCGCGAAACCAGCCAGTAATGAACGATGGCAACTCGAAGCTGACCAAGACCTCGGCGCACCAACTCACTGGCCGCCATCGGCTGCTGCACTGAGTCGTTGATTGGGTCGCTCCGGCTGAAAGTATTGGGGGGAGGTCGTCAGTGTGATCCTTAAGCCTTGCGAGCCAGCGGTCACTGGCGAACCCTCCCGGCCCGTATTCGTCGCCGCGCGGAACGTGCCAGGGCTGGCCGGTATGGTGACGGCGAGGTCACGAGGCGGTCGTACGCGGAGAAGTCGTACTTGCCTTTCTGATGCTTGGTCGCGGCCCAGGTAAGATCCATGCGGACCCAGCGCGCGCCGGTGGCGGAAAGCATATTCAGTTCAGCCGGCCCCAGGTCAGTCCTGTGAATATTCAATCCCAAGCCGTCGGGAACGACCGGGTTGGGAAGCGTCTGGCCGTGAAGAGGGCCTCTAGAAGGCAGGCAAAAGCACACCCAGAGCGCTAACGTCGTGCATCTCATGATGGCTGATTATGACATAAAGCTTGTCAGTTCGGCTGACCCAGGGGCAAGGTAGGATTCATTTCAAGGCGTGCAGCTTCCTCGACATCTTGAACGGTGATGTGGACAATACATGACCGATGCGAGCAGCCATGTTTGTTGAAGCAGGGCGAACAGGGCTGGGGCTTCGTGACCACCCGCGAGCCCAGCGGTGCCCAGTGCGCCGGGTCTGCCATGCTGCCGTAGATAGCAACTACGGGCCTGCCGAGCGCCGCCGCCGCATGCCCAATCGACGTCTCCACGCTGTAGACCACTTCAGCCTCCGCCAAGAGCGCTAGTAACTCCTCCCAAGAGAGCTGGCCCACCGTGTTGATGGCTTCCGGGACTGCCTGCGAAATCGCCTGCGCCATTGCGGCGTCCCGGTGGCCAGCACCGGTAATGACGGGTGCCACGCCTTGTTCTTGAAGATTGCGCGCGAGCTCTGCCCAACTCGCGAGAGTCCAGTCCCTGACGGGCGTGCTCGAGGCCGGGTGGAGGACATGGTAGCGAATCCTTCCGCCCATGAGAGCGCGGACGCGGCACCGCGCTTCTTCTGACACCGGCGCGAGCGTGGGCCGCGCAAGGGAAACGCTCTTTTCCGGAAGACCCCAGAGCCGGAGCAGATCGAGCTGGTGCTCAAGCTCGTGGCGGCGGTCATAGGCGTAGGCCTGGCCGTGAGTCAGGAGAGCTCCGAGCCCGAGGCGGGAAAATCCGATGCGAATAGGGATCTGGGCGCGCCACAGCAACGGCACAAAATTGGGAAACCAGGCGTGCAAGTCGAGCGCCACATCGTATTTTGCCGCCCGCAGCTCCTGGACCATGGCTGGGAAGGCGCGCAGGTAGTACTCCAGGGCTCCGACGACGCGTCCTTCACCGGAGCGCGAGGCATACCAGTGATCCAAAAAGTGCACCCGATCCAGGAAAGGGTGTCCCTCGATGACTGCGCGCGAGTAGGTTCCCGTCAGAAAACCAAGGCTGGCTTCAGGAAAAGCATCTCTAAGCACGGGAAAGAGCGCGGTTGACATCACCGCGTCGCCCAAATGCCCCGCATTGACCAGTAAGATGCGCCGCGGGTGTTCTGGTAGCTTGGGCGGCTTTCGTGATCTGATCACGATGCGCAGGAGGCGGTCGAAAATAGCAAAGACAGCGTCCTGTATCCTGTAACGACCGCGGTAGCGTGCAAGAACGGCGGCTTCCGAGCATTGTTCCTGGGCGGGGAGGGAAGGCGGTGAAAAGCTCATTGCCTAGGCCCTCGAGCGCCCAGCTTGCCGTCCACCCGCTGTCCCGACGCCACCCGCGGTCCCGGGCTCGGGACTGAACGCCTTGCGCTATTCCCCACCCCCACCCAGTGGTAGCGCGCGGTCGCCGCAACACTCTCCAGTGGCGGCCAGATCTTGTTTTCGATACGCATAGAGGAGCAGCGCTTGAAATGTACCCCTAGGGAAAAGCCTGCGTCCAAAGCTTTTGATTTGATATCCAAAGTCGTTCCTCTGTAAAATAGCCAGGGTCTCGGAAAGCGCGTCGTCTCGGGGTCCAACGTGGTGGTGATGGTATTCGATCACCATTTCTCGAATGTATTTCAGCTTGCCGGAGCGGTCCAACTCGGAGATTACAAGCTGTTCGGCGCCCTCGATGTCCATCTTCAGGAAATCCACTTCCCGCTCGATGTAGTCTGACAATGGTGCGCACTCGACCGACGTCGACGAGTCCAGTCCGGAACGCTCCCTCATGCTCATACTCAGGGCGCTCGGATCGCCTGTGCTGTAATGGAACGGGACCACGCCGGCCGAGTCTCCAAGCGCCTTGTTGTAGAGCGTCACGTCCGTTAGGCGGTTTCGCTCTACATTACGACGTAAGAGCTGAAAGGTCCTGTCTTCAGGTTCGAAGGCCAACACCCTCGCATTCGAATACAACCATTTGAAGAAAAGCAAAGCCATGCCGATATTGCTGCCGGCGTCGATGATAAGAGGGCACTTCGAACCTGACTCGAAGTAGTACCCCATATCCGCAAAGATCTCCACAAAAAGAAAAATGAGAGCGCCGTAGCTGAAGGACTCGACTTGAAATCCGAGAATATTCTCGCGGACGACGCCTGACTTAGGCGTCCCCGGATGGAGAAGATCCTTGATCTCAAGTCTCACATAGGTCAAGAAAAGCGCTAACCGCTGAGGAGTTTGCTTTCTTTCGAAAATGAACAGTGCAACCTTGAGGGTACGAATCATCCTGAAAACGAGCCCTGACAGCATCTGAGTTGTCGTCCGGCCTCCTTGTCGGTATCGATAACGCCCGCCACTGTACACTGGTTTTGACTGTTAACTTGAGTCTACTGGACCTGAGCAGTTACTGGCTGACGGTGGCCGTCGGCCTCACCTGAATCACCCCCGGGAATCTCCGCATCCGGCCTCGAAGCTTGTCTTGTGCGTTCTCGACGGCGCGCCACTCCAGTCTTGATGCCGCCAGCGTCATTCCAACCAGTGACATGAGCAGCAAAACTACGGAGCCCCTGCCAAGAAGATGTTCAGTAAAGCTCATAACGAGGGTGCCCACCAGGCAGGCTTTGGCCGCTTTCCGGAGCACATGCAGACTCGACTTCGGCATTTTAGACTCGAAGAAACAAAGTTCGGCCCAGGCGCACCACCAGACCCGAAGGGTCAGCCATAAGCCGATGATCCCGCCCTCGGCCCAGAAATGCAGGTATGAGTTGTGCGCGTGGTCGTCACCGTTGACGATTTTGCCGCTCACGCCGATCCAATACAAGCCCTTAATGCCCTTGAAATCGACGGCGACATCGTTGAACCGCCCAAAGCCAATGCCCACGATAGGACTCGTTGCGATATCTTGGAGCGCGTCCTCCCAGATGGTGAACCGAGCTGCATTGGTGCCGTAGTACGGATCTGTTATGGTGTCGATCCGGTTGAACACGGTGGAGGTCATCACGCCCAGAAGGACGACAGGGACTCCAATCAACAGCCCTACACGTATCACCGTTCCCAGCTTCCGCAGCGGTACGATGAGGGCAAGTCCAGCCAGGAAGCCAAGATAGGAGCCGCGTGAGTAAGTAAACAGAAGCCCGGCCAGGCAGCACAGGAAGACCACCCACATGAACTGCTTGAGCTTGGGGGTGAGCTTCGCCTCGCGGACGACCGTGAGCGCCAGGAGGCTGCCCAGGGCATAGACACCCCCGGTCGTATTGTGAGCTTCATACCATCCCACGAACATACGGGCGCCGATGCTTGGCTCGAAGGCGACGGTCCCCAGCCGTCCCATGACGTCTTCAACCGGGAAAAGGTGCGCACAGTAGGCCACGCTGGGAATTGCGATCAAAGCAAACAGCAGCACGAATATAACCCAGAAATTCCGGAGCTGCTTAGGCTTTAAGGGCCATCCGAGAAAACCAAGGAAGGCGGTGTAGCTTACCAGGGGGGCGCCGTCGTGGCGAAGAAATTCGTAGGAGATCAAGTTTTGGAAGTCCGCGGTCGACCAGGAGTAGTTGAGGAGCCAGTACGCGAGACAAATCACAATCGCCCATTCGAGCCGCCTGAAGCCCAGACCCTTGGAAAGCCTGAGAGGAACCGACCACAGCAAGACCATGACCAATGCCGCCGCCGGAATCAGGGGCTCCCGATTCTCCAGCAAGGCGATCAGAAGCGTCAGTCCTACGAGGCCGTTGATCAGGACCACAGCTTGGTAGTCTCCTGCTCCTACCTACTCGTCTGGTGCCAGGCAGCGCGCGAGCGGTGCTTGAGGGTTTCAGCGTGCTGGGTATTGGATGCGGGCCCGTAAGTCGCTCGCAGACAACAGGCCCGTGACGCTCCCACTCGCATGGGGCACCGACCGGCCGTCGAGCTTTCAAGGGGAGCGGAGCTAGTCCTGTCCCCTCACTCGAGTTCCAGATAAGCGACCGTAAACAGGCAAGTGGGGCAATCGGCCTGCACCGGACGTAGTGGCACGCCGACGTGCCAGGTTCCGCCGCTGAAATTGCCCTGGAGCTCCTGTCGCTGGCCGGACGCGGTCACCAATGTCGTGTGCTGGGGAGCCGCCGTCACGCCGATCGAGAGGGCCAGCGCCGGATTCTTTGTGTAGGTCGCTTGATCCAGGTAGAAAGCGATAACCGTCCGGTTTGCGCCCACCTTGAAACCCAACGCTGCTGGCGCGTCCGTGGCAACGGAATGAGGCAAAGCCGGTGTCATTTGAAATTGATTGAAAGGAGCCAGGGAGCCCCCGCTCAAGACGTCACTCATAACGGCCAGCCGCTGTCCGTTCGTGGTGGGGGTATACTTGCCTCCCTCGAATCTTAGGAGGCACTTGTCGGCGTCTGCCCCGGAACCCGAGATCGTAAACCAGAACAGCTTGTACTGATTGGGGTCACTCCACCCCGCTTGCAGGGCCCAATACAGCGATTTCAGATAAAGATCCGGGAGTTTGCGAGGCACTGCGTTCCAACCGACTTCAGTTTGCCAGATGCCTCGACACTTCCCCGTCTTTACCCATTCGTTGTAGACCTGCTGCCAACTCGAGACGTCCCGGTAATGCAGGTTCACGATATCGGTCCATTGCCAGGCATTTTGGTAGTTCAGAACCTGATTGAGCTCTTGCACCGAGTTGCTGGAGGGCCAACCGCCCAAAACCACGAAACACTGGTGACGGCGGACGATCTTGGCTGCGGGAAGATAAATCTGGTCAACGAACTGCTGGCTGGTTCCGGCCCAGAATCCAGCCTGGCGAGTGGGCTCGTTCCAAATCTCGAAGTAGCGGAGGTTAAAGGGAGGCGCGCTATAGTGGGCGACGAATTGCTCCACAAAGCCCTCCCAGTCCGGAGGGTTTTTGGCCGCTCCGAAGCCCGTCGAAACTGTGCTGGCCCAGCCTGTTCCGAGCAGACAAGGAAGGTACTCCGCGCCCTGTGCGTGGGCTGTGTTTACCCTCTGGTCTGTCGTCGCCCAGTCCCATTTGCCCTTCTGGGGCTCGATAGTACCCAATCCAATACAATCACGGAACCACCCCAGCCCGAGGGGTTGAGTCGCCGAGCGGCCGAGTAACCCGTTGGCGCCGTTGAAATTCTTGAAGGTGACTCCGCCCATCTCGTCAGGAGGAGTACCCGGACGTGCGGCTGACACTGAGAGCAGCCGGCCATGGCCTCCTAATACCGCGCCTCCAGATCCCACGTTCTTCGGGAGCAACAGCGTACTGGTGACCAGCAGGAGAAGCGAGAGCGTTGACATGATCTTACTCCCTCACCGAAAGTGAAGAATCACATTGCGGTCCGGTTTCAACCCCGCGCCTCCAGTGTCCAATCCCCAGTCTCCAATGTCAAGTTTCAGCCCGCAGAGATTTAGGCTGTTTAACGCGGCCAAGGTGGTCCGGGCGCAGGATTCCCAGGAAAACTGTCTCGCACCCTCAAGGCGCTTCTTCACCAGCTTTTCACGCAGAGTTGAATCGGTGAGCGTCCGCTCGCGGCCACCGACATCTGTTCCACGGCCTCGGGATCAAAGCGCTTTAACGGGATGCCTTGGCCGCCGCTCTGGCTAGGTTAAGCTTGAGACTGTTGCCCACCCCGGCCGGCTTGACACGATTACTACGCGTGATGACTACCCATGCTCTTCATGCAAACAGATTATAACGGAGGCTGCACCAGACTCCCCGGAGGCCATCTCGCCAGGTGATTTTCTTACCCTCAGAATAGGTACGGCCATAGTAGGAAATGGGCACCTCATAAACGCGCCAGTGGCCCTTGGCGACTTTCGCGGTAACCTCGGCCTCAAAACCGAACCTGTCCTCCCGCAATTCGATGCTGCGCAGAACGGGCATCCTGAAGACCTTATAACAGGTCCAAACGTCCGTCAGATTCAGGTTCGAAAGAGCATTCGAAAGGAGGGTCAAGAACTTGTTGCCCGCATAGTGCCAAAAGAACATGACTCGGTGCGGCCCTCCCAGAAACCGGGAACCATAGACGACGTCTGCGACACCACGCCGCACCGGCTCCAGAAGGGTGCGGTAGTCTCCTGGGTCGTATTCAAGGTCGGCATCCTGAACAATCACCACTTCCCCCTTTGAGTTGTGGAACCCAGTCCGAAGGGCGGCGCCCTTGCCTTGATTGCGCGGCTGGAAAAACACCCTGATGTTGTCGGTACGCAGCCAGGGTCCGGTGTTCGGCAGAAGCAGGCCAGCAGGCTGCTGCGTTCCCGTGTGCGCTACCTCTTGCAAAAATTCGCGCGTTCCGTCGGTTGAGCCGTCGTCCACGATGATGATTTCCTTATCCAGATCGGTTGCTTGCACACGGGAAAGCAGAGCCGCGATGGTTGCACGCTCGTTGTAAACTGGAATGACGACTGATATGTCGACCATGAGTCCTCTTTCTAACCAGAGGTGATGAGTCGAGCTCGACACCAGCGATAATACGACGTTCCCGGTTCTTTCATTCACGGTTACGGAGAGGTGCTTACGCAGGGGCATGAACCGCTACTCCGTTTGCCTGAAGCCGAAGCGCCTGGCCGTCACCATTCACTACATTATTCCGTTTGTTTTCCCTTGCAGTACCGCTCTCCCGCAGAGCCTTCCTGGATGAAGCAGACTTGAAATATGCACCCGGTAGCGGTCGTTTCACCTGGTACACGCGCGCTTCGCCGGCGCGGAACACAAGCTCGACGGCCGGGTCCCGATCAAGGGCCTCGGCCGTGTACTGCCGGGGATAGTCAGGGCTCGCCTCGGAACCGACGTAGATATAGTTGATCGGCGTCCGCCGCTGCCAATCCTCCACCTCACGCGTGTAGAAGAACAGGAGGTTGAAGTGCGGATTGATCACGCTGCGATGCGCAACCGCTGCTACGAGCTCCCCGCCATCGCCGGTGTTCGTCGCGAACACAGCGCTGGGCGGCGTGTGCTCGCGGACCCAGGAGAACGCTTGAAGATCATTGGGCGTGAGTACGGCGTTGTCGCGGCTAAACGTCGCAACCCAGAAGGCCCCACCCACGGATTCGTTGGCGAGGATCCCGACGACGTATTTGCGTCCAGGCTTCGAATAAGCAGTCCCGAACTGATATGCCGAGAGGCGGAAACCCTCCGCCGCGAAGAGCCCCAGCCAGAGAATGCCAGCCGCGACGAGCGCGCGACGGCCGGCGTACCCCAGCGCCAGCGAACCTAACCCGGCGAGCGCGACGGCTAGGGCCGGGGCGAGCCAAATCCCGATCCGCGTCGGGTAGAGCGATGGCCAAAGGGGGAGCTTCTCCGTCACCGCACCTGTAAAGAGGATAACGTGAACGGCGACGAGAACTGTCGCAAACGTGGTCGCCGGGCCTCGCCGGCGGAGCCAACAGGCGGCGAGCCCGAGTACAAGCAAGGCCAGCGCCGGGACACCGAGGTAGGTGATTACGTAGAAAGGCCAGGTCTGGAGGCCGAGATCGCCGGCGAGTCGGCCGGCCCCAAGCGCGTGGAGTGCCGGGGCCTGAAGCCGAAGTGCGGCCTCGGTCTCAAGTCGGAACCAGTCGCGCGCCCAGGCGGCGACCTCGGGCGGGATGGAGCGCGGCGAGCGGGCGAGAAACGGGGTCGCGAGGGCGAGCGCAACGGCAAAGACGACAGCGCCGTTCCGAGCAATGCGGATCCACGCCGCGCGGTCGCGGCCGGCTTGAAGGGCCGCCACCGCGGGAAAGAGGTAGAGGAAACTTGCCACCGGGAGCTGGTGGGTGAGGAGCGCTGCGGCCGAGAGGAACCCGAGGCGCGTCAGAAAGGCCGGGCCGGCAAGGCTTGGCAAGGCAAAGCCCGTCCCGGAGGACCAGGAAGATGACCGCTGCAGCGAGGAGCATCGGCGCACCGCCCCAGCGTTCGAACCACTGCGGGTTTCGGGCAAGCATGAGTGCTCCAGCCGCGCCGAGCGCCGCCCCGGCTCGTCCAACGCCAAGGCTGCGGATCAACGAAGCCAAGGCCAACGTGAGTGCGATAAGCGAGAAGCAAAGCACATGGATGGTCGAGCGGTAGGTCGGAATCCCTCCGAGAAGCGTCTCGATGGCAGCGAGCGCATGGAACCCGGGCGGGAACGACCCGAATCCGCCGATAGGTAAGAACGGCTCGAAAGTCTTCGGGAGGCCGTCGCGCATGACGATCAGCTCAGCCATGTATGCGTGCGCGCTCATGTCTCCCACTGAGCAGGCGAGTCGCGCGAACGCGAAGATAGCGCGTGTGGCAGCGACGGTGACGACAAAACCAAGACCCAAAAGGACGGAAGCCGGGGAGGACCGCCATGCAACTAACGCGCCAGAGATTGCGGCCCGGCGCGGGAGGGCGAGGATCAGAGCCGCGGCGGCGAGCGAGCCGGCCGCGAATACTGACAGGGGGATCCGAAGGGGGCCGATGAACCAGATACCCACGGCCCACCAAGCGGCCGATCCGACACAACCGACGGCCGCGAGTTCGACCGGCTCGGCGCGTGTCCACTCCTCGCGCCGGACGAGGGCCAAGCCAGGAAGGATGTAGGCGAGGGCGGCGAGCGGCAGCCCAATCGAAGTGGGGAGCGCCGTCACGAATACACCGCGGCCTTGCACCCGAGATTCCCGGCCCTCGATGCCAAGCGACCGGTGGCTCGTCGTCGTGCCTGCGAGGGGCGACAAACAGTTGGGGAATCACAGGGCTGAAAGCTTGAGGGATGGGACATTCTTATGTTTTTTATCACATCAGAGGGCTTTCAACGCGGCCAAAGTGGTCCGGGCGCACGCTTCCCAAGAGAACTGCTTAGCATGTTCTAGGCCTCGTGCAGCAAGTTGTTCCCGAATCGCCGAATCCGTCAGAAGCCTCTCCATGACCACCGACATCTCTTCCACCGACTCGGGATCAAAGTAAAGTGCAGCGTCCCCAGCGATTTCCGGCAGAGAGGAGCGATTCGAACTCATTAGTGGAATACCGCTCGCCATCGCTTCCAAAGATGGCAGCCCGAATCCCTCGTAGAGGGAAGGCATGGCGAAACAAGCTGCACGTATGTGAAGCACCTTCAGCTCGTGGTCGGGGACTGAGCCTGTGAGAATCACTCTCCCTTGAAGCGTTGGTTTCGTGAGCAATTGCAGCAGCGGCTCGTAACCCCAACCGAGCGGGCCGCTGAGCACGAGCTGGAAGTCGAGGTCCTTTCGCCGCGCAATAAGCAGGTCATAGGCTCGAACCAACCTCACCAGGTTTTTCCGGGGGTCTCCGCGCCCGACGTGAAGGACATAAGGTTTGGTAATTCCACGCTGGCGAAGTATATCCTGGCTCTCGGACGGGTTAACCGGACCCGGCTTGAACAAGTCCGAGTCGAAGCCGAGGTAGGCCACAACGATCTTCTCAGGCGGTACGCGGAAGCGCGAAACCATATCGGCTTTAGAGCACTGGGAATCGGTGAAAATGAGGTCTGCCTTGCGCATGCTTAAGGTGTACGCATCCAGGAAGAATCTCTGCCTCAGAGAGCGATACTGCTCAGCAAAGACCAGCGGAATAATGTCGTGGATGGTGACGGCCAGGCGCCTGGGTTTGAGGTGAATGGCAACGGGAAGGGGTATGAAGAGGGTGCCGGTTCTGATCCGGGCGGTCAGGCTGTTCACAAGTCCATACATCCAGGCCCGGTTGAAGCGCATCAGTGGCTGGGCTGCGATATCAAAGCCGGGTCGCTGCGTCCATCCGTCGAGTTCCCATTCAGCGACGGAGGGAACGAGAATCTGAAATGCCAGATCGGCTTCGCCAGCTGTTATCTTCTCAAATTCTCGGAGAAGACTACATGCGTAGCGATGAATGCCAGTTCCCAAAAACCGCTTACTTAGAACGCACCCATCGAAAACAATCGTCTGTGCCATACCAGCCAGGGATCGAAGAATTCTTACGCCCACCGCCCCTAAGCGGCGGAATGGGGCTTGGTTCCGAGCGCTAACAGCGTGTGGCCCCGTCCCAGTGAGCACGCTTTGAGCACCCAGTTGGCAGGTCCCAGCGAGGTTCGCATGGATTTCTTGATAAACCCCGCCGTGGAAGGCTTTGCGGATGATGGCTTGCTTCTGCCGTTACACGGATCAGCCACCCTAGCTCCGAGCTTTCGGGCGACCCTGAGTGCCGGCCACTTAAATTGTTTCCAAAGATCCTCCAGCACCAGAGGCTTCTCGATAACGCGAAGATCCCGGAAGCCCGTCGTTTGCAAGAGCACGCTGAGAGCGCGGGAAGTCCACAAGGTGAGGTGATGAGGAGGAAAATCCGCCTCACTGTCAAAGACCCTGGGATAGCGATCGAAGCGTGGGACGGTGATGCACACCATGCCGCCGGGTTTGAGTAGCTCAAAAACGGTCGCGATAACGTGCCGGGGAGACGACAGGTGTTCCAATACGTCAAACAGAGTGATGATGCCGAACTCTCTCCAGCCCTCGATTCCTTTGAGGCTATCGGACGACGCTGTGCTGACGTGTTCAAGCTGGCGGACGCGTCGCGCCTTTTGGACGGCCCTGTCATCGAAGTCGATCCCGAATACCTCGAATCCCTTGGCCTGCGCAAGAGCCAGGAACTCTCCATCTCCGCAGCCAATGTCCAACAACTTGCGGTCGGGGCCCGAGCGGCACAATTCCAAACACGTTTGAAATCGCCAGTCCGTTCCGGTACCTCTTGCGTGGTTCACGTCATCGCGGTCGTCGTAAAGGCAGCACTGCTGGTAAAAGCCTGCGCCGGGATTCTCCATAGGGCTGGAGTACTGAAGGCGGCAGCTCGAGCAAAAAACCACACGGAAGCGCCCACGCTTCGTTATTTCAGAGCTGTTGTCTTCCCTGAGGCACAGCGGGCAAGAGGCCATAGAGTCGGAACCTGAAAACGCTGGTCACAGACGGCGCTATTCTCAGTCATACGTCGTGACAACCCAGCGGCCACGGATAAACCTGAACTGAGATGAAAAGAAGTAGTTCCTATCGTAGCATGTTCATAACGCCGGCTTCATGAATACTCTTCCTGTTACGAAATTCACAGCCTCACTGCGAAGCTTTTCTCGATCGAATCTCTCCGAACAGCTTCTCCTTCCAGGCCGCATCCTCCCAGTAGGTAAGCCACAGATAGAACGTGGCGTAGCTGCGCCAGCCGGCCCACTGTTGTGCCAGTTTCTCCAGGCTGGCCGGAGTGGGCTTCTGCCGGAACCTGTAGAAGCGCTGGACCGACTTCTGCAGGCCAACATCGGCGGCGGGCAGGCAGTCGAGATGGCCCAGGGCCCGCAGACCCACGTAGTGCGCCGTCCACAAGCCCACCCCCTTTTCGCGCAGGAGGCGCTCATGGGCCTGGGCCGGTTCCACCTGGCGCAAGGCTTCAAGATCAAGACTCCCGTCGAGGGCCGCCACTGAAATGGCGGCGATGTAGCGCGCCTTCGGTCCAGAGATCTGCAGTTTTCGCAACCCCACGGGCGTTACCAGGGCGAGCCGGACCGGCTCCGGAAAGGTGCGATAGAGACGTCCCTCGAACTCCAAAGCCGACCCATAGGTTTCGATGAGCGCTTTTTTCACTTGATACGCGAAGGTCAGGTTGACCTGCTGTTCCAGAATGGCGGAGATCAAGGTCTCGTAAACCGCTGGAGCCTGCGGGATCCTCATGCCGCGGAAGTGACGGACCAGCTTGGAAAGCACCGGATCTGAGGCCGCCAAGCGATAGAACGGACGGAGATCGAGATCGGTGGAAAACTGGCGGCGTACGAGACGGGCAACCGTCTGCTCCGTAGCGGCGTCGCGCGGACCCGCCAGGATGCGCGCTTCAAGCGCCGATCCGCCTGATGATCCTGAGGGCGATTTCCGGCGCGATTTGCCACTTGATACGAGCGTCGCAGCCTTGGCCTCCTTCACCCCATACAGAACCGGCTGACCATTCATCTCCGCCGCCCGGCGGTATTCACCGTCCACAAAGTGGTCTAGCAGCGGTTCGAAACGGCGCCCGTTCAGCAGTTCCGGCGGGCTGAGGATGAAACGCAAGGTACGATTGAAGTCAAAAGGTTCGCGTGCCAGGATGCGCATAAGGTAACCATTATAAGTTAGAGCCGGAGAGTGGAATCCCGCCTCGAACGTCCTTGACAACCCTCGGCTTTGATGCGGGTATCGCATCCGGATGCCTTGTCGCTCGCTTGCACCCTGTGCTAACTTTGATTTGGCCGTCAGTTCGGACTCCAGAGGTTGAGCATCCCCCGACATGATTATCCCTTATAAAGGGCGGACTCCCCGCATCGCCTCCTCCGCCTTCGTGGCCTCCAGCGCGGACGTGATCGGTGACGTGGAAATCGCCGAGAATGCCAGCGTCTGGTTCCAGACCGTCTTGCGCGGCGACATCGAGCCCATCGTGGTGGGCGAGAACAGCAACATCCAGGACGGATCGATCGTCCACACGATGCTCGGCTCGCCGGTGCGCGTGGGAAAATGGGTGACGGTCGGGCACCGGGCCGTGCTGCACGGTTGCATCGTGGAAGACCATTGCCTGATCGGCATGGGAGCCATTTTGCTGAATAACGTGCGCGTGGGAGCGGGCTCGATTATTGCGGCGGGCGCGCTGGTGCCGGAAAACACCGTGGTGCCGCCGCGCAGCCTTTACATGGGTCTGCCGGCCCAGTTCAAGAAGCAACTAGGCGAACCGGAGCAGCGCTTTATCGACGCTCATGCCACCCACTACCTCGGTTACAAGGAAATCTATCTGAGCGAGCACGCCGCCAAGGCGAAAGGTTAAGGCTGTAAGGTTGCCCTGGCGACGTGCTGCTTTGAAAATAGCCTTGTGGTGCAGGCATCATGCCCCTTAGGAAAACCGATCTCATGTCTGAACCTGTTCAACCCGTCCGTTCCACGCCCATTCGCTCCGTCAAAGGCACGCGCGACCTGTTGCCGCGCGACACGGCACTTTGGTTGAAGGTGGAAGAAGAAGCTCGCCGTGTTCTAGCTGCTTATCACTTCGGCGAGATTCGCACGCCGATCCTCGAACAGACCAATCTTGTTGCGCGCAGCGTCGGCGAAGACACCGACATTGTGGGCAAGGAAATGTACACGTGGGAGGATCATGAAGTCCCAGAATTGGCACTTCTGCGGGCGGAGATTCGAAGGACGAAAGCGCCTGTCATCGACGTACCGTACAACCGGGAAGATGTCGAGCGGCAAGAGGGGCAGATCGAGAAATTTACGGCGCAGGTCAACGAGGCCATGAATAAGGGTCAGGTGCCCAAAACCCCGGAGAACCAGGGCTCACTAAATGCCCTCGGACAAACGCTTCAGAACTTGCGGCGGCTCCGCAAGGAAGGCGATGGATTCACGTATGAGCTCGCCTTCAACTACGTCCGTGATGTGGTGGTCGACGTCAGGCTCGGGGATTCACTCACTCTGCGCCCCGAAGCCACGGCCAGCGTGGTGCGCGCTTATATCGAGCACTCCCTCTACAACGAAGGCGGCGCCCACAAGCTCTACTACATCGGTCCCATGTTCCGCCGCGACCGCCCGCAGAAGGGCCGCTACCGCCAGTTTTACCAGATCGGCGCTGAGGTGCTGGGCTCGGAGCACCCCGCCGTGGACGTCGAAGTGCTCGAGATGCTGGCGCTGTTCCTCGGCCGCGTGGGTCTGCGCGAGTTTACGCTGCTCATCAACTCGGTTGGAGACAAAAGGTGCAGGCCCGCTTACGTTGAAACCCTGCGCAAGGCGCTGGTGGCTGTCAAGGATCAAATGTGCTCCGACTGCCGCCGTCGCGCCGATACCAACCCGCTGCGGGTGCTCGACTGCAAGGTGCACTCGGACCAGCCCATCATAGACCAACTGCCGCGCATGATCGATCATCTCGATCCCGAGTGCCGCCGGCACTTTGACGCCGTGCTCGCGGGCCTCGACCACCGCGGTATCGCTTACCAGATAACGCCGCGTTTGGTGCGAGGGCTCGATTACTACACCCGGACCACGTTCGAGATCACCAGCAGTGTGCTCGGCGCCCAGAACTCCCTGCTGGGCGGCGGCCGCTACGACGGCCTCTCGGAGATGATCGGCGGTCCGCCGGCGCCGGGCATCGGCTTCGCCATCGGCGAGGATCGCCTCGCGCTGGCAGTGGAAGCGGCGGGCGAGCTCAAGCCGGCGGGTGCGCTGGCGGTCTACGTGGCCTGGCTTGGAGAGGCGGCGGCGGAGCCAGCGGCCAGGCTGGCGCATGAGTTGCGAGAGCACGGGCTCAGCGTGGAGATCGGATATGAGCCGGCGAAGCTGAAGAAATCCCTGGGCACGGCCAGCAAACTCGGCGCCCGCTTCGCCATTATTATCGGCGAGGGCGAACTCGCCAGCGGGCGCTACCAGGTGAAGGATCTCGCTACCGGCCAACAGGAAGCGGTCGAACCTGCCCGCCTTGCCGGCTACCTTTCTCAACGAACCTCGCCCGCCGGCACCTGAGCGATTTTCTGGCGGGCGCTTGTACGCAAGTCAGACCTTGTTATCGATGAGCCGCTGCACCGCAGACCAACCCGCTGTCGTATTTCCGCTTGACACCCTTAGGGAGTATGCTATGGTTGATAAAGTATGAGTAATCAGATTGCGCCCTCTTCGATGGATGCTTCCCCTGGGCAGGGGCTTTGCTGCGGCGGGGTTCCGGGAGAGGTCTGGCTGTCCGTCAAGGTGCCGGACGGAAGGAACTTGGAATTTCCGTATGTTATTGAAAAAAGGACATCTAGCTTCTTGATAGGCTTCCGCGCCGAAAAAAAATCGAACAGTATCAATCGAAGCCTAAAACTCCTTTATAATCAACACGAGAAGTAAAACGGCCCATTCGGAACCCAGCAACTTATTGATAGCACTAGTGTTAGACTAAAATCCCAGCATGTCGTTGAAAAAATATGGTTTAACTTGATCTGCGCCGCCCTTACCGCCGTTTCTCCTCGGTTTTTTCGCCAAAAATGGCGGGTTTTGGTGCTGTTTTTCTTGATTGAGCGCCGTCTTGGCCTTAACTAACTGACATGACTAAACTTATACGCCTTCTCGCCTGCGGTTGCTGGCCAGCCTGATTCCCCTTGCTTAGCGACCCCGGGCAGGGGTTCGAGCATCCGAAGCCGGGAGGAGGATGCCAGGGAGCTCGGCGAGGCGGGGCCGTGCAGCGCGGTAGGGTATGCAGGTCCCGGTAGGGTATGCAGGTCCTGGCGCGCATCAATGCTGAGTCAGGCTGATCGTGCGGATGGAAATTGACTGTCCTGATGCTGATAAACGTTGTTGATTTTTCTTCAGTGGCTCTGTAGCATGGGCTTCTCCCTGGAGTGAGGCCAGCCGACTCCATCAGAGGCAAAATGGCGGAAGATTCCGGAAGGGTTGATTCGAGCCGCCGGGCCGTGCTCAAGAGGATCGGTGTGGGCGCAGGGGCCGTGACGGCGCTTCCTGTGATCATGCCGGCAGCTTCAGCCTATGCGAAACCGGCGCCGTCTGCAGCCCCCCCGGCGCAGAGTTCAGCCCAGGATGCGGCCGCGGATCAAGCGGGGTGGAAGCCGATCTTCTTCGATCAGCATCAGAATGAAACTGTGATCGAGCTGACGGAGTTGATCATCCCGGCCACGGACACTCCGGGCGCGAAGGCGGCCCAGGTGAATCGCCTGATCGACCTGACGCTGAACGAATCCGAGAAGGACCAGAAGGCGTCGTTCATCCGGGGGCTCAACTGGATCGATGCTCGCAGCCTGGAACGGCACGGCAAGCCTTTCGTCGATCTGAGCGCGGAGCAGCAGACGGCGCTGCTTGAGCCGCTGGCGGACCCGGCCAACAAGAGTCCGGCGGATGAACCGGGTGTGCGGTTCTTCGAACACCTGAAGGACCTCACCATTTTTGGCTACTACACATCCAAGATCGGACTGGACCAGGAACTCGAATACGGTGGCGATGACTACCACACGGAGTATCCTGGAGCTTGCACGCATCCCGAGCACCAGAGCTGAGAGTGCCAAGACTGAGGTTAATGCCCTTATGAAAACGATGCTTCATTGGATGGTTAGCCTGGCTGTAGTCTGTCTTGCCTTTGCCGCCCTGGCAGCGGGCGCACCCGATGAGCCTGACGGCGCCGCCTTGTTCAAACAGAAGTGTTCGATGTGCCACGGTCCGGATGGCAAAGGCTTCGCGGCCCTCAAGACGCCGGACTTCACCGATCCGAAATGGCAGGCTTCCAAGACCGACAAGGAGATCGCCGACACCATCAAGAATGGCAAGCAGGGCACCATGATGCAGGCGTTCGGCAGCCAGCTTAAGGACGACCAGATCGACGCCCTGGTGAAGCAGATCCGGTCCTTTGGGAAAAAATAGCGAAAAAAAAGCAGCGATCGAGCCGCGAGCGGCGCAGTCCCGTTTCCTGCGCGTCGGTGTCTCGGGGGGCTTCGTGGAAAAGGTCCGCATCGGAATCGTGGGCTCCGCCTTCGTGTCGAGCCTGCACGCCGAGGCGCTTCAGGAAGTGCCGGAAGCTGAAGTGTTGGCGGTGGCCTCGCCCAACCGGAGCCATGCGGAGTCCTTTGCCAGCCGCTGGCGGATTCCCAGCTTCGCCACCGATTATCGCAAGCTGCTGGACCGCAAGGACATCGACGCCATCGTGGTCGGGATTCCGAACGACCTGCACCACCAGGTGGTGACGGCCGCGGCCGAGGCCGGCAAGCACGTTATCCTGGAAAAACCCATCGCCCATACGCTGGACGACGCCGACGCCATGTTGAAGGCGTGCCGCAAGCGGAAAGTGATGCTAGGCTACGCCGAGACGATCTGCTTCACGCCCAAGTACGTCCGCGCCAAGAAGCTGGTGGAAGAAGGAGCCGTGGGCAAGCTCTACATGATCAAGCAGGGCGAGAAGCACTCGGGTCCTCATTCGGACTGGTTTTACGATGTGGAGCGATCCGGCGGTGGCGCCCTCATGGACATGGGCTGCCACGGAATCGAATGGGCCCGCTGGATGTATGGCAAGCCCAAGGTGAAGAGCGTCACGGCCCACTGCCAGCGGGTGCTGCATACGGGCCGAACTCGCGGCGACGACAATTCAGTGGTGATCCTCGAGTTCGAGGGCGGCGGCATCGCCGTGATCGAGGATAGTTGGGCCAAGCCCGGCGGCATGGATGACCGGGTTGAGCTCTACGGGACCGAAGGCGTGATCTATTGCGACCTGTTGCGCGGCAGTTCCATGGAAACGTACAGCTCGAAGGGTTACGGCTACGCCGTTGAAAAAGCAGGCGAGACACGCGGCTGGACGTTCACGGTGTTTGAGGAAACCCACCTTTATGGGTTCCCTCACGAGATGCGCCACTTTCTGAGTTCCATGCAGGGCGGAAATCAGCCGATGGAGACGGGCGAGGACGGCCGAACCACCCTGGAGATCATTTACGCAGCCTACGAGTCAGCCGCCACGGGCCGGCGCGTGACTTGGCCGTACAAGCCCAAGAAACCGGGGGACATTCCGGTAAGGCCCTGGCTGAAGGCGCAGGCTTGACAGCCGGCCCACTCAGAGGATTCGAGAGTCAGAATGAGCGATCGTAAGTACCGCCAGCGCGGCTATCAGGATTCGGACCGGGACCGGCGCGAAAGGCCTCCCGGCCAGCGGACCGGACCGAAGCCCGAAACATTTGGTCCGCGCACGCCGAATCTCTCGCCCTCGCACGCGGTGGTGCGGTGTGCCGGTTGCGGGACCATTCTTCCGGCCGACTTCGATCCGAAGGGGCGCTGCCCCCGCTGTGGTTTCGAGCTGCACAGTTGCAAGCAATGCGCCTACTTCGACACCGCCGCGCGCTTCGAATGCAGCCAGCCCATCACCGTGCGCATCGCGAGGAAGGACGTGCGCAATGAGTGCACGTTCTATGCACCGCGCAGCACCATCGAGAGGCAGACTTCTCCAGGTTCGGGCGCGGGTTCGGGCTCCTCGCTGCGGGCGTCAAACGATCCCCGCCAGGCCTTCGAGAATCTCTTCAGGAAATGAACAGGACCCGTCGCGCAGTCAGTCCTTTTCGCTCTTATCGCTGATTTCATCGCCTGTTCGCCGAACGAGACAAGCTGTGCGATCAGGGCCAGCACCCAGATCTACGGAATCGGGTCATGATAGTGAAACTGCAGGATGACCCACGACGAAGAGCAGACCTCCCAACATGATCCCTCCTAAATAAGCGCCGGGTCCCAGGCCTTCCCGTCGAAACTGATCAGTCTGGGCGCATGTCATTTTCCTTTGGGAGGCGGATATTTCTTGAACATCTTTTCCACCGCTTTGTTGATCTTCTTCTCGTTTTTCTGCGGATTGTCGCTCATGGTATCAGACGATGTCGCGCGCCAGACCAGATCCTTGTTCTTGATGTCGCCGAGTTCCACTACCAGTTGGCCCACGGGAATCTGTTGGACGCTCGTGGTGGACGTACCTCCGCCCCAGCCATAGCGCCAAGGTCCCCCCCAACCTCCCAAGGTGGTGGTATTGAGCTGGGTCTGTGCGCCCACCGCCGCAGCGTACGTCACCGCCAGATCAGGATTGGCGCCCGCGTCGAGCTTCTGCAAACCCTTGGCGGCGAGCTGCGCGTCAATCGCGTTCGTGATCCGTTGGTCCACCAGTTGGTTCGGGGACGGAGTTCCCTTTGCCCACGCGTACGTCTTGAAGCTTGAGAAGTTCGCCGTCTTGTCCCAGTCGACGTTCACCTTTTGCCCGAAGGCGCTGCCGGCTGTCAACAAGAAGCAAAGACTGAAGGCCATACGTAGTGTTTTCACGGTCTATCCTCCTGGCTCGAAGATGGGTCTCTAATGTTAGCCGGGGTGTTGAGCGAGGTCAATCGAGCCGGGCCGGCCGGCCTGACAGGCTCACTTGATAAGCGCCGCAGCCGGGCAGTAACATCGGACTCCATGACCCCCACTCCGCCCAGTGCCCGCGGCGGCCTGCCATCGACGCGGCGAAGCTCAAGCGTGTGATGGCGAATCAGGAGCCTTTTCCCGAAGGCTGTCTTCCCAAGCTGAGAGAGGCCGTAAAGCGCGCCCGCAGCAAGTGGCAGCTTCAGCAGGCGCAGTGCCTCCTGCTGCGAGCCGAATTCGGGTTCCCGGCCTGGCAGGTGGCCGAGCTGATCGGATGGACCGTCACCTCCGTCCGCAGGTTCCAGGCCCGCTACCTGCGCGAGGGCGACGCCGCTCTGGCCGGGCCCGGCCGCGGAGGCCGCCGCAACCAGGCGCTGGGCCTTCATGCTGAAACGGACCTGCTCCGCTCCCTGCGGCGGGAGCTGTGGCCCAACAGCTACGTGGACGCCCAGGTGGTCCGCGAAGCCTATGAGAAAGCCGCGGGCCGCCGCGTGGCGCCTTCCACTGTCTACCGCATGCTGGCGCGCCACGGCTGGCGCAAAGTTCCCACCTTGAAGATTCCCGAGCCGAAAGGCCGGGCCAAGACTCACTTCACGAAGCGGTCCGAAGAGAAGAAGCCGTAACAAGACAAGGCCATCGGGGCAGCTTGTCAGATTCAGATTGATGTGGTGCGCTTGCCGGAGGGAAACAGAGGGTGATCCTGCTCAGGCCATGGTATGGGCACCGGCTGTTATATATTCTGTATGACGATGCGCTTCGAGTGGGTCGTCCTCTGGGCCAAAGACCGACGTTAGCAACTAAGGTCAGGCCGGTTAATTGCCGAAAGGACACGGAATAACGAGGTAAAACGTCTTGCTGCCTGTTAGCCGCAAAGCAGCTCTGAGCCTACCCACAGTTGAGCCAGATCTCTGAGATTATGTTTGTATGTACGGGTTACCAAGTATTCTTTCCCACCTTTTACACGCAGCCTGTACTCCCCCGTCGGTAAAGGTTGGATCTCCTCGACGGCCGAAGTATTCACGACGACCGAGCGGTGGATGCGAATAAAACCGTAGGGTTTGAGCTTCTCCGCCATGGACGAGAGGGACTCGTGCACCAAATAGGGATTACGTTGGTGTCGCAACGAAACGTAATTACCTTCGGCTTGCACTGCCAAGATGTCGGCTAAATCCAAGAGTAGGATGCTACCCTTTGCCTTGAACGCGATTCGTGGCGCCGGTCGTTTTGCTATAACCTCCAACTGCCGCAAGACTCGCATGAGGTTGGCAGCATCAACTCCGATTACCGGAAACAATGATCTATCTGCAGCTTCGCAGAACTCGTCTGCTGTAGATTCGAGAGCGTAATCCCGTCTACTCTTGGTGGAGCAAATCGTAGCTCCCCGCAGTGGGCTAGCCGAAGCGTCCGCATTAGCGTGAACAACTTCTTGCACAAACATCTCATGTGCAATGGCCTTCTGATCCTGAATCTCGCGGGTGCTCATGATGGAACCCTCGCATTGCTCTCTCGTTTCGAACTTCCTGCTACCCGAAGCGAGACTGACGAGTGCACTGCTTCTAAATGAAAAGGTCCTACATAACCGGAGCAGCGGATACGTCTGACCCCCTGCCCCCGGAAACGACAAACACGTCGACTGGTTGAACGCCTTTGAATTGTGGAGTCAGCATTACCGGTGATTTCGGCAGATCGGTACCCCAAGCTTTGCCTTCCAGTGGATTCGCATAAAACATCAGGTTGCCCTCTGGGCTGAGTAGCAGGATTGTTCTCCCTGGCTTGATCGCAATCCTCGTATTCGTCAAACTCAGCACCTGGATCAGCCGGCCCATCGGTTTACTTCTGCCCCGTGCTCACTGCTGACGGAAAGCTGGATTGCGCGCCGAAATAACACTCAATGGATTGCAA
>DATDGR010000332.1:0-9106 GCA_036521995.1 Terriglobia bacterium | reverse complement strand
GCACCCAGGACGGCAATCACCCCGGAGCCGTAGCTCGGCGAACGAGGCCGACGTCTCGAGGCTTCCCGCCGGGTGTTAGGCCGAGGACCGTTCAGCAGACGAATGGCGTACTTTCGGTTATAGCCCGTGTTACGACAAAATTCGTTCAAGATCACCTGCTTCTCCTCCAGGTTCGCTCGGCGATAGCGTGGGTAAATCACCTGGAGATATTCCCGCCGCGACCTTCCATTCATGGCAACCCTCCTGGAGAATTTCTCCTGAGGGTTACATCAAAAAACGGCGCAGCGGGTTACATTTCTAAATGGCTCAACACGCCCTTAGCGGTTACATAATACATGTCTCAATTCGTGGGGTTGCGCGGGAGCGCCGGGGCCTGTACAGTAACGCGTCGCCCCGGAGGACCGGGACGATCCGACCAATCGGGAGGAAAGGATTGAACAAACGCCGGATCGATGTAGTGGGTGTCGGTGAGAACGCCACCGACATTGTGATGAGGGTGCGGGTGTTCCCTTCCCCGGGGGGCAAAGAAAGAATCGAGGCGCTGACCAGAGAGGCCGGCGGATCGGTAGCTACTGCCTTGGTCGCCTGCCGGCGCCTCGGACTGGGCGCGCGCTACCTGGGCTCGATCGGGGACGATGAAAACGGTCGCTTTCAGCTCGCCAGCCTACGCCGGGAAAGGCTCGACCTCAGCTACTTCCGCAAGATCCGGGGAGCCCGCAGCCGGGTCTCCCAGATTATCCTCGACACTACCACTGGAGAGCGGGTGGTTCTGTGGGAACGTGATCCACGTCTGGTGCTTCAGCCTTCCGCGATTCCGCCCGACGCCTTGGCCGGCGCCCGGGCAGTCCATCTCGATGCCACCGACCTCAGAGCCAGCCTCCGCACGGCTGCTCTAGCCCGTGAAGTCGGCATCCCGGTGGTCGCCGATCTGGACGCCGTCTACTCGGGCATCGAGCGGCTGCTGCCCCTGATTGACTACCTTATCGCCTCTTCCGACTTCATTGCCCCCGCCACCGGCGAGCGCGACCCCTTTCGCGCCCTGGAGCGTTTGGCTGCTGAGTCCCGAGCGCGACTGGTCGGCGTGACCTTGGGCCGCGACGGCGCCCTGGTGCTGTCCGAGGGCCGTTTCGCTTACTCGCCTGGATTCCACATCGAGCCAGTTGATACGACTGGGGCCGGCGACATCTTTCACGGCGGCTTTATTTACGCGCTCGTTAGGGGATGGAACCTCAACGAGAGCTTGGAGTTTTCGAACGCTTTGGCCGCCTTGAACTCGACGGCCCTCGGCGCGCGCGGAGGGATCGCCTCCGAGTCGGCGGCCCGCCGCCTGGTGGCGCGTGGGAAGCGGAATGTAAACCGGGACTACGCAGAGCGGTCGGGTCATTGAAGGGATGGGGGAATTAACATCGATTCAATGAGCCGATGAATCGATTCTTGTTTCTGGCAGCGATGGCCAGAGCCTATACTTAAGCGACTATGGCGGAAACTACATACTCCCTGATCACGGGCGCTTCAAGTGGCATCGGCGAATGTTTTGCGAGGGCGCTAGCGGCGCGAAGGCGCAACCTGGTCCTGGTCGCGCGATCCGCCGTCCGCCTTGAGGCTCTGGCCGCCGAACTCGGCGGCCGGCATAACATCCTGGCGGAACCGCTGGCCGTCGATCTCGCCCCGTCCGGGGCCGCGGGCGATCTCGCCGCACGGCTGGCCGAAGAGCGCCTCGCCATCGATCTGCTGATCAACAACGCCGGTTTCGGCGCGCAAGGCGAATTCGCCAAACTGCCCTTGAAACGCCAGGCCGAAATGGTGGCTGTTAACGTTCAGGCCCTCGTCGAGTTGACTCACTTTTTGGTCCAGCCCATGATGGCGCGGCGGCACGGGGCCCTAATCAACGTCGGGTCCACCGCCAGCTTCCAGCCCGTGCCCTACGTCTCGATCTACGCTGCCACCAAGGCATTCATTTACAGCTTCTCACTCGGCTTGGCCGAGGAGCTCAAGCCTTACGGCATCACGGTAGTCACACTCTGCCCAGGAGGTACGAAGACCAATTTCTTCCAGGCCAGTGGCTACCAGCGGCCAAAGTTTCCGGGCGGGCTCCAGGATCCCGAGGAAGTTGTGGCAGAGGGCCTGAGGGCGCTCGAGGCCGGCGGAGGCCTCGTGGTACCACGTTTGATCAACAAGCTTGGCATCTTCGCGCAGCGGTTCCTGCCCCGGAGTTTGCCGATAAAGATGGCGGCGCGGATGTTCAAGCCGGACGACGGGAGCCAGGAGCTCTAATGTTCGTTGAAGCGTTACTTGCTGAGTTCGGCCAGGGGCCGCCAACACCCGCAAATCGCTGGAGCGCGCGCACCGACGACCGCCTTGACTGGAAGCCGCACGAGAAATCCATGACGCTCGGCCGTCTAGACGACCTTGGATCTGGACTCACTTGATCTCGCAGCATCGGGCAGATCGTCTTCCCAGCCGGCCTTCGCAAGCTCTCGCCAGGAGGTGTTGGATCTCTTCGTTAGGAACGTGACCGCCGCCCGGGCTTTTCTGGCCCGTAACACCGAGGAGAGACTCAGCTAGCCGTGGTCGCTCCTGTCGGGCGGAAAGACCATATTCACACTGCCTCGGTTCGCGGTTTTCCGTAGCTGGGTCTTGAATCAGACTATTCAACACCGCGCCCAACTGGGCGTTTACCTGCGACTGAACAACGTGCCCGTGCCCGCCATCTACGGACCGTCCGCCGACGAAGAGCCCTCTTAGCGCAACCACGACGCACGTCGAGCGATACGGTCTGGCCAGGCTGAGCTGCCAGCCTGTGGGAAGGTCAGGGGCAGATCAGGTGCTGCCCACCAAAATTCCAACTCCCTTTTTTCTGAATGAGAACCGTGAAACATTTACTCAGCCGACGCTCGATTTTCCCGCGAAATCGCAGGCCCCACTTGTAACCCTAGTCTTATCAGCATATATATTTGGCCCGTTTCTTGCTCAAGAAAGGGTGCACGACATGGCATAAGCTTACCTCCCGAGAGGAGAACATGAGAGCTTATTTGCTGATGCTTCTGGTAGTGTTGATCCCCGCGATTGCGGCCCTTGACTCTGGCGGGCTTTCGACTGTGTTCGCTGCCGCTGCCAAAGCCTTTTTTCTCATAGCCCCCATTGTCCTTGCCGTAGGTTCGGTTATCGGACTCTTCTCCCGTCGTCGAGCCTGATCGCGGAAGGCCATAGTCGCACCGTGGATTCGCTCGGAGCATAACGGCTCGGCTCCCTTTTCTGACGCCGGGTTGTGGCGAGGGTTGACTAACTGATATGATCCCGGTGTTCAGAGCCTGGTGCGATGGACCTGAATTCAGCGAATCAGAGCCAGTGGAGTACGTGGCGCCGACGCCTCAAAGCCCTTCGGAATATTCCTCCCGTCCTGCGTATTGTCTGGGAGTCCGGCCCAGCGGTTGTGATCTCGGGTGCGGTGCTGCGCCTTATCTCCGCACTGATTCCGCTGGCTCTGCTCGCGGTGACGCGCTGGATCATTGATGCCGTCGTAGCCCATGTCGCTAAGCACCAGGCCCTGATTCCGCGCTTTTGGTGGCTGGTTGCCCTCGAATTCGGCTTGGCCGCCTTGGGCACCCTTTTGAGCCGGTCGATCGACTATTGCGACGCCCTTCTGGCTGACAAGTTCACCCTCCGCATCAGCACCCGAATCATGGAACACGCCTCGCGGCTCGACCTCGCCTCCTACGAGGACCCGGTCTTCTACGACAAGCTGGAAAGAGCAAGGGTGCAGGCAACCGACCGGCTGGGAATGATTCAAGCCGTAGGCCGGGTGGCGCAACAGATCATCACCACCATAACCCTGGCTGCTGGCATTCTGGTTTACTCTCCCTGGCTTCTTGTGGTCCTGGTAGCCTGCGTCGTGCCCGCATTTCTGGGCGAGAGCCATTTTGCGTTCCTGGGATACTCCCTCGCCTTCCGCCAGACGCCGGCGCGGCGACAACTCGACTATCTGCGGGTGCTGAGCGCCAGTAAGGAGAGCGCCAAGGAGTTGAAGCTTTTCGGTCTCGCGCCATTCCTCACTTCGCAGTACACCAGCCTCTCGCGCGACATTTACCAGCAAAACGTCTCCCTGGCCAAGCGCCGGCTCTGGGTGGGCGCCTTACTTTCCTTGCTCAGCACCGCGGGTTATTACGGAGCCTACGCCTGGGTGATCTATCAGACGGTCACGGGGCGGCACAGCGTGGGGACCCTGACCTTCCTGGCGGGAGCGATTGCCGGCGCCAGCAGTAACATTCAGATGATCTTCTCCACGTTCTCAAGCATCGCGGATCAGGCTCTTTTCCTTACGGATTTGCTCGATTTCTTTGCCGTCAGACCCTCGGTTCGATCAAAGCCGAATGCGCTTCCGGTACCGCGTCCAATGCGGGCCGGGTTTGAATTTCGAGGCGTCTCTTTCGCCTATCCGGGCACGTCCAGACTGGTTCTCAACCGTCTGAGCTTTCGTCTGGGCACAGGCGAACGAGTCGCTTTGATTGGTGAAAACGGCGAGGGGAAGACGACCATCGTAAAGCTCTTGACGCGGCTCTACGATCCCACGGAAGGGCAGATCCTGCTCGATGGCATCGACCTTCGTGAGTATGACCTCGAGGACCTCTGCAGCCAGATCGCCGTCATCTTTCAAGACTTTATGCGCTATGACCTGACGGCCGCGGAGAACATCGCGGTGGGACAAGTTCAGGAGCAGCGAGACCGCGTCAGGATCGAGGCGGCGGCCCGCAAGAGCCTCGCTCACGGGGTGGTGGCGCGACTTCCGCGCGGCTATGAGCAGATGTTGGGACGGCGCTTCGAAGGCGGTGTGGATCTCTCCGGTGGAGAGTGGCAGAAACTGGCGCTGGCACGGGCTTACCTGCGCGACGCCCAGTTGCTGATTCTCGACGAACCCACCGCCTCTTTGGACGCGCGTTCGGAACACGAAGTCTTCGAACGCTTTGCTGAACTCACCCGCGGCAAGATGGCGGTGCTTATTTCGCACCGCTTCTCCACGGTTCGAATGGCGGATCGGATCCTGGTGCTCGAGGAGGGAAGTATCGCGGAAGAGGGCAGCCACGCGGACCTGATCGCCAGCGCTGGACGTTACTCAGAGATGTTTGAGCTCCAGGCAGCGAGTTACCGATAGAGACTGCGATGGGGGACGCTTTCACCTCCGAGACGGGTTCCAGGCAAAGTCCGATTCCGCCTGCGTCTCCTTCTTCAGACCAGGAGTTAGGTCCTCCTTCTTTCACCGTTCAGACCTGGGAAGGGCTGGGCCTCGAGGCCTCGCGCGAAGCAAGCCGCTGGAAACTAAGCCCAAAGCATAAGCGCTGCCGCACCCTTGAAGCCGCTTCGCGCGACGCCGCCGAAACGATAGGCGTTGCTGTGGGCTGGCTTCGAAAAGCATCCTCGGAACCGCATGAGATTTCAAATGAAGCGCGCTGGCTCGTTGAAAACAGACGACTCGTGCGGTCGGCCTCGAAAGAGGCTCTGCGCGCGCTTGAGGCTTGCCGGGAACTGCCCCAAGTCGTCCCGGAGGGCGGTCCGCGCGAAACGAGACCGCGCACCTATATGGCCTCGGCGGCTTTCCTTCGCTCGACGGGCTACGTTTTCGATGGGCGTGCTTTCAATCTCTATTTCGCTGCCGCCCAGGAGTTCAGCGCCTTTGAGACCGGTGAATTATGGGCCCTTCGACCCATGCTGCAGCTGGTGGTGTTGCAGGAGATTGCGAAGGCCGCAGCCTGCCTTGTTGACGGCGCCGGAACTCCAGCCGCCGGAGCTACCTGTGAGCCGCGCCGCCCGGACGCTTCAATGGCGATCCTCATCACGAGCTTGCGAGACATCGCGGAGGCGGACTGGAAAGAATTTGTCGAACAGCTGAGTCTGACCGAGCAGGTGCTCCTGGAGGACCCTGCCGGCTTCTACGGCCGTATGGACTTCGAGACCCGCAATCTCTATCGGCGCGTCATCCAGGAGGTCGCGAGCCGCTCCGCAGCCAGCGAGCTGGAAATCGCCAAGGCGGCAGTCGCCCTGGCAGGTCAGACCAGGACGGAGTGGTATTCGGACCCCCGCCTGGCTGAGCGCCGCAGCCACGTGGGGTACTACCTGATTGACCGGGGCCGGACGCTTCTGGAAAACCGCGTCCGGTACCGAGCGCCGCTTTCCGCGCGCATCCGGGCAATGGCCCACCGCCGGCCCGACATCTTTTATCTGGTTGGAATCGAGCTCCTGACTTTCGCGATCATGGCGTTTGTTCTCAATGGCCTCGGAGCCCGCCTCCCTCTTTTCTGGGCGTTGCTGCTGCTCTTGATTCCAGCCACCGAGTCGGCCATCGGAGCCATGAACCAGCTGGTTTCATTTCTCCTGCCCCCTCGACCACTACCGAAGCTCGATTTCTCCGGGGGTATTCCCGACGACTTCGCCACCATGGTCGCTGTACCCACCTTGCTGACCGGCGAGCCCCAGGTGCGGCAGATCGTGGGCGACCTGGAGCTGCGCTATCTTGGCAACCGGGACGCAAATCTGCACTTCGCTCTTTTGACGGACTCACCCGATTCTCCACAGCCTCCGGGCGAACGGAACACGCTGGTGGAGCTCTGCTCGGAATTGATTGCAGGATTGAACCAAAAGTACCGCGCTCACGGAGGAGATTTCTTCTACCTCTTTCATCGCGACTTGATTTACAACCCGGTGGAGAGCACCTGGATGGGCTGGGAACGAAAGCGAGGGAAGATACTCGATTTCAATAACCTGCTCCGCGGCAAGTTTGACAGCTTCTCGGTCAAGATGGGTGACCTCTCCGTACTGCCCAAGGTGCGCTACGTGATCACGCTGGACGCGGACACCCAACTGCCCAGAGATTCCGCCCGGCGGCTGGCCGGTACGCTAGCGCACCCGCTAAACCGCGCCGTGATCGACCCGGTGACCAACACCGTGGTGGAAGGCTACGGCATCCTGCAGCCTCGGGTTGGAATCAGCGTGCGCTCGGTCAGTCGATCGCGCCTCGCCAGTTTCTATTCAGGCCAGGCCGGCTTTGACATTTACACGCGAGCCGTCTCCGACGTTTACCAGGACCTGATGGACGAGGGCAGCTTCACCGGCAAGGGCATCTACGAAGTGGACGTCTTCCAGCGGGTTCTTTCGGACCGATTTCCTCTCAATGCGATCCTGAGCCACGACCTGATCGAAGGGGCCTACGCCCGCGCGGGGCTGGTCTCGGATATCGAGGTCCTGGACGATTACCCTTCGCATTTCAGCGCCTACAGCCGGCGAAAGCATCGCTGGGTACGGGGCGACTGGCAGATCATGCGATGGCTTCTTCCCCGCGTTCCCGACCGGTCGGGCAATCTGGTCAAGAACCCTATCAGTGTTATCTCGAAGTGGAAAATCCTGGATAATCTCAGGCGCAGCCTGGTTGAGAGCGCGACTTTCGTGCTTCTGCTGGCTGGATGGTTCTTCCTGCCTGGAGGTCCTGCGCATTGGACGCTTGCGGTCCTGGCGTTGTTGCTGATTCCCGCCTACTTGCGCCCGATGCTTGCGCTCGCAAACCTGCCCGCCGCGGAATATCTCCCGGGCTTCCTCATCGCAACCGCCGAGGATTTTGTGGCCGACCAGGTGAACGTTTTCATGCTGCTGGCATTCCTGGCTCACCAGGCGCTCGTGACGCTGGACGCCATTGGAAGGACGGTCGTTCGCTTGACGATCACACGCCGAAGGCTCCTCGAGTGGGAAACAGCAGAGGAAGCCGAGGCCGGAACCGGTCGCCGCACCCCGGTCGATCTTTATCTGGAGCTGACCCCCCTAGTCTCGGTCACCGTCGCTTTACTCCTGCTTGCGGTTCGCCCCTCCGCCTTACCGCTGGCGGCTCCTATTCTTGTGGTCTGGGCGGGTTCCGGTCTCCTCTCGCGCTGGCTGAACAGCCCTTTCGGGCTGGGTAGGAGTGAAATTGCCCGGGAGGACAGGCAATTCTTACGTATGACGGCGCTCCGAACGTGGCGGTTCTTTCGGTCGTTCAGCCACGAAGAGAACCACCGGCTGATACCCGACGCCGTCCAGGAAAATCCCCCGGCGGTCGCCCAGCGGATCTCGCCCACGAACCTCGGCTTCCTGCTGGATGCACGCATTGCCGCACACGAGCTCGGTTATTTCAGCGTGAGCGAATTCGTGGCAGCCACCGAGCAGACCCTCGCCACCGTGCGCCGCATGCCCCGGTATCGCGGCCACTTCTTCAATTGGTATGACACCGCGAGCCTTGAACCGTTGGAACCACTCTTTGTTTCGACGGTGGACAGCGGCAATCTGGCCTGCTGCCTGTGGACGCTCAAGCAAAGCTGCTTGCAGCTTGCCGACCGGCCGGTGCCTGCCTCCAGCCTCTGGGAAGGCATTCGCGACCACGTCGGGCTTGTCCTTGAACTTGCGGGAACGATGCCGCGCGAGGCGGCAGCGCTGGCAGCCATCGAAGCGCTAGGCGCCGCGGTCAACCGCCGTGCCGAGAACGTCTCGGCGGACGACCTCGCTGAAGTGCGGCGCGCTCTAGAGCACCTCGGCTCGGGCATCCGGGCCAACAAAGCAACCGAAGTCGAGGATCTCAGATACTGGATTCAAGAGACGGAGGCCCGAGTCTCAGCGCTGGCTGCGCCGCCTGAAGCTCACGAACCAGGCCTCGGTGAACGCCTCCGAGGCATCGCTGCGGAGTGCGACGCGCTGGTGCGCGAAATGGATTTCTCGTTTCTGTATCGGCCTGAGAGGAAGGTGCTCTCGGTCGGATACGACCTTGGGCGCCGGCGCCTGGAAAAGAGCTGCTATGAGTTACTGGCCTCGGAAGCGCGAACGGCAGCCTTTGTCGCCATAGCCAAGGGCGACCTGCCTCAGGAAAGCTGGTTCCACTTGGGGCGAACGCTTACTGTTTGCCACGGCTGGCGCGCGATGCTCTCCTGGTCTGGCACCCTGTTTGAGTACCTGATGCCGCTGCTGTGGATGAAGAGCTACCCAAGGACGATTCTCGATGAGACCGTGCTTTCGGCCGTGGGCTGCCAGTGGCGAGCGGCAAAGAGGAAGGCCATCCCCTGGGGCGTCTCCGAATCAGCCTGTGGCCGGAAGAACG
>DATDGR010000331.1:0-3469 GCA_036521995.1 Terriglobia bacterium | reverse complement strand
TTGCAGCCTTCGCTTGGCGCTTCAACCGCCGCTTTGTTTTAAAAACGATCCATGAGCGGCTCGCCATCGCCGCAACGACCACCCCGCCAATGCCCTACCGCCTCCTCAAACTGGCTGAGCCTCGATGGTAAGCAGGAAAGGCTTTATCCCTCTGCGTCCGGGGGCACAGAATGTTATAGCTAAGGGGACGGGTCTCTGATAGAACGAATCACGAACATAATGCTTCTCGATGGCACCGATGACTGACTTTCCCCGCTCGTTGATCGAGTTCCAACAGCGCTTCGGCGATGAGGCGGCCTACGTGATACCTGTTCGCGGCGCGCTGGGTCGTGGCTTTGCGTGCCCCGCTTGCGGCGGGAGCAAGGCTTGGCAGCTGCAAACCAAGGCTTGGACCTGGGAATGCGCCACTTGCGGCAAGCAGACCTCGGTAACCGCCGGCACCATCATGCATCACTCCAAGCTGCCGCTGACCACTTGATTTTGGGCAGCCTATCTGATGGCCACCCATTCCAACGGCATTTCGGCGCTGCAACTGCAACGCCAACTCGCCCTCGGCTCGTACAAGACCGCCTGGCTGCTCTGCGCCAAGCTGCGCAGCAGCATGGTGGCCCCCGGCCGAAACCCGCTCACCGGCTTGGTCGAGGTCGACGAAACCGAGATCCCATGCCGCAGCAAGCATGATCCGGTGACGGGCGGTGGCGGGCGCAGCCGTCAGGGTAAAATTCTCGTGGTCGGCGCTGTCGAGGTGGCAGATGGCGGTCCCGGCCGCCTCCGTCTCGCCGAGGTGCCAGACTACTCCGCCGACAGCCTGCATCCCTTCATCGCTCAGAACCTCGCGCCGGGGGCGACGGCCGAGACTGACGGCTGGTCCGCTTATCCCGGCGCTCCCGCCGTCAACCATGATCCTCATGTCGTCGGCAAGATGGCCGCCCATATCGTGTTGCCGTGGGTGCACCGCGTCTTCTCCAACCTCAAAGTCTGGGCCTTGGGCGTCTATCACGGCCTGCGACGCCGGCACCTGCAATCCTACCTCGACGAGTTCGTCTTCCGCTTCAACCGGCGCCACACTCGCCATGCCGCCTACCGCTCGCTGCTCGGCCTTGCCCCCGGCCACGCTCCTCTCACCTACAAGATGTTGATCTTCCCGGATGCAACGGCATAAGCCTTCTTGGTAAATTATCCGCCAACCCGTTGGGCCGGAAGCCCTGCTAAGCCATGCCTTTTGGAGGATAGACGCTCCGCAGCGGTGGCAGCGTAGCCGAAACAGCATCCGGCATCTGTTCCTCAAAAACTGTCCGCAGGCCTGCTACGCGTCTTCGCGAAATTTCTGCGGCACTATCCAAGGGCGGATCAGCGGCCCATATGCGAAATGTCGGGTGCAACGCGCTATCGGTTGGCTGGCATTCGCCTCGCCAAACCCCGTCACCTGGAGGATGCGCCGATGATCTACGAAGTCCGCACCTATACCTTCCGCCCCGGTACCGTGGCGGAATTTGAGGAGCGCTTTGCCAAACGGCTGCCGCTGCGGGAGAAACATTCCAAACTGGGGGCCTTCTGGCATACCGAGTTCGGTCCGCTCAATCAGGTCATCCACGTCTATGCCTACGATGACCTAGGACATCGCACGAGGGTACGCGCCGCGATGGCGCAAGACACCGCGATGCAGCAGCTCCCCGGTGGCGGAGACCTAATCGTTGCACAGGAATCCGAGATCATGAATCCGGCTCCGTTCATGCACGCCCTCGGCGGCCGGAATTACGGCACCGGAAACGTGTATGAGATGCGCACCTACACCTACCCCCCGGGGGACCTCCCGAAGGTGCTGGAGGGGTGGGCCAAGGCTATCGAGGCGCGCGAGAAGTTCTCGCCCCTGGCGGCCTGCTGGACGAGCGAACTCGGCGGGCTCAACAAGTTCGTCCACACCTGGGTGTACAAGGATCTAAACGAGCGCGCCCGGATCCGCGAAGAATCCCGCCGGCCCGGCACAGGGTGGCCGGCACAGACCGGGGTGCGGCCGGTCCGGCAGACAAACAAACTGCTGATCCCGGCAGCCTTCTCACCCGTGGGGTAGTCGGCTGCGGCACGGCAATCTGGAGAAGAAAGCGTAGCGGGGGCGTAGCCCCGACCGCGGTCGCACCAGCGACGGCGCGATCTCGCGATGGGTCGCGCCGCTGGCGGTCATGGTCGGCCGGAAATGGGGCGGGTTTCCGCACGCCAGGAGAAAACCGCGCTCAATCCAATTCAAAGCTCTGCGATCGTCAGAGGTGGCCATGCGTTTCGCCATTGCAACCGCGCTCGTAGGCGTAGCGGCCCTGACCGCCACCGCCCCGGCGCAGATTCCGCCGGCGGCGCCGGCGATCGCGCGGACGGTAGTGGCCGGTACCAAGCTGCCCTCTCTCGGCAACACGCCGCTCTATTTCAGGGCGGTGAGTGTGTCCATACCGCCGGGCCAGAAGATCAGCGTGTCGGCGCCGAACAGCATCCTCTACCAGCTGTTCGGATCGACCGAAATCGCCGACGGCAAGGCAATGAAGATCACTGGGGGCGGGGGCGTGCTGATCGGCGGCGGGACAACCGCGTCTTTGACGGCCGGGAACGGTGAGCCGTCGACCCTGCTCTATTTCCTGCTGGCCCCGAAGGAGGCCCTCGATCAACCGATCGCCGCTGTGCCGGCGACGGTCAAGGAACTCTACCGGACGCCCGCCCCGCTGCCCGGGCTGAAGCCGGGAAGCTATGAGTTGAACCTGACGCGGGTCACCTTTCCACCGAGGATGCCCTCAAACCGGCCGCACCATCGCTCGGGCGCTGCGCTTTATTACATCGTCTCGGGCATCGGCGCGAACACGGTTGGCGGCAAGACGGCTGAGCGCGGACCGGGATCTCTGATCTACGAGCCGTCCGGCCTCGTCCACCAATGGGGCAACTCGGGCAGCGAGCCGTTAACCTTCCTCGCATTCAACATCAATCCCGAAGGCGTACCGGCCGTCGTCCCCGAGACGCCCGCCAAGCCATAGCCGGCGCCGCGGGCCGGAAAGTTGCGTGCCGTTTTCACTTCGGCGCCGAACTATGTTGGCGTCCCCCATACCCGGCGCGGACCAAGGATCTCGGCCAGATCCCGATCCCTAGACTGCAAGAGTTATTTCGACGCTGATCAGAAATATATCATAAAACTGTCACTCTTCCGGCTGTTACCCCTAGATCTAGATCTTAAAATGTCACATTGATGCCGCAAAATATTTGGATATAGTTTTATCGGTTCATACCCTCGCATTTTTGGCAAAAATCGAGGTAGTTGAACGGGCGGGCCATTTAGGATCAAACTAACTCTTCGATGTAAGGCTGGGCTCTCTAGAGGGCTCCTGAGGACGCTCGGCCAGAGACGAAATCTTGTGGACCGGAAGAGGATTTGAAGTGACCACCATCGACTTCCGCACCGACCCCGCTACCGCTCGGCGCCACCGCGTCGTAT
>DATDGR010000330.1:0-10598 GCA_036521995.1 Terriglobia bacterium | reverse complement strand
CACGGTGTTGCGATTCACCCTATGGGCGCGCGCCATGGCTTGATCGCTCATTTCCCCCGAAGCCGCATCCAGCAGAATGCCGGCTCGCACCGTGCGCCGTCTTTGCTCGCTGCGAGCCTTGCGGATCGCTTGCAGCGTTGCAAGTTCTTCTGCGGTGAAGACCAGGGGCTTGCGTTTCTTTGGGAACGCCATGCCCCGATTAAAACACAGGCAGCTTTCTATGTCTAGCTACTTAGAGAACGAACATCTAGCTCGGCCGCCAACGCCTTGCCGGCAGAGACTGGCGTGGAGTTCATGCGGAAATCGCCGGCCTAGCGGGCAGCAACAGTCCGCGGTGATCCGACCGTGGGCTTGTCTGCAGCGATCCACAAAAGGCCACGGCTGGGACAGCACCAGCCGCGGGCCCGCTCGGGAATTCTGCATCCGAAGACCCCAATCTGGTTGACGCCGACCCAACTTAGCCAAGCCAAGATTCCCTTGACTACGCGGGTCACCTGGTGGTACAAATGGGCTGTGTTGGCCAAGCGTTCAGCATCGAATCCGGAGTGGCTCGGTGGTCCCGGGCAGGGCCGATCCCTCGCCAAAGCGACCGGCCGTTCACCCACCCTCCCACTAAACTGAAAGACGAACCCTAGAAGTCGTTTAGAATCAGCAAAAGTTGGAAAAAACGAACCTAGAACGAACCTAAACGAACCCGAGAAAAGCTCTTATCCATCCAGTTCGAATCCAGTAAGCCCTTTAGAATAGACAGGACGTTGAAAACTCGGAAAACAAGACCGAGGTGTAGGTTCTTCTGAGGCCCAAAGCTGGAAGGTTCAAGCTCCAGCGGCCGTAAGCCTTTCAGAATGTTTGCGCTAAGCCTCGCAGTGCGGGATGGAGAAAAAGTGCGGGTCAATGACGGTCGTTGTCAAGGGACCTGTCGCCTCCGCTTCAGGTAAAATGGACAGTGTACAGCGATGCTCGTCGGATCGCTGATTGAGGCAAGCGCATGGCAAAGCCGGTTCTGCTGACCGTCGACGATGACCCTGAGGTGTTGCGCGCGGTGGAGCGCGACTTGCGCCGGCGCTATGCGGAACGCTATCGGGTGTTGCGCGCTGACTCGGGAGCGGCCGCGCTCGATGCCTTGCACGGACTCAAGCAGAGGAATAACGCCGTCAGTCTGCTGCTGGTGGACCAGCGGATGCCGCAGATGACCGGGGTGGAGTTCATCAGCCAGGCGATGTCTGTTTATCCCGATGCCCGCCGCGTGCTCCTGACTGCCTACGCAGACACCGACGCGGCTATTCAGGCGATCAATCAGGCCAAGATTCATCACTATCTCCTGAAGCCGTGGGATCCGCCCGAAGAGCAACTCTATCCGGTCCTCGACGACCTGCTCGATGATTGGCAGGCGTCATTCCGGCCGCCGTTCGAGGGTCTGCGGGTGTTGGGGCACCGCTGGTCTCCGCGCTCCCACGAAGTTCGGGATTTTCTGGCACGCTCCCAGGTGCCTTACCGCTGGCGCGACGTGGAGACCGCTGGAAATGGTGATGGGGAGGTCCGCAGCATGCTCGCCGCCGCGGGAGCGGATGCGTCCAAACTGCCGCTCGTGCAGTTTCCTGATGGGAGCATCCTCCCGGACCCGTCACTGGCGGAGATGGCGACCAAACTCGGGCTTCGGACGCACGCCGACACCGCGTTCTGTGATCTGCTGATCGTGGGCGGCGGTCCTGCCGGGCTGGCGGCTGCAGTCTACGGCGCCTCGGAAGGGCTGCGGACCGTAATGGTGGAACGCGAGGCGCCAGGCGGCCAGGCCGGGATGAGCTCCCGCATCGAAAACTACCTGGGATTTCCTTCCGGTCTGAGCGGCGGCGACCTCGCCCGGCGCGCGGTGGCCCAGGCGCGGCGCTTCGGCGTAGAGATCCTGGCACCGCAGGAGGTCACCGGGCTGCGCATCGACGCTCAATCCAAAGTGATCGCGTTGGCCGACGGCACCGAGATCGCCTGCAAGGCGCTGGTGATCGCAACCGGCGTCTCCTACCGCAAGCTCGACGTGCCCGGCATCGACCGGCTGCAGGGCGCCGGCGTTTACTACGGCGCCGCCATGACGGAAGGGGATTCCTGCCGGGGCGAAGACGTCTACATCGTGGGCGCGGCGAACTCCGCCGGGCAGGCCGCCATGTATTTCTCCCGGTACGCGCGCCGCGTCGTCATGCTGGTGAGAGGCGACTCGCTTTCGGCCACCATGTCGTATTACTTGATCGGCCAGATCCGAGGAACCCAGAACATTCAGGTGGAGACGCACAGCCAGGTGGTGGAGGTCCATGGAACGGACCGCCTGGAGGCTCTCTCGGTGCTATGCTCAGACAGCCATGAAACGCACACCGTGCCCGCCACGTCACTTTTCATTTTCATCGGCGCGGAGCCCCGCACGGATTGGCTGGCAAACATGGTGGAGCGCGACGAGCGGGGCTTTATTCTGTCGGGACCGGACCTTTTGCATGGCGGCAAGCGTCCAAAAGACTGGCTTTTGGACCGCGATCCTTGGCTGCTCGAGACCAGCGTTCCCGGCATCTTCGTGGCCGGCGACACCCGCCACGGCTCGGTGAAAAGGGTGGCTTCCGGCGTGGGCGAAGGGGCGAACGCCGTGCAGTTCGTTCACCAGTATCTGAGCTCGGTTTGACCAATGGTGCAACCAACCACAAACGATAAGGCCCAATCCGTGGCGGGCGACTTGCGCAAGATCACTGTGTTCGCCGATCTTCCGGAGGATCAGCTCGCCTGGCTGGCCGAGCGCTTCGAAGAGGTCCGGCTTGAGCCCGGGGTGACCTACGCTCGCGAGGGTGATCCCATCGAGCATCTCTTTGTCATTGTGGAAGGGGAGCTTTGCCTACAGCGGCAGGATATCCAGGACGGTTTCAACTTCATCGTCAGGGCCGGGCAGGTTTCAGGCCTGCTTCCCTATTCCCGCCTCACACACTACCGAGGCACCGGCCGCGCCGTGACGGCCAGCAGGGTGCTTCGGCTGCACAAGGACTACTTTCCTGAAATGCTGCAACGCATGCCCGAACTGGGCAAACGGCTAGTGGCGCTCTTGTCCGATCGCATTCGCGAGACCACGCGCCTCGAGACGCAGCACGAAAAGTTGATGGCGCTGGGAAAGCTCTCCGCCGGCCTCGCCCATGAATTGAACAATCCTGCCGCCGCAGCCCGCCGCGCCGCCAGCAGCCTGCTTGAGGCTCTGGAAGCGGTGCGGGACGCCAGCCTGCGGCTCTTGCAGTATCCTTTGACCAACGAGCAGCGCGAAGTGATGGCCGTCTTCGAGCGCGAGGCTGTGCGCCAGACGCCTGTGACCTCGTCGAATCCGCTGGAGTTCAGCGATCGGGAAGAGCACCTCACCGGGTGGCTCGAGGCGAGAGGGGTTCAGGAGGCGTGGAAGATCGCTCCGGTCCTGGCTGAGTGGTGTATCGACACCGGCAAGCTCGAAACGCTGGGAGGAGAGATCGGCGACGCTCTCCTCGGTCCGGCCCTGAGTCGGGTCTCCAGGCTCCTGGTGGTTTTCGGGCTCGTGCGCGAGATCGATAACAGCACGCGGCGGATTTCGGACCTGGTGCGCGCCATCAAGGAATACTCCTACATGGACCAGGCGCCCTTTCAGGAGGTTGACATCCACCAGGGTCTCGAGAACACGCTCCTGATTTTCGGTCACCGCCTCAAGGGCGGTGTGACCGTGGTGCGCAACTACCAGCCCGATCTGCCACGTGTTTGCGCATATGGCGGCGAGCTGAACCAGGTTTGGACCAACCTGATCGACAACGCGTTAGACGCCATGGGGGAAAAAGGGGAGTTGCGAGTCCGCACCGCCCGGGAACTTGATGGTGTCCTAGTAGAAATCGGCGACACCGGTCCCGGAATTCCACCGGAGATACAGCCGCGAATCTTCGAGCCTTTTTTCACCACCAAGGGAGTTGGGAAGGGCACCGGTCTCGGTCTCGATACGGTCCTCCGCATCGTCCGCAACCATCGCGGCACTATCCGCCTGGAGTCGAAACCGGGCGACACGCGATTCCGGGTGTCCCTGCCACTGACCCAGCCGCGAACCCAGTGAGTTGATGAAATTGCAGGCTGTCGTCCAGGCTCAACGGTTGGTGGCAAGCCACGTGCGCGTCGTTGGGGAGGATGGGCGGTTGTGCCTAGGACAAATAAGAGTCGGGGGATGCTTTCTCCGCCGCCCGGACGAGGGAGGGCTTCTCTATTCGTGCTCTTGCTTGTGCTTGTGTTTCTCGTGATTCGCGTCGAGAGCGAGCTCTTCCGCGCTATCGCTGTAGCGATCCTCCAGATCGGCTAACAGCCCTTCGTCGCTCAGATCGAGCGGGTGCGAATTTTCCCAATCCTGGTGGGCCACCTTATGCAGACGTTCCACCACGTCATCGTCCCGCACCTCGATCGCCAGCTCACGCCGGCTGTCAAAGCTGCCTGGGGCCAGATTGATGGACCCAACAAAGCCTCGGACACCGTCAGCCAGGAGCATTTTGGCATGCAACTTGAGATGCTTCAGCTTGTGGATCTTGATTCCCACGTCGTCCATGATGCGCAAGCCTCCGACACCCTCGATGAGCTTCTCCTTCTTGAGCGTGTGTGGCGGACGCGCCATAACGTGAACCTTCACGCCTCGGCGGGCGGCCCGCACCAGACGCTCGATGATAACGGCGTCCTGATAGCGTTCGTTCTGAAGGAACAAAGCGTGATCGGCGTTGTCGATGAAGTGTGCAACGCGGTCCCGTCCGTTGGTAGGACACCAGATCAGGTGCGCATGTTCCCCGGGATCGAAGGTCTGCCGGCTCCAGTCGGCCTCGAAGCAGTCAATGATCTCCTGCACTTCGTGCTGATGCGACGTCACCACCGCATAGTCGCGAGTCTCGGTGAAATTCTTCGTGGCCCAGTTCAGGGACTTCACGAAGGCCTGGGTGTCATCCACCACCATGGACTTCTCGTGGGTGAGGTCAAAGGCCGGATTGCTGTCGAGCACCTCGACGCCCGCCGCGGTCAGCTCGGCGCGCGACGCGTCGTTTTCTGATTCACCGCTGCGCCGGGCAGGATTCAGCATCACCCGGACCTTCACGCCACAGCCTTGCGCCGCGATGACGGCTTTCAGCAGGGCCGGGTCCGAGAAGATGAACATTTTGATGCGGAGCGATTTCGCCGCCCCTTTGATGGCATCGAGGATGGGTTGGGCGGAGTCGTCGGGGAGAATGATCAAAGAACGGGACATGTAACCTCCATGCGGTCAAACTCGGACCCGCGGCCACCGGCGGTGTTGCCAGGTGGCGGCGGTACCATGACGGGTGACAGGTGATAGCCTATGGCGCGGCCTTCGTCGACGCTTCCTCGTACTGGATGCGGTGGAGTTCGGCGTAGACTCCGTTAAGCGCCAACAGCTGATCGTGGGTACCTTCTTCCGCCACCACGCCGCCTTTCAGGACAATGATCTTGTTGGCGTCACGAATGGTGCTCAACCGGTGAGCGATCGTGATCACGGTTCTGCCTTTCATCAGCCGCTCCAGGGCCTCGATCACCAGCTTCTCCGACTCGGTGTCAAGCGCTGCCGTGGGTTCGTCCAGAATCAGGATCGGGTTGTTGCGAATGAGAGCGCGGGCGATTCCGATGCGTTGCCGTTGACCGCCGGAGAGTGTCAGACCTCGCTCGCCCACCAGGCTGTCGTAGCCGTGGGGCATTCGCGAGATGAACTCATCCGCGTTGGCGAGTTTCGCTGCCTGGACAACCTCGTCCTCGGTGGCGCCCGGCCGGCCGTAGGCGATGTTGTCGCGCACAGTTCCCCGGAAGAGCACGGTGTCCTGCAGCACGAAGCCGATATGCTTGCGCAGTCCATCCAGCTTATAGTCGCGGATGTCCACACCGTCGATCTTCACGCAGCCGGCGTTCGGCTCGTAGAACCGGGGGATCAGACTGACGACGGTGGACTTGCCGCCGCCGGTCGGCCCAACGATTCCCACCATCTGGCCGGGCTGGATAGTGAAGTTGACATCCCGCAGCACCGGGGCCGCGGGGTCGTAGCCGAAAGCCACACGGTCGAAAGCGACCTCGCCGCGGAACGGCGCCGGCTCGATGGCGTTAGGCCGCTCCGAAATGATGGTGTCGGTGTCTAGGATTGCTCGAACGCGTTCGACCCCCACCGACGCCTGAGCGATGGAGTTGGTCATCTTGGCTAAGTCCTGCACCGGCTTGAAGAACTTGTTGAGATAGGAAAGGAAGACGGTGAGCGCTCCCGCCGTCATGGCGCCTTTCAGAATAAGCGACGATCCGCGCCAGAGTACGAAGCCGGTGCAGAGCGACACCACGACCGTCACAAACGGTGAAAGCAGCGATTTCACTCGCCGGGCCTTGAGCGCGGCGACGACTGTTTCCCGGCTAACCTCCCCGAGTTCCGCCTGCTCCAGGTCCTGTCGCCCGAATGCCTTCACCACTCGCATTGATTCCAGGCCCTGTTGCACCACGGCGACGATATCGGCCTGGTGTTTTCGTACCTCGTGGGTTGCTTTTTTCACCGCTTTCTTGAACCGCGACACGAACAGGAGCAGGAACGGCGTTACCGCTATGGCGATCAGAGCGAAGTCCCAGTTGAGCCAGAACATCAACCCCAACATCCCCACGATGGTCAGCATGTCGATGAAAATACCGAGTGTAGCGGAAGAGGCAAAATTCTGGATCGTGGCGACGTCGTCGGTGATCGTGCTCAAGATTGTGCCGATCTGGTGGCTGTCGTAATATCCGAGTGAAAGGCGCTGCAGGTGGTGGTAGGTCCGCATGCGGAGATCGTTCGCCACCCACTGGCCCACACTCTCGGTGTAGTAGTTGGCTACGTAAGAGGCGATGCTGCTGAGGACGGCGATCACGATGGCGAAGATTGCAGCCACCGCCGCAATGTGCATCTTGCTTTCGCCGCCCAGTACAGGTCCCAGCCGGTCAGCAAGCCAATGGGGCAGGTGGTGGCTTCCGACGACGTTGTCGAGGATGATCTTGAGCGGCCAAGGCCCGGCGAGGCTCATGGCCGTCTCTACCAGCATCGCGAGCAGAATCACAAAGAGAATCCATCGATAGGGCCGGATTAGCTCACGAATCAGGCGCGTCATGAGTACCGTCTCCTTCTACTAAACCGCAAGTTTAGCACGTCCAGCAAGACGCGTGTGGGCCGGCTGGCTCTGCTGGCGGCGCCGACGTCGCTTCTTGGAGAGCGACTCCGCGGGTGCCAACAAGCTTTCCGGATTCCGGCTCTGCCAGACCGAGTTCACCGGGCCGAGTCACCAGCCCCACGGGATTCCGGTATACTGGCCAGCGACTTCGATCGAAGCAGTGGTGCTGGAGAATTCAAGTGCCCGTAACTCCACCTGCCCCAAGCGCGATCGCGCCCGACACCGTAAAGCTTGCGGATCACACACGGCACCAGATCGCCGTGCGGCTGCTTCCCTTTCTTTTCATCCTCTATATCGTCAATTATCTTGACCGCACGAGCCTGGCTTATGCCGCGCTCGGGATGTCACGGGACCTAGGGTTTAGCGACCGCGTGTTGGGCTTGGGAGCGGGCATTTTCTTCGTCAGCTACGTGGCACTACAGATCCCCGGCGCCTTGTTGGTGGAGCGCTGGAGCGCCCGCCGTTCGATCGCTGCCATCCTGATCGCGTGGGGATCGCTGACCTTGCTGACCGCACTGGTACGCAGCCCAGGCCAGCTCTACCTCGCGCGCTTCGCCTTGGGAGCCGCGGAAGCCGCCTTCTTCCCGGGCGTCGTCGTGTATCTGAGCCGCTGGTTTACTAACGAGGACCGCGCTAAGGCGAGTAGTGACTTCATGGCAGCAATTCCGCTCTCATTTATCATTGGATCGCCGCTCGCCGGATCGATTCTCGGCCACTCGTGGTTGGGAGCACAAGGCTGGCGTTGGCTGTTCGTGCTCGAGGGCGTGCCGGCAATTCTGCTCGGCTCGATTGCGTTCTTCTACCTCACGGATTGGCCCAGTCAAGCCGATTGGCTCGAGCCCGATCAGCGGCGGTGGATCGTACAGAAGCTGGAGGAAGAAAAGCCAGCCGACCTACCGCCAATCACCGTGTGGCAGACACTGCGCTCCCGCACCATCCTGCTTCTGGCTTCGGTCACTTTTCTCGAATACTTCGCGGCTTACTGCTTTGTTTTCTGGTTTCCCACCATTCTGAAACGCCAATCAGGGCTCTCCGATACGCGCGTCGGCTGGCTCGGCGCAGTGCCTTACGTGGTGTGTTTCGCGGCCATGCTGATCAACGGATGGCACTCAGATCGGGACCGCGAAAGACGCTGGCACGCCGCGGTACCACAGTTCATGGCGGCAGCGGCGTTGTTGGGCCTCATCACCTTACCCAGTTCAACTCCACTCGGGGTGGTGTTGTTTAGCGTGGTCGGCAGCATCTTTGCATTTCTCCCGGTATTCTGGGCGATGGCGACCGAGGTCCTGGCTGAAGCGGACGCAGCAGCCGCAGTGGGAATGATTAACGCCGTCGGTAGCGTGGCAGGCTTTGCTGGGCCTTATGTGTTCGGGTACTTGCACGCCCAGACGGGATCGTTCTCGTTTGGACTGGTGCTGATGATGATGTCCGCAATGGCGGGAGGTCTTGTGGTGCTCTGTGTGCCCGGAGCGCGCCGCTCTGAGCTGGCCGAACCGCACCGTTAGGAGAAGGAGGGAGCAGGTATTAAGACTGGGATCAAGCGCGGCATTCTCAGTTCCAGTGCACCCCAGCTTATGACCTTTGAGCAACTCACGACGCCGGAAGTGGCGGTCGAACAGAGGCGTGCGCGCCGCCGGACTCAGGCACGTGTCTCTTGCCTTTTTGCCGTCCTCCTCGCCACGGCAAGTCTCTCCTCCTCGAAGGCGCGAGCCAATCAGACCTCCGCACCCCAGCCGGTCGCTGAGGCTGCAGCATCGCCCCTCCAACTCGAATACCATCTGCGGCTGTCGCAGCCCAGCACTCATCTGGCCGAAATCGAGATCCAAGCGGGCAATGTAAGTGCGGCCACACTCGATTTTGCGATGCCGGCATGGTCGCCCGGACGGTACGCCATCTACGATTTCGCCAAGAACGTTCAGGAGTTTGAGGCCACGGGCGCCGACGGACGGCCGCTCGCCTGGTCGCAACCCGACAAGCAAACCTGGCGGGTGGAATCCGGCGGGGCGGGCGAGGTCCGGGTGCGTTACAAGGTCTACGGGAACGACCTCAACGGCTCCTTTTCCCAGATCGACTCCACCCATGCCAATCTGAACGGCGCTTCCATCTTCATGTACGTGGAGGGCCACAAACCGGACCCCCTTCACCTCACGGTCGAAGCACCTGAAAAGTGGAAGGTGGTGAGCGGCTACACGCTGGCGACGGGTCAGCGCAGCTTCGAGGCTTCGAACTACGACCGCCTGATCGACACGCCGCTCGAGATCAGCCCCACCATCTCGGTCGACTCTTTCACCGATCACGGGAAGACCTTTCGCGTAGCGGTGCACGATTACGCCACAGCCGAAGACGAGCGGGGCGCACTGATCAGCCGGCTGGTGGATGGCGTCCAGAAGATCGTGGCCGTGGATATGGCGATGATGCCTGCTCCCGATTTCGATCATTACACCTTCCTGCTTCACTTCGCTCCTGACCTCTCCGCCGGAGACGGCATGGAGCACCTCAACTCGACCCAGATCATCGTGGGCGAGCTTCTTTCCGACAGTGGGATCGAGGAGGCCCTGTTCGATGCGGCTCACGAGTTCTTTCACGTTTGGAACGTCAAGCGGCTGCGCCCGATCGCACTCGGGCCCTTCGACTACACGCGCGAGGATTACACCCGCTCGCTTTGGTTCGCCGAAGGGATCACCAGCTACTACGGCTACCTCGCCATGCGGCGTTCCGGGCTCTGGACGAAGGATCAGTTCCTGCAACACCTGACTAGCGAGATCCAGCAACTCGAGAATGAGCCGGGGCGCAAGCTGATGTCGGCCGAGAGCTCCAGTTTCCACGCCTGGTTCTATGATCGCTCGCCGCAGATGCAGGAAACAAACTTTGCCAACAGCACGATCTCGTATTACAACAAGGGAGCGCTGCTGGGATGGCTGCTCGATCTCGAGATTCGCGCCCGCACGGGAGGCCGGAAATCCCTCGATGATGTCATGCGGCTGATGTACGAACGCTTTTACGGGGCGCCGGAATCCAGCTATTACTTGCCGGGCCGCGGCTACGAGGAGCATGACATCCTGCAGGCGCTGAACGATGTCAGCGGGAGCGACTTCGGAGACTTCTGGCACCGCGCGGTCGAGGGCACCGACCCCTTGGCCTACGCGGAAACGCTGGCCAAATTCGGCCTGACGCTGAAGACTGCAGTGGAGCCAGGCGCAGGGCCGAGTCTTGGAGTCGTAACCCGGGCCGCCACCACGGGCGTCCAGATCACACAGGTTCTGCCCGGTGGGGCTGCAGATCGCGCCGGTCTGAGCCGCGATGATCTTCTAGTGGCGGTCGATAACTTCTCGTTGGCTACCGAGCCGCTGGCCGAGCGGTTGAAGATTTACCCGCCCGGCGCCGAAGTACCCTTCACCGTGCAGCGAC
>DATDGR010000329.1:0-2536 GCA_036521995.1 Terriglobia bacterium | reverse complement strand
CGGCGGAATGCCCCATTGGATTACGCTCAGCGATAAGGATGAACAGAAGCTTCGAGATTGGGTGCGCCACTCGCGCCGGATTCAGCCGGTATCCTGAAGGTCATTGGAGGAAGTGCATTATGAAACTACCGTCCCGACGGTGCTGGATCGATTCATCCAGCAGGCGGTGATGCAGGTTCTGCAGAGGCGGTGGGACCGGACGTTCTCCGATCACAGCTACGGGTTCCGGCCAGGACGGTCGGCCCATCAAGCAGTGGCACAGGCGCAGCAGTATATCGTCGAAGGCCATGGCTGGTGCGTGGATCTCGATTTGGAGAAATTCTTCGATCGGGTCAATCACGACAAACTGATGGGTCAGATCGCCAAGCGGGTCGAGGACAAGCGGCTGTTGAAACTCATCCGGGCATTCTTGAATGCCGGGGTGATGGAGAACGGGTTGGTCAGCCCGAGCGTGGAAGGGACCCCGCAAGGGGGGCCACTTTCGCCACTGCTCAGCAACCTCGTGCTCGACGAACTCGACCGGGAGTTGGAGCGCCGGGGCCATCGCTTCGTTCGGTACGCGGACGACTGTAATATCTACGTCAGCAGCGAGCGGGCGGGGCAACGGGTGATGGAGAGCATTACGCAATTCATCACGCAAAAGCTCAAGCTCAAGGTGAATGAGGCGAAGAGTGCGGTGGCACGACCGCAGCAGCGGAAGTTTCTCGGGTTCAGCTTCACAGCCGGTCCGGAGGTCAAGCGCCGCATTGCGCCCAAGGCCTTGGATCGGTTCAAGCAACGAATCCGGGAGATCACGGGACGGGCAAAAGGCGTCGGCATGGAAACGACGATGGAGGCACTGGCACCGTATATGCGGGGCTGGCGAAGCTATTTCGGATTCTGCGAAACGCCTGAGGTGCTGGTTACCTTGACCGGCTGGGTGCGGCGGAGACTGCGATGTGCCTTATGGCGGCAATGGAAAACCGTTCGCCGTCGCCGGGCGGCATTGCTTGAACTGGGGGTGCGTCCACAACTGGCGGCCAATATGGCCGGCAGCGGCCGCGGACCCTGGTATCTGGCGCTCACCAAAGCCCTCAACGTAGGGCTTACCAAGGCATACTTCAGATCGCTCGGTCTTCCTTCGTTATTCGAGGACTGTTAGCGTAACCATCTCGAACCGCCGTGTACGGACCCGTACGCACGGTGGTGTGGCAGGGGTCGGCGGGTGACCGCCGCCCCTATGCCGATCTGACGGGCGGCTCGGACGGAGGCCCAACTTCCCAGAACCCGACTTCTGGGCAGATAGCGTGCGAAAATGACTTCTTGTTCCTAATCCGGGCAGGCTTCCTCGAACGCCATTTAGGGAGGTCAAGTACCGGAGAAAGCGAGAATCTCTATGAATTTACTCCGCTTCAGGCAGGCTGCCGCGATGGTCACGGCCCTCTGCCTCATCCCGGCTTCCTTCGCGCAGGAAATAGGAGGCGACAAAGTCGATCTGGACGCCCTGGCGCAGATCAAGACCGAGGCGTTCCAGCACTCGCAAGTGATGGAAAACCTTTTCTGGATGTCCGAGGTGTATGGTCCGCGCGTCACCAACAGCCAGAATCACAAGCTCGCCGCCGAATGGGCTATGAAGCAGATGCAAGAGTGGGGACTTAAGAACGTCCACTTGGAAAAGTGGCCCTTCGGCTATGGGTGGCAGATCAAGCATTTCTACGCCGCGATGGAGACTCCGGTCTATGTTGCGTTTACCGGGTTCCCGCTGGCATGGACGCCTGGGACGAACGGCCCGATCACGGTCGAGCCAGTGTGGGCGCCCATCCATTCGAAAGCAGATTTCGCCAAATACCGTGGCAAGCTCAAAGGCAAGGCGCTGCTGATGTTTGACCCTGCTCCACTCACGCTCCACACGCGGGCGGACGCGCAACCTTCCCCAACGGATGAGGAAATTCTGGCACGCGGAGGCGCGCGCGGAGGCCGCGGTGGTGGCGGGCGTGGAGCAGCAGCCGGCGCTACAGCCAATCGCGACTCGAGCAACCGGGGGCGCCCCGGTGAAGGCGAGTGGGACTACTCGCCGACGTCGCTTGCCCTAGCCAATGAGAAGAACGGGGTGCTGCGCAACGAGGTCAACGCCTTCCTGAAGGAAGAGGGCGTGGCCATTTCCATCACGCCGGGTTACAACGGAGACGGCGGTACGATCTTTTCCACGTATGGCGGGTCGGAAAATCCCAAGGATCCCATTCCGCCTCCGATCGTCGCCATTGGGGCAGAGCAGTATAACCGCCTCGTCCGCTTGTTGCAGCACGGGATCACGCCGAAGCTGAACTTCGATATCGCTGTCGACTATCAGAAGGAAGACCAGAACGCATTCAATGTCATCGGCGAGATTCCGGGCGCCACCAAACCGGAGGAAGTTGTCATGCTCGGCGGTCACTTTGACAGCTGGCAGGGCGGCACCGGCGCCACGGATAACGGCACGGGATCGTCAGTGGCGATGGAGGCGGTGCGCATTTTGGCTACGTTGCACAAGCCCATGGCGCGTACGGTTCGCGTTGCC
>DATDGR010000328.1:0-13554 GCA_036521995.1 Terriglobia bacterium | reverse complement strand
TCACCAAAAACTCAGCCAGGCTTTCACTATCACTCTTCTCGGCGATGTGATACCTTTTCTCCACGACGGTTCTCCTTTACTTGAGATTTTCCCAGCCCGATTCTAATCGAACCGGGTCCGAGAACCGTCGCTCAAACCTCTAACTGAACTTGGGGCACCCTCGAGAAATTGTTTCGGGCGATTTCTTTTCGACCGTCGGCGTGAATATAGTTCTTGGCCGGCCGCTTGGCCCTTCGGACGACACGCTGTCCGCTCCCGGCCGTTGTCCTCAGCTACGTTTATTGGCGGAAGACGTTTGGCGGCGATCGTTCGGTGATCGGCCGCGTGATTCACCTGAACGGCATGGGGTTCACCGTTGTCGGCGTAACAGAACCGCACTTTACCAACCTAGCGCCCGGCAAGAGCCAGGATTTCTTTTTGACTCTATCGTCCACGGTCGCACTCAAGGTCCGGTGGATGCAACCGGAAGTGCTGACCGATACCCAAGACTGGTGGCTGGTCATACTGGGGCGGCTCAGGAGCGGAATTTCAATGGGCCAGGCCCAGGCTGACGCCACCTCGATATTCCGGAATCATATGCTGCACGGCGCGAACCCGCTCTCCAGGGAGGCTGACGATCCGTCGATTGTGCTGACCGCGGCGCAGGAAGGCCTTTCGGGCCGGCGCCGAACGGTCTCCAGCCTGCTCTACGTGTTGATGGCTGTGGTCGAGTTGGAGCTTCTACTTCCTAAACGATGCCTCGATCCTCCGCATGGACCGGCTGGGTTGAGTAGCCGGCTCCCACAAGTCGCTTCGCGAGATCGCAGACCTCCAAGAACAGAGGTCTGCGCCAGCCAGCGTGAGAACTTTAAAGAGAAAAGATTCCTGCACCTTCAAAAGAGAAATCCCTCTTGACTATCAAGAGAGAATCTACCTCGCTTCGAGCAGTTCGTTAATGTTGGGCATAGCCGGAAGTTTTACACCACCTTAAACCTACGATGTCAATGCTCGTCGGTTTGAGGTCGAAGACTTCGCTAGTTATCGGCGGTTGCTCTTTTCGGCTTCTTTCTCGACTTGACGACCTCTGAAGGGGCTTCGCCTTCCACAAATTCCACTTCCATATGAATAGTTTGGACCAGCGGCTCTGACGGGATTTCCGCCTGGGCCCCGGAGCTGCCGCCAGTTACTTCCTGTCCATTTTCATATAGCACCGCAACATATCTTTTGCCTGCTTCTGTTGAAAGCTCCTTTTCAACTGAGCAGCCGTTAGAGTAGCAGCTAGCCGAGGCTCCCCCGTCCTCGACCTGAATACCGAAATAGAGACGAGTTCCGCTCGGGCCAGTTCCCCTGACGTGAAACTCGACTGTGTGCGGGCCCGGAAGCACCTGAATGGAACCGATTGGTTTGCGACACCTGATCAACCGGCCCTTGTTCTTCCGTTTGCACCCCTTACGAAGAGAACCATCCCACTAATAAAGAAGGCTCCTTCCGTCGATTGTCGCTGGCATTAGACTGTGTTTCCAGTGGAGCGGTCTTATCTGACGGAAGCGAAGGCCCCGAGTAAGCTTGATAGCTAGTCTGATGAGCCGTTTTGGGCTGTTTAGCTAAGGCCTCGGGCTCCAACAGCGTGCCCGCAATCAACAAAAATAGGATAAGCGATCGTGGCCTCATAGCCCCTTTCTCCCGGACAGTGTGGGGGCAGTCTATCACCAAAATCAATCGCTATGGCGAGGATTTCGCAACCTTAGTCACCCGGCGGGGGTGGCGCATACATTGCTTTGTATGTATGCGTCATTGTGGCAACCGCTCTACTGGCTTCTCGTCAGAGCTCGCGGGTGGCGCCTACGTCGTTTTTTGATGTAGGCGTCACCCGCTGCTGCTTCCTCTGTTGGCTTGTGATTCAGCCCTAATGCTTATTCGGAAACGGTCGTGCCATCCCGGGCTTCCAATCCGGTATGGCGTATCCATCCCGATTCGGCATTTTCACCGCTGGCAATGTTGTCTGATCGAGGACTTCGTCTTCCTTAATAACGCCATTCTTGGAAAGCAGAAACGCCGTTAGCGCGTAGACCTCATCCGGCTTCAGCGAGCCTTCCTGCCCGAACGGCATGCCCCGATTGATGTAATCCCAGATCACAGTGGCATACGGCGCATGTAACGCCATCACACTTCCCGGCCCGATGCACGGCGCAAGACACGGCATCGAAATCTTCACGGACGGTTCGGGCTTGATCAAGATCGGCGCCAACCCGCCGTACCCGTTCTCCCCATGGCACCCCACGCACTTCTGGGCGAAAATCGCCGCGCCTTCCTTTGCCGTTCCCTTGCCCGGCGGAAGATTCTTCCCGTCCGGACTGATCGTAATGTCCTGGGCTCGGAGCTCTTCCGGCGCCGGCGTTTTCCCCACACCGTAGGTGGGCGATTGCGCCCACGCAACGCCGCAGCAGCACAAACACAAAATCATCGCGCTAAGCACAACCCTAAATCGCATTGTGTACGCTCCCATCGCTCGCCACTCCCCACGGCTGGATCGTATTGTCCGTTCCCTGCACGCCGTGCGTCTTGTAGTGATCCGGTGGCAGCTTGAAAAACGCAGCCAGTTCCGCCCGCGAAGGTTGTACCTGGCCGAGTTCATCCGTGCAACGCGACTGCAACACGCATTCGCGTCCGTCCCACTTCCACTCGATTCCAAATCGCGTGTGCGCTTTCGGAAGCACCATTCCGCGAATCTCCGCGTCCTTCCACGTCTCGCCGCCATCCGTCGAAACTTCCACGCGCCGCACCACGCCTCCACCCGACCACGCCAGGCCCGTCAGTTGATAAACTCCCGGCCCGGGAAGCTTCTGCCCTCCCGACGGAAATGTGATCACCGACTTCGGCCCCCACTGGAACGTCAACGCGGCTACTTCTTCATCCTTCGAGATATGTCCGTAGTCGTTGTACGTCATGTAGTAGCGGTCCACCACCTTGATCCGCCGCAGCCATTTTGTGTTGTATATTCCTTCGAATCCCGGCACGACTAAGCGCAGCGGAAAACCTTGCTGCGGGCGTATCGCCTCGCCGTTTTGCCCGTAGGCGGCGATGCAATCGTCCATTGCCTTCGCCAGCCGAATGCTGCCAGCGCCCTTCACTTCTTCTGCGCCTTCCGACACCACCCACGACGCGCCCTTCTGTACGCCGCACTCCTTCAGCAAAGTCGAAAGCAGCACGCCGGTCCATTCGCTGCAACTCGTCAAGCCGTGCGTCTCCTGTACCGTTTTATCTTTCGCTTTCGAATGATTTCCCAGGCACTCGATGAAATGAACACGCGACACCGCAGGAAAGTGCCTCAGGTCATCCATGCTGAATTCCAGCGGCCGATCCACCATGCCGTGGATCAACAGCCGGTGCTGCTGCGGATCGATATTCGGCACGATCGAGCCGCGATGCGTCCCGATAAAGTGCAGCGACGACGGTGTGATAATTCCCACCGAATCCTGCAGCGGCGTCAGCACGTGAAACGTCAATCCAAATTCGTCCGGCGAAGGTCTTTCGTCCACAGCCACGCGAACCGACTCCACGTATTGCGACCGCTCGCCATAAGCGATCAAGTCCTTCAATGATTTCGTTTCGGGGGCAGGAGTTTGCCCCGCTGTAGTCTGCACCGCACCCAACGCAGCTGCCGCGGCGCCTGTCGCTAAGAATTTTCTCCGGCTCGCTTTCGTTGAATCGGTCGCCAGTTTTGTGGTGGGGCTTTTCTTCGACTCCATCAAGTCTCTCCTTGCAGCGCTCTGTCACTCGCGGGTGGCGACCACATTGTACTGCATGTCGTTGCCACCTCGCCCACTCAAGCTAGACTGGCGGCGTCCCCAGGCCGGCTGGCGCAGGTATGAAGGGGCGGCGAAATCAAGTGGTTTGTTCTGCTTTCTTTTCATCGTTGCGAACCGCTCGAAATAACCATACGGGTCCAAGGGCACACTCCACCTCTCCACGCGGCCGAAGGCCTCGCGCGCTTGTGAAAGCTGCGCCCGAGTGTTTGCTCAGTCACGTATTCGGTCGTTGGCGACCAAGATGCTGTGCGCGGTCGGAAGTGTCCTAATCAGACCGAAGGGTCGGTCTTCTGACCATGCGCCAGCCGAGGTGCACTTCCGAACTTGTCTCCGCCGGGACGGCTCTTGCGAGCTTCCACCGCCCGCCAGCGGTAAAAACTGACGGTGGCTAATTTGCGCGCCAGGGCCACGGCCGCTTTGGCTTTGCCGTGACGCTGAGCCTGCTGTTCGTCATAGGGGGCGAAGCCTGCGGTGATGCCCGCCCGATGCGCCGCCTGGACCAGAGCCCAGCGCAGGAGGCTCGATCCCTGCTTCGTGATCTGGCCCGTCCAGCGTCGCTCCCCTGAGGCGTACAGCGAGGGCGCCAATCCCACGTAAGAGACCCGGTGCTTGGCGCGTGGAAACCGTCTCACCCCCCGATCTCCGCCACCAGCAGCAGAGCGATGAAAGGTCCTATCCCGGGATTGTGTCCAGCGCCTGAGCCACGTCATCGGCCTTGCCGCGCTTCACCACTTCCCGGTCCAGCTCGTCGATCTGCCCTTGCAGCAGGTCGAGCCTCGCCAACTGGTCGTCGACTTCCCAGCGGTCGAGCTCCTTCAATTTCACCTCCCCCAGAAAGGCTCGCCCCTGCGGTCCGCACAACGAATCCAGGGGCGTGACGATTCCTTCCCGGTTCAGTACTCCGTGCACCCCGTTCTTGGCCCGCGTCGCCCAACGCACCGTGCGCGTGCGATGCCGCACTGCAAATAGAAGAAAGGAAATCGGCAGGCTTCGAGCCCCCCGGGATAAAAGCTCCCCACAGCTCCGCAGTCCAACTAAAAGTGCCGAGGGGCAGTTGGTGGCTGCTGCGGAGATCTTCCGCTGCGAAGAGTCTTCCCTGGCTTCCGAGCGATTCAAGCCTTTAGGACCCTCGCCGAACGCTTCGCGATCCTCCCTTTTGCACTGGGCCTGTGTGAAGTTGGTCGCATCCGGCCCGATCGAAGCGCAGCCTTTTCCAAACGCCTGCTGCCGGAATCTTCGCGCGGCAGAGACTCGTCAAGTACAATGAACCATGGCTCCGTGGTGGGAGGTTGCGTTTGGCGGCTGAGAAGTCTCGCGAAAAATTGCTGCTGTTTGACGCCATGTCGCTGGTGTTTCGCGCCTTCTTTGCGCCCATGCAGACGGCCCTGGTGTCGCCGAGCGGCCTCCCGACCAAGGCGATCTACATTTTCATTCGTACCCTGCGCAAACTGTTAAAGGACCATCATCCGGAGCACATGGCGATCGCATTTGACCTGGCGGCGCCCACTTTCCGCGATCAGCTCTTCGAAACCTACAAGGCCAATCGCCCAGAGTTTCCGGAGGACCTCACCTTGCAGCTACCTTACGTGCGGCGTTTCTGCACTGCGCTTGGACTGCCGATCGTCGAGCGCGAAGGCTTTGAGGCGGACGACATCATGGGAACGCTGGCCAAAGAAGGCGAGGCCCAGGGCCTGGACGTGTTTCTGGTGACCGGCGACGAGGATCTTTTCCAACTCGTCGATGAGCACGTCAAGGTGTTGAAGCCCTCGCGGGGCGCGGACCAGCCGGAAGTGCTCTGCGACGCCGCTAAGGTGGAGGAGATCCTGGGCGTGAAGCCGGAGCAGGTGGTCGACTGGCTGGCGATCACCGGCGACTCGAGTGATAACATTCCTGGCGCGCGCCCGCTGCCCGGCCGGGAACCGCCGCTCGCTCCGGGAGCGAAAAAGCGGAGCTACATCGGTCCCAAGGGCGCCACCGAGCTTATCCGGCGTTTTCAGACGCTGGACGGTGTGCTGGCCAACTACGACAGGGCCGAACCGCCCCTGCGCCAGAGCTACCGTGACGCGCTGCGCGATTTTCGCCAAGAGGCGCTGCTGAGCCGCGAACTCGCCACCATCCGCACGGACGTTTCCCTCGAAACGCACGCCGGTGATCTGCGTGCTCGCGAGATGAATGTCCCGAAACTGGTCGCCTTGTGCCGGGAGCTCGGGTTCTCTAGCCTGCTGCGCGAGTTCCTTGAAGAAGCACCGCCTCCGCCCGCCGCGAGCGGTCCGCAGTTTGAGGAGCTTCGCACCACCGAAGAGGTCAAAAAATGGATCGAACGTCTGGACCCGCGAGCGCCGGTGGCCATCTCATTTTCGGTCGGAGCCGGCGAGGGGTTCTCCGGCAAGCTGGCGGCGCTTGCCATCGCCAGCGGCGGCCGGCGCGGAGTGATCCCTCTCGATGCCGGCCCCGATGCTGCCTCTGAGGGTGGCCCCGCTGCTGGGAAGGCGCGGCTGGCGGCGGCCCAGCCCTTGCTCGAAGAGGGCCTCGAGGCGCGCCCGAAGGCCGTTCATAATTCGAAGCTTCTTCAGTTGCTCCTTGCCAAAGCAGGCGTGAAGCTGGCCGGAGTGGCTCACGACACCCTGCTTTACTCTTACCTCCTCGAGCCGCTGGCTTCGAGCCACGCCCTGCCGGAAGTGGTTCTGCGGCGCCTCGGACGCAAGGTGTCCGGCTCGCCGGCCGAGAGTGCGGAACTCACCCGGGAAGTCGCGGAGCTGCTGCGGCTGGAGATGGTCCGGGAAGGGCTCAAGCCGCTCTACGATGATATTGAATTGCCTCTCTCGGCCGTGCTGGTGGAGGTTGAGACCGCCGGGGTGCGCATCGATCCCGAGATTCTGGGCCAGATGTCGCGCGAGTTTGAGCACAACCTCACGGATCTGACCCGCGAGATCTATGACCTGGCCGGCGGAGCCTTCGACATCGATTCGCCGAAGCAGTTGGGCGAGGTCTTGTTCGAGAAACTTCAGTTGCCGGGCGGCAAGAAGCTGAAGAAGAGCGGACAGTATTCCACCGAGGCTACCGTACTTGAAGCGCTCGCCGATCGCCACGAATTACCCCGCAAGATTCTTGAGTACCGCACGCGCGCCAAGCTGAAATCGACTTACATCGACGCTTTGCCCCGCTACATCGATCCCAGCACCAGCCGCCTGCACTCGAGCTTCAACCAGGCCGGCTCGCGCACCGGCCGGCTCTCCTCTTCGAACCCCAATTTGCAGAACATTCCCATCGGCGACGAGTTCGCCATGCTGATCCGGTCGGCTTTCGTGGCTGAGCAGGGCTCGGTGCTGATCTCGGCCGACTACTCTCAGATCGAACTGCGCGTGCTGGCCCACCTTTCGGGAGACCGGGTGCTGATCGAGGCCTTCGGCCGCGACGAAGACATTCACGCCCGCACCGCCCAGGAGATCTTCGGCGTACCACCCAGCCTGCAGACGCACGAGCACCGGCGCATGGCCAAGGCCATCAACTACGGCGTGATTTACGGGCTGAGCGCCTTCGGCCTGGCCGGGCGTACGGGGTCGAGCCGCACGGAGGCGCAGCACTACATTGACGCCTACTTTCGTCGCTACGCGAAGGTGAAGGAATATATCGAGAGCTCGGTGGAAGAAGCTCGCAGAACCGGGCGCGTGCGCACGCTCTTCGGGCGGCTCCGGCCTATCCCCGACATCACCAGCCGCGACGTTCCCGCACGCAACCGGGCCGAGCGCGAGGCCATGAATACTCCCTTGCAGGGCACCGCCGCCGACCTGCTGAAACTGGCCATGGTGAAGGCTCAGGGCCGGCTCAAGCGCGAATCGCTGCGCACCCGCATGATCCTGACGGTGCATGACGAACTGGTTTTTGAGGCGCCGGCATCCGAGCTCGAAACGGCGCGGGAAGCCGTGCGGCAGGAGATGGAGGGCGTCTACCCGATGAAGGTGCCGTTGCGGGTCGACCTGGGTATGGGGAAAAATTGGCGCGAGGCGAAGTGATAGCCACTCAGCCGCCGCACATCGCCACAAATCCGAACTTGCATCAAACCACTGGGGGGCGCAGGTCAGATCGGGTTGGGATGTGTGAACGCTCCGAATTCCGGCTGCGCCGGGCACCTGAGAACGGCTGGCAGGGACAAATCTAAGACGAGGAGCTCTGATGCGAAGATCCTCCGCCTTTCTGGTCAAGTTCATAATTCTGGTTCTAGGACTGACTTTCGCGGCCTGTCGTCATAATCCGCCTCCCTTACCCGCCGTGCCCGAAGCTCCTCGCGCGGCCGCGCCGGCACCACCGAGTCCTCCGGTGTGCCAGTTAACGGCGGAACCGGCCGCTGTCGAGCAGGGCAAGTCGGTGACGCTGAGCTGGAGCTCGCAGAATGCGACCGGCGTCAGTATCGAGCCGGGGCTCGGAAAGCAACTCAGCGAGGGCTCCACCACGGCCTCGCCGCAGGACTCCACCACCTACGTCCTGACGGCCACGGGCCCGAGCGGCACGACGACGTGCACTGCGCGGGTCACGGTCACCGCCTCCGCGGCTGCGCCCGCGCCGACCGTGACCGAGGAGAACCTCAGCGCCAGCGCCGGGCCGTGGAACGTGCAGATCAAAGACATCTTTTTCGACTACGACTCCGCCGATCTTCGGCCGGACGCACAAGAGGTACTTACCGGGGACGCCACTTTGTTCAAGGCGCATCCGGACGCGCTCCTGGCCATCGAGGGCCATTGCGACGAGCGGGGCAGCGAAGAATACAACCTGGGCCTGGGTCAACGCCGCGCCAAAGCCGCCCGTGATTTCCTGGTTAGCCTGGGCGTGCCCGGCGCCAGCATATCGACGATTTCATACGGGAAAGACAAGCCGACGTGTACCGCGAATTCCGAGGAATGCTGGCAGCAGAACCGGCGCGATCACCTGGTAACGAAGTAAGATTCTAGGTGTGGAGGCCACATCCCACGCTACTTCTCCCGCTCGACCACCACAGCGGTGCCGTAACAGAGCACCTCGGTGGCGGACTGCTTGGCCACCACCTCGGCGGCGTCGTAGCGCACGCCAATCAGCGCGTTGGCGCCGAGGTCGAGGGCGTGCCGCACCATCAGCTGATAGGCTTGCTCGCGCGCTTGCTCGCACATCTCCGTGTAGGCTCCGATATTCCCGCCGATCACCGACTTCAAGTCTCCGAAAAGGCTCTGGCCGATGGTCGGCGAGCGCACAACAATGCCGCGCGCGATGCCTTTGTAGCTTGTGATCCGGAATCCTTCAATGTTGAAACTGGTGGTGACGTGGATCTCCATGAACCGGCCCTCCGCCCCTGCATCCTGACGCAAAGCTGGGCTGAGAAACGCCATCCTAACACGACTCGGCAGGGCGCGTGTCCCTTCGTGGATCACCGATTAACTTTGAGGCAAAAGACTTTTCAGGCTGCTCAGGATCTCCCGTTCCTCGGGAGAAAATTCCTGCTGCACCTCGGGGCTGGCCAGAAATTTCTCCCGACCCGCCGGCGGCAGGTCGCGAAGCTTGCGGAAAGCCTGCATCAGAGCCTGCTGACGGTCTTCGGGGAGCTGGCGCCAGAGTGGAAACACCTCGCGAAGCCGATCGCGCTGCGCGGCGGAGAGGCCCTGGACAATCTCCTCGCGCTGCCGCAGGGTTTCCTTTTGCGCGGGTGTGGCCGCGTTCCAGCGGTTCAGGTTCTCGCGAATCTGCTGCTGGCGTTCAGGAGGGAGACTCTGGAAGTGCGCGTCATTTTCGAGCACTTTGGCCTGCTCGTCCGGAGGCAGCTCGCGCAACTTCTGGAAAAATCCGGGCGGGTGCGTGTGTTGAGCGATGAAGCCGCCAAGCTGCCCGGCCGGCCGGTCGGCCTCGTTCCAGGCGCGCAGTCCCTCGAGGACCTGCTGCTGGCGCTCCGGAGGCATACTCTGGAAGCGGGAGTTGTTCTTCAGAAAAGTTTCCTGCTGATCGAGAGGCATCTCCTGCAGGTGTTGAACGAAGCCTGCCACGCCTGGAGGCAACGCCTTAGCGTTTTTTTCCTCGCCGGTTGGGCCCGGTTGGCGGGCCGGGCCGGATGCTTGCGCGCGGGCGGCCGCCTGGCCGTGGGCGGCTTCCTGTTGCCCCTGCGCGGCGCCGATGACCGTTCCGGCGGCAAAAGCTAGCGCCAGAGCGAGCCCGCGACCGATTGTGAATCCGTTAATCCGCAATTTTGCCGCTCCCTTTGGGCAATTCCGAGATCACGTCGAAACCGGCCAACATATCGTAGTCTTCCAGCACCGGAAGGTTCTGGTACATCTTCAGCTCCTGCGTGGCAGCCTCGTGCGCTGGAGCCCCGGCCGGGCTCGCGACTTGGGCAGCCGGAGCAGCCTGGACGGCCCGGGCCGCGGAGGTCACGGCTGCGGTGTTGCCCGGGCCACCGGAAGGACGCGAGCGTAAGTCTCGATACGCCACCACGCCCGTGATCACCAGGAGTGAAGCCATTGCCGGCAGCGCCAGCCAGCGGTTCAAAGTCAACCCCAGGAAACCGCGCGACCTGTTGGCCGATCCGGCGGCCGCCACCGCCGCCCGCATCCGCGCGTCAAACCAGGGCGAAGGTTCCGCCTCGGGCATCCATTCGTCGAGCACCGAGTCCACGCGGCGATAGCTTTCGAACACTTTCCGGCAGTCCTCGCAACCCGCAAGGTGCGCCCGCGCCTGCTCCTCCTCCCGAGCTGACAACATGCTCTCCGCCAGGGCAAAAATCTGCTCGCGCTTCATGCAATTGCTCTTCATACCAAGCCTCCCTGCATCAAGGGCTCCAGGCGGACGCGAAGACTCTCGTAGGCCCGAAACAGGAGCGACTTCACGGCGCTTTCCGACACCTTCAGCACTTTCGCAATCTGCCGGTAATCCACCTCTTGATACTTGTGCAGAATCACGGCCACGCGTTGGTTTTCCGGCAGCGCTTTGATGGCCTCGCGAATGAACCGCTGGCGTTCTGACTCCAACATCTCTTGCTCCGTGCTGGGCCGATGATCAGCGATTCGTTCGACCGGCGGAGTCGCCTCGTCACCTTGTCCAGCATACGGTTCCAGTGCCTCCTGTCCCTTGCGGTCCCGGATGGTGTTCAGGGCCAGGTTGGTGGCGATCCGGTACAGCCAAGTTGTGAAGCGCGCCTCAGGCTGATAGCGCTCACGCGCCTGATAGACGCGCAGAAAGACTTCCTGCGTGAGATCCTCAGCCAGCGCACGGTCCCTAACCATGCGGACGAAGTAATTCAGCAGTGGCCCCCGGTGACGATTCAGCAAGATCGCGAAGGACTCAGCGTCACCGCGGCTGACGCGGAGCATCAGCTCAAGGTCCGAATCGATGGCCATTATCGCCACACCCCTGTAAACACACCGCCGGCAGAATAGTTGCGGCGGTCCTAACCTCAAGACGCAGCCTGATGTCGTCCAGATGCCGTTCGATCATATATCGGAGCTCGCGAACAACCTCTCACGCCAGTCATCCGAAGATCGGTGGGACCCGCTCAAGGTGACTCTAAATGCAAAGGCTGTATTTTCAATACGATAAAGAATTTCGCCGTACGTTTCTGATTCTCGGCCGGCGCGATCATGGAAGCCTTGCGGAGGTTGCCAATCGCAACCCCCGCGCGCCGTCAATTGGCCCGGCTCGGCAGTGCTCGGAAGCCACAATCGCAAACATTAACTTTCTTATAAACCATTTCTGGAGATCCGTCAAGCAGCGCGTCAGATTGGAGAGTGCGGCAGGCGCCCCGTTAGAACGCCGATCACCCCACGCTTTGCGGTGACGAGATCGGCGATCGAATGCCGTACGATCCGCGGCGCTTGTCAAGGGCGCTTCGGGCCCAGGAGAGTTCGCGAAGGATCCGGGTGGCGCAAACCACATCGGTGAGGTCAGTGACCGTACGGTCCAAGGTCCTCAAAGACCTCTCCCTGGCTCAAACGTTCACGCTGTGGAATCGGGGCTTGCAGCATTGGCCTGTGAGAGGCTCCTGTCCGAGCCGGCTCACCAAAGCAGCTTCAGACCGAACTGCACCTGCCGGGATGTGGTGGATGTGCTCGTAATGGCTCCGGCTGTCCCTGAGAGCCCGGTTGGAACTGCACCTTAAGCAACGAGCGAAAAGGGTTCTTAATGAGCTCTATTGCAACGCCTCGCTCAAGATCAATTCGAAGGGTCACACGTCACTTCCGACGGCGGCCTGATCCTGGTGCGCGAACTCGACGAGCGGCTGAGGTTTGGAGAATTGATCCAGCACTCGTTTTGGAGTGCGGAAGCTTGCTTCCGCTTTGCTCTTTATGTGACCCGTAAGGCGCGCTCGGGCGTTGGCCGTTGACGGATCGCCTCGGGGGACGGAGCCCGTCCGTTAGAGGCACACGTCGAACCAAATTTCGTCGATTTACCCGCCCCGCGCCCTCAGTCAAGCCTCACGTCACCCGCACCGCGCTGCCTCGCTCATTTCATGGGGTGGAGCCCGAACACCGTGCCGCAGCCGTAAGGGGGGTTGCAGTTGAGATCCCCGCCATAGGAGGTCGTGCCATAGAGGTTGCCTGCCGCGTCCCGGACTAGTCCGGCCCCAGGCAAGCTCGCGTCAAGTCCGCCGGTGAAGCTGTAGAGCACCCTCTCCGTACCGCCAGCCGATACCTCGAACACCGTGCCGCAGCCCAAACCGAAGTTGCTGCAGTTGAGATCCCCGCCATAGAGGGTCGTGCCATAGAGGTTGCCTGCCGCGTCCCGGACGAGTCCGGCCGCAGGGTTACCCCCGTCAGCCCCGCCGGTGAAGATGTGGAGCACCCTCTCCGTACCGCCAGCCGATACCTCGAACACCGTGCCGCAGCCATCAGGGGAGTTGCAGTTGAGATCCCCGCCATAGGGGGTCGTGCCATAGAGGTTGCCCGCCGCGTCCCGGGCGAGTCCGGCGAGAGGGATAGCCCCGTCCCCGTCCGCCCCGGTGAAGGTGTAGCGCACGCTCTCCGTACCGCCAGCCGATACCTCGAACACCGTGCCGCAGCCCGAGTTCCCAAAGAAGCTGCAGTTGAGATGCCCGCCCCCGCCGGTCGTGCCATAGAGGTTGCCTGCCGCATCCCGGACGAGTCCGGCCGCAGGGCTAGCCCCGTCCGTTCCGCCGGTGAAGCTGTAGAGCACGCTCTCCGTACCGCCAGCCGATACCTCGAACACCGTGCCGCAGCCATAAGGGGCGCCGCAGTTGAGGTCCCCGCCGTCGTAGGTCGTGCCATAGAGGTTGCCTGCCGCGTCCCGGACGAGTCCGGCGTAAGGTCCGCTCCCGTCCGGGGCCCCGGTGAAGCTGTGGAGCACGCTCTCCGTACCGCCAGCCGATACCTCGAACACCGTCCCGCAGCCCGAGAACCCACGGGCGCTGCAGTTGAGATCCCCGCCCGCGAGGGCCGTGCCATAGAGGTTGCCTGCAGCGTCCCGGACCAGTCCGGCCACAGGGTAAGCCCCGTCCGTTCCTCCGGTGAAGCTGTAGAGCACGCTTTCTCTACCGCGAGCGGATACCTCGAACACCGTGCCGGCGCTGTGCGCGCCGCCCTCGTAGGTCGTGCCATAGAGGTTGCCCGCCGCATCTCGGACCAAACCTGCATAAGGATTCGCCCCGTCCGTGCCCCCAGTGAAGCTGTAGAGCACCTTTTCCGTGTTCAAGTTATACTGGACTGTCTCTTTCGCAGTCGTCGACTCTAAACCAAAGCTGCAATAGGGAACTGTGCCGGACCCTGCGGGGTTTTCTGTCCAACCCGGATTAGAGATC
>DATDGR010000327.1:0-31557 GCA_036521995.1 Terriglobia bacterium | reverse complement strand
CGGGCGGCGAACCCGGTACCGCAGATCAATCAGCCCCTCGTCCCAGCCAGCACCGCTCCAGGAGGGGCTGGCTTTACGCTCACTTTAAACGGAGCCGGCTTTGTGTCGGGCGCTGCGGTCAAGTGGAATGGCAGCTCGCGGACCACAACTTTTGTGAGCAGCATCCAACTGACGGCCAAGATCAACTCCAGCGACATCAGTAAGGCCATTACGGCTTCGATCACGGTTGTTAATCCCTCGCCCGGCGGCGGCACGTCGAACGTGGTCTTCTTCCAGGTGACCCCTTCAGCGACCGAGGTCTCCTTCAGCGGCGGATCCGCGCCCACAGCCTCAGGCCCTCTGTCGGTCGTGGCCGCAGACTTCAACTCCGATGGCAAGCAGGACCTGGCCGTGGCGAACGAGTCTGCCGACTCCGTGTCGATCCTGCTCGGCAACGGCAACGGCACCTTTCAGTCTCACGTCGATTACGCCACCGGGCTTGGGCCCCAGGACGTAGTGGTGGGCGATTTCAACGGGGACGGCAAGCTCGACCTCGCCGTGGCCGATGCGGGCGAGAACTCGCAAGGCCAAGTGGCCGATACGGTCTCCATTCTGCTCGGGAACGGCAATGGCACTTTCCAGTCTCACGTCGACTATGCCACGGGACAGGTTCCCGTCCGTATCGCTATCGGGGACTTCAACGGGGACGGCAAGCTGGATCTGGCGGTGGTGAATCAGCTTGCGAGTACGGTTTCAATTCTGCTCGGGAATGGTAACGGGACGTTTCAGGCGCATGTGGATTACAGCGTCGGGTTGGAGCCGTCGGCTGTAGTCGTGGGCGACTTCAACCGGGATGACAAGCTGGACCTGGCGGTGGCCAACTTCAGCACACAAACGGTCTCCGTGCTTATCGGGAATGGTAATGGCACGTTCCAGAGCGCGGTCGATTACCCGGCTTTTCTAGACCCCGTGGCCGTGGTGGCCGCCGACTTTAACGGGGATGGCAAATTGGACTTGGCGGTCCCAGGGCTGGTGTCGTCGTCGGTGGCCGTGTTGCTCGGCAACGGTGACGGTACCTTTGACGCCCCGGCGTTCTATAGCACTGGTCAGTATCCGGAGTCGGTGGCGACCGGCGACTTCAATGGCGACGGCATCCTGGACCTGGCGCTGCCTACAGACAGCTCGTTGGGGACTATTTCAGTCCTGCTCGGGAAGGGCGACGGGAGTTTCCAGAGTGCTGCAAACTTTCCGTCCGGATTGTTGCCGGTTGCCATCACGACGGCTGATTTCAATAACGATGGGAAACTCGACGTGGCCACCGCCGATCTGGACGGCAACGCCGTCTCCGCACTTCTGGAAACCACAGTCCTGCTCTCGCCTGCCACCGTTACCTTCACCAGCCAGAATATCGGAACCACGAGCGCTCCCGAGACCGTGACCCTCACCAACATCGGCACCACCTCTGTGAGCGTTTCGAGCATCGCCACGGCCCTACCCTTCGCGGAGACGAACACCTGTAGCTCGTCGCTGAATGCCGGCGCGAGCTGCACAGCGAGCATCACCTTCACACCGACCACGCCCGGCGCGTCAACGGGCTCGCTGACCGCGACGGACGGCGCGGTGGGCAGTCCGCAGGTGGTGAGCCTTAGCGGTAGCAGCACGGGATCCTTTGTCAGCCTCAGCCCGGCGAGTTTGAACTTCGGGAGTGTCAACGTGGGCTCGGTGAGCTCCAAGCAAAGCGTCACCCTCACCAACACGGGGAACGCCACCTTGAACATCACCAGCATTTCCACGAGCGGCGACTACTCCGAGAGCAGCAACCAATGCGGGTCAAGCTTGGCCCCCGCTGCCTCCTGCACAATCAACGTCACCTTCAAGCCCACTGCGGGGGGAACGCGTTCCGGGACGCTAAGTGTTACGGATAATGCTTACGGCAGCCCGCAAACGGTCAGCCTGACGGGCATCGGGCTCGCTCCCCAGGTGCAACTTTCACCCGCCAGTCTCACCTTTGGCCTCCAGGTGGTGAATACCACTAGTCCGGCTCAAAAGGTGACGCTCACGAACACGGGCACGGCCGCGCTAACCATCAACAGCATTGCGCTCAACGGCAGCAATCCCGGCTCCTTCGCCGAAACGAACACCTGCGGGTCGAGCGTGGGCGCGGGATCGAGCTGCACGATCAGCGTGACCTTCGCACCGGTCTCTCCGGGGAGCCCCACCGCCAACGTTTCAGTCAGAGACAATGCTACTGGCAGCCCCCAGACGGTCGCCTTGTCGGGCACCGCCACCGCCATGAGCTTCTCCCCCACCAGTCTCAATTTCGGGACCGTGAAGGTAGGCCAATCGAGCAACCCGCAGACGGCAACGCTGACCAACCTGGGGACCAGCACGGTCAGCATCACCTCGGTCTCAATCACCGGGACCGATCCGGTCGACTTCAGCGAGACCAATAACTGCGGGAGTAAGCTCTACCCAGCCCAAACCTGTACCTTCACCCTTACGTTCACCCCGGCCGTTGCCGGATCACGCAGCGCGTCGCTCTCGGTCGCCGACACAGGCGGCGGCAGCCCGCAGACGGTAGCACTCTCGGGCACAGGAACGGCAGGGGCGGGCCCAAGGTGAACCTGGAGCCCCACGGGCCTCAATTTTGGCTACGTCAAAGTGAGCCTGACACGGCGGGGGCCGCAAACTGGCATCGGGAGTTCACTTGCTGGCTTGAGGAACCGGCTCCGAGGCGCCATAGGCGGACCGCATCAGGGTGCGCTGCGAGAAGGGCAGGAACACCAGCCCTGCTACTCCGAGCAATGTGAGCTCTCCCCAATGGTAGAAGAGGAAGAGTGGTGAAGCAGCCCACAACGCGTCCAGTATCAGGATGCCCGGCCAGGCCTGCCGGAATAGCCGGCCGGAGCCCACGTAGTTGAACGCCACCGCCGAAATCAGGTAAAGCCGAACCGCGGTTCCGATTAGCCCGGCGACGACGGTGAGACCGGGGACGGCTGGTGGCAGGCCCAGACGGCGGATGTTTCCAAGAAAAAAGAGCGCGGCCGCGTAAAGAGCAAGATAACCCACCTGAATCAGCAAGAACAGGGCTCGCGCTAGTCTCGGATCGATGAGCGCCGGCTTCTCTTTGGCTCCGCTTAGACCCCCATTCTCTGTTTCGTCTGGGGCCAGGCCGCGCTGGGGTTCCCGGCTCCGGCTCTGCTCCAACGAGACCGGATACGGCCGTACTACGCCCTCGGTCCCAGTGCGAGGCGATGACGGGCGAGCCTCTCCGGCGATTTCCACCGGCGCCACCAGCCGGTAGCCCTTGCCGAAGACGGTCTGCAGAATGCGGGGATTGCCGGGATCATCTTTGAGCGCCAGGCGAATCTTGCGAACGGCGGTATTGACGCCCTGGCGGGTGTCGACGAAGACGTCCTGGCCCCACAGCTTCTTGACGATCTCCTCGCGCGTCACCAACTGGCCCTCGTGCTCCGCCAGGAGAATGAGGAGATCCATGGGGACCTTCTCCAGCTTGAGCGGCTGGCCACGGCGGCGCAGCTCGTAGCGGCCAAGGTCCAGCTCGAACTCGTCGAATTTGATGATGTCGGCTTGCACAGTCCCCTGTTCCGACGGCCTCTGCCGGAAGTATGTGCGACTCACAAGACCGTGTCAACCTTGTGCCTGAGTGACTTAGAGCTCTATCAGAAATTAACAGAATCTCTATCTGGTCTTTATTGACCCAAGACGACATTCCCGCCAAAGTCGACGGCTGTGAAGCGGCACCAAACCAATTCAGCGGGGGTCATATGTTGGTAGGAAGACAGGCACTCGAAGACTTCACTCAGGCGAGCGAACCACTCGCATTCATTCCGGGACCCAGTGCTGCTCCACGGTCGCCCACCTTCAGAAACGCTCGGCGCGACCAGAAGAGCATCTCATCAGGCCTCGAACGAGTTCTACTGACATGGCTGGCGGCGCGAACTCCGTCCTGCCTGAACTCAGATCATCTCACCGTGCTTGGTTTCAGCTCGATGTTCCTGGTTGGAGCTTCCTACACCCTGGCGCGCTGGAACCCCGTGGGGCTGCTCCTGGCCACGCTCTGCCTGGGATTGAACTGGCTCGGAGACAGTCTCGATGGCACCCTCGCGCGCGTCCGGGATCGACAGCGGCCTCGTTACGGATTTTATGTTGACCACATTCTGGACACCTTTGGCGCGCTGTTCCTGACGAGCGGGCTTGCCCTCTCCGGTTATGTTTCCTGGCCCGTGGCCGCGGGAATGCTGATCGCCTTTCTGATGGTATCCATTGAGGTGTACCTTGCCACCTATACGCTGGGCGTTTTCCGTCTTTCTTTCTGGAAGTTTGGCCCGACGGAGCTGCGTATCCTGCTGGCGGCCGCAAATCTGGCGTTGTGGCTCAGACCGCACGCGTCCGTCCTGGGCTTGCCTTACCGATTGCTGGACTTTGGCGGCTGCGTTGGCATTGCGGGGATGGCGGTGACTTTGATCATTACGACTGCGATGCACATGGCGAAACTGTATCGACAAGAAAAACTGTCGTGATGTTCCAGAGGGGAATGCCATGAAGAAATCTGGTGTCTCGTCAATAGTTGCGGCGGTACTCTTGAACGCGTCGTTATTCGGCCAGGGTCGGCCCACGCAGTGTGCGCAGGGCGAAGCGTGGGAGAACCTCAACCATGTGAACCACGGCCTCGCGTACACCGTTGTCAATAGGGATGGTAGTTGTGTTACCGGATCGATCGCGACGGTGACCGGGCAGAACATTACGCCTCCGACAGCTTGGGCACGCTGGAGTTGGAGGATACCAGAACGACGCGATTCTCAAGGTCCTCACAGTTCCGCGCTCAGACGTTCTTCGGGTGGCGTCGATTGGGTTCTTCAACGTCATTTACAGTGGTAGGAGCTCATGGTCCGACGTGCGAGGGGCTTCCCGACTATGGAACAACCACGTGCTGGCCGTCACTGGCGACGGTAGGCGGTACGCCGGCAAGCTGATGCAGGTGTTGGAACGCCCAACTTTCATTGAGTCAGCGAGGTGAGACGGCCAACATCCCGAAGTCGGACGTTCTGCAGGTGTTCTACGTCAGAGACAAGCCTCTGAGCGACACCGACGAATACTGGCTCCACGAGGGCGGCCCGATACCAGCTTGGCTGTTCGACCCGACCGTCTGGCCTTACGTGTTTCATATCGGAGTCAAGATTCCGGCTATAGGATTCTTCGATGCCAGAGGATGACGCGCCCATCGGATGCAACAAGACGCAGTAAGAGTGGAGAAAAATCATGAGAGCTTCAACGATTCCTGAGTTGCTGGTTCTGCACTCGACGAAGTCTATGTTCCGCCGAATTCTGGCGAGCGCGTTTGTCTGGCTTCTAGCCTGGCTGCCGCTCGTGCAAGCAAGAGCCCAGCAACTCCCCAACGACACGGCGCGCGCCGCTTCGCCTCACCAGGCGAAGGTTCAGCAGTACCCGGTCGGGACGTCTGTGGAGGTCCGGCTCCGAAACAAGGAAAAGATCAGCGGGCGCCTGGAGAAGTACGCCGGCGACGGGTTCTGGATCAGGGCCGAAGGCCATGGCGCGCGGAAGAGTCAGAAGATCTTCTTCTTTGAGTTGCAGTCTGTCAAGCCAGCCAGGAGTAACGCGAGGCAGAGCGGCGCAAAGCGTGAACAACCCCGCTTCAGCATGGATCTGTCTATCGGGGGTACCGCCGCGACTGTAAGGGTCTACGGGCCGCAAGAGTCCGAGGATTCCGAGGAGTCCAACCCACCTCGATGAGGCTCTGGGCCGGAGCCGCATCCGCTCAGATGCGGAAAGCCCACTTCTTCACAGCCTCGGGCTGCACCCACTTCTGGATGCCGCGAACCTGATTTTCAGTCCAGTAGCGCTCCCAGTCGATCTTTTCCGGCGCCCAAGGCAGGCGCTGGCGGTCTTCGGGAGTGATCAGGTTGTAGGCAGTGCGGATGTTCTCGCATTCGAAGATAAACCGGTTGTGCAGCACGAACGGCAGATAGTATTCGAGGGTCTGCTGGCGGAAGCTCGACTGCAGGCCCAAGGCGCGAAGGGATGACGTCCAAGCAGCCAGGGTGTTATGGCCGGGGAGCCGGAGGGTCTTCAGCAGGCCGCGCATGCCGGTAATGAGGCTCTGCATCCGCCTGATTCGCTGCTCGAGGCGAGCGTGCCGGGTGCTGGCTTCGGCGGTAGAGAGGAAGCGAAGCCTACCGCCGAGCGACCCGTTTGCGACCAGACGGCGGATGAAGGGCTGCCGCGGAAGTCTTACGCCATCCCGTGCCAGTTTCCGAGCCTCTGCGTGAAGTAGCCTAGCGAGATGGTCGATATGGATCGGATTCACCTCGGCGCTGGCAAGCTGATAGACGGGCTGATGCCGGCCATGCAGCAGCAAGGCCCCGGCCACCAGAATCGCCGCCGCCACCTCGTCAACCGGCACCACTTCGAGAGCGGCGTCGCGTCGCATGGGCCATTCTTTCATGCCGCCGAGCGCCATCAGCACCAGCGGCGCCGCCGTACGGCCGCCTTCGATCCAACCCGGAAAGGGGAAGGAGAGCGAGCTTTCGATAATGGCCGGACGGACGATTGTCCAGGGGGTGCCGGCGGTCGCCGCCAAGACCTGCTCGCCCAAACTCTTGGAGTAAGTGTAAGTGTTCACCCAGCCCCAGTGCTCCGCGCGCTGGCGTCCGAGCGCTGTCAACCGCTGGATCAGCTCGCGCGAGCGTCGGCGTGCGATCTCCGCCTGGTTCCCATTGACGCCAGCCGAGCGGTGGATCTGCGCCAGGCGCTGCCGGGAATACTGGAGCTCCTCGGGGGCGCTGAAGCTTTGGTCCTGCGGGCTGCTGCGATGCGGATAGAATCCCAGAATGGGCTCGGTCTCTTCGACGAGACCGTCAGCCTCACCGCAGACAAAGCAGGTGGAAACGTGCAGAAGCCGCGCACCCAAGCGCCGGGCCAGAGCAATCAAGTGTTCAACTCCGTCCACGTTGGACTGCAGTGAGTCGTCGAGCGGCGGGAAGAAGTCTACGCGTCCGGCGCAGTTGATGATCAGCGCCACGTGCCCGGCAAGGCGGTCGACTTGGTGCGATGCGAGGCCGAGGGAGGGAAGTCCTAAGTCGCCGGGCCAGACGGTAATCTTGTCTCGGAGCTGAAACCCGGGGCGGCGTTGCTGCACCTGCTCGATCACCGGCCGAAGTGCGGGAGAGCCCAGCACTTCACGCTCGAGGCGCTCGGCGGGCTCAAGACCCTTGGCGCCGCGCATCAGCACGTGGAGGTGTCTGAAATCGGGATAACGATCCACCAGCAAGCCGAGCACGACTTTGCCTAGAAAGCCGCTCGTGCCCGTGAGCAGGACCTCGTTCTCGCGAAATGTCCGATCGACATCAATCATCGGCTATTTAGGAACGATCAATGGGTAGGTCGTTCGGCTTTTCAGCGGCGCCCGATCCAGGCCGGTGCATATGACAAATAAAACCTTTTTTTCACAGATATCGTGGAACCAAGGCCGTTTGGCCGCCGTTAGCGGTGGTTTCTTTCTCGCGTTCGCCTCATTTTTCGCATCTTTCCAGCTCAAGGGTCCTCCTATCAATAACATGCTGGGTTTGAGCGGCAAATCCGTGTGTTTTCATAAGATGCTGGGATTTGGCAATTCCAAAAATAGAAGTGGATTTGTTTTCTATAAGATTCTGGGTTCGTTCGTACAAATTCAATGTGCGCAATTTACGACCTAGCAATAATCTCATTGACCGAACGCTCATGCACGGTTGGCCATGCATTCTAAGTGACATTCCAGCTCCGGTCCGGCACATCCCCAAAAAAGGTAGAGTCCTTGGCCCAGCTACGAGGCCTTTCGCGATTGAGGCACACCTGCACGGCATCGACTTGGCGGCGCTTATCACTCATCTTTCCGCGTTCGTCGTTTGTGGAATCCGGCTCTGCTGGTACGTATAGATGATGCGGTGGATGACGGTGAACTGCGAGAAAAGTGTGATCACCCACAGCACCGGCGCCATGCGGTCGGCAAGCGCTCCGATGATGATCAGCACGATGCGCTCCGGCCGCTCCATAAAGCCGACCTTGCACTTGGGAATCAGATTCTCGGCACGTGCCCGTGTGTAGCTGGTCATCACGGCGCCGATCATGGCCACCGCCACCAGCGTCACGTACCAGAAACGGGCAATTCGGCCGTAATACACCAGCAGGCCGATTAGTAGCAGCAGGTCCGAGTAACGGTCGACCACTGAATCGAAGAAGCCGCCAAAAGGCGTCACCCGCTCCGTGACGCGCGCCACCGGGCCATCAGTGAGGTCGAAAACGCCGGCCAGAATCACCGTCGCGCCCGCCCAGCGGAAATAACCATAGGCGAACAGATAGGCGGCGAAAACGTTGATGCCGAATCCTATGGCGGTGAGAACGTTGGGGTTGATGTGGGCGGCGGCGAAAAGCCTCACGATCTTCGCCCATAGGTAGCGGCCGCCCTGTCCGATGCGGTAGGTGATCATGAGCCGAAGGGCTAGGGATTAGGCGGGGTTGCGACAGGCAAGTTCCTGACCACCGTCCACTGAAGCTAAACAGCCGGCCCACTCGCCACAGCCCTGACTCTGCCTTTGGGCAGCTTCACTTCCAAAGTACCACCTTTAAGAGTGGCGGTGACTTTCTCCCTGTCTGCGTCGGCCAGAAGGTCCACGGCGCGCAGGATAGGGTCCGCGTTTCGCCTTCGAGCACGGGCCTTTGGGGTACTCTTCTCCGCCGGAATGCTAGCATTGGCGCTAAGCGATAAGTGGCGCTGGCCTGCTGCCAGTCGAAGCTCCCGGGCGTTTGCTTCCGGGATCTCGGCCCGCACATTGAACGCGTCGCCGGACTCGGTGATCTCAAAGTGTACCGAGTGTGGAAGCGGTAAATCCGTCTTGAAGGAACCGCCCTGCTCCGGCGCCCCGGCCGTCGGAGCATCGTCGGGCGCAATCGACTCGTAAAGCCTATCGAGGCCTTCGAATAACTCCTCCGTGCTCAGGAGCCTGCTTCCGCTTGCCTCTGCGGTCCTAGTCGCATCTTCTCCCATGCAATTGTCTCCTCTTTCTTGTCTTCACCACGGCATTTTTCAGTCCGCCGGTCTCAGGGTTCAGGCTCTGTGATCTCGGTCACCGAGTCTCCATCCCAATCTCGATCCCCTCGATTCGCCGGCGGCATGGTAACTGGTGGGGTTATTCTGGGTGAAACTGAGGCTCCACCCCGGGAGGCTCCACGCTCAAGATTGCGTGTCACCACGGTCGTTTCCCCGCACCCACCAGAGGTCCGCTGGCGCGTCCCTTAAGGTTACCGCTCAAACCCAATTTTACCACGGCCAGCAGGGGACACCCGGTGGGCAGCGCTGCGCTGCTGCCCCGCTATGGCGAGCAGCGAGCCAAGATCAACGAACAGAAGGAAATAGGGCTCGCAAAATATTCTGTGGAATTTGGTGGCAGGCCAGCGAAAGTTCTTGACACAACCAGACGCCTGATTTTTGGCGGTGGCGCGCGAGTCTGATAGGCGACGCACTGAAGCCGGGCGCCAAAACACGCTTAAACCACTCCCTGAATTAGGCTTAGGAGCGCTCGGGCAGTCGGAATGTCGGTGGGAATTGGGACTCGCCACGCCCTTTGGGGATCGCGGAATCGCCCCCCCGTACGGCACGCCTTACCTTATCAGGCTTCGTAAGACGCCGCCTTGAGCCTCGACCGGTAGGCTCGAAACGATCGCAGCACATAATGAAGTCGACGGTCAGAGTGGCTCATTTCCGAAGCCGTCCAGCGATTCGGAATGAGCGGCGGGCTAACGTCAGGCGGCTACCGGCACGCCTTCCTGGCAGAAGTCCTTCAGCAAACTCTGCAACGAGCGCACGGCGAAGGGAAGGCGGCTGACGTCGTCGGCGTTCTGCCGGATTTCGTCGAGAGCCACCACCAGGTCGCCCACAGCATCGAGCGTGGCGTCGATCGGCCCGCCCACGCCGACCAACCGCAAAGGATCAAACCGCACCGTGTCCAGCAGTTCGCGCTGGATCTTGTCGGCAGTGGCAATGAGCGTGCGCTGCCGCTCGAGAGCCAGCTTCTCCAACTCTCCGGCGGCCATCTCTCCGCCGCGCACACGACGAAGCTGCAGAACCTGCCACTCGAGTTCTTGAGCGAGTTCGAGCAATCCCAGCATCTTCTTCTCCTCATACTATTGATGACTGTGCGGCAGAAAAAAGATGCAAGGTTGGGACTTCGCTGTTGTAAATTTCTTGTGACAATTCGAGCGCAACTTTTCGACGGACGCCGTGTTGGCCCCACCAGCCACCGGCGGCCGGAGTCCCGGGAGGGCCTGATGGAGTATCGCAACTTACAACACACACACCTTCGAGTGTCGCGCGCATCCTTCGGCACCATGACCTTTGGTTCGCAGGCCGACCAGGCCACATCGACGAGCATGGTGGGCCAGTGCCTTGACGCGGGCCTCAATTTTTTTGACACCGCCAACATGTACAACACGGGACGCGCGGAGACGATGCTGGGAAAGGCGCTGGGCAGCCGGCGCGCGGGAGTGATACTTGCCTCCAAAGTGCGACATCGCATGGGCGACTCCCCCGACGATGCCGGCCTGTCGCGCGCGGCCATCTGCAAAGCCTTGGAGTCAAGCCTCAAGCGGCTGGGGACCGATTACCTCGACCTTTACTATTTGCATTGGCCGGACTACGAGACGCCCATCGAGGAGACGCTGGAAGCCATGGAGGAAGCAGTGCGCGCCGGTAAGGTGAGGTACCCCGCCGTTTCCAACTACGCCGCCTGGCAAGTTTGCGAGATCCACTGGGCAGCCGAGAAACGGGCCTGGAGGCCGCCGTATGTCTCGCAGCCTATGTACAACCTGCTGGCGCGCGGGATCGAAGACGAATACCTGCCGTTCTGCAAACGATTCGGTATTTCAGTCGTCTCCTACAATCCCCTGGCCGGAGGGCTGTTGGCCGGCAAGCACTCGCAAGAGAAGGGACCGATCGCAGGCACCCGCTTCGACAGCAATGCTCTCTACATGGCCCGCTACTGGCACGACGACTACTTCGCGGCCGTCGAAGAGCTTCGGACGCTCGCGCGCGGGGCCGGTAAGACACTGGCGGAACTCGCCATTCGGTGGCTGCTCAGCCGGGAGCAAGTGGACTCTGTGATCCTCGGCGCTTCGCGGCCGGAACAACTGGCGGAAAACCTTAAGGCATGCGAAGGCGGTCCACTCGACTCGGCCACGCTCGCCCGCTGCGATGAGATCTGGAAGCGGTTGCGCGGAATCACGCCCAAGTACAACCGGTAAGGCTGGTTCTGCGGGTCTTTCGGCAAGAACGAGGGAAAAACGGTTCTTGACTCTTTTGACAAGTTTGATTAGCTTTGGCGCTGCCCATCATAGAGGACTCTTATGACTGGCGGCGGCCAAGCCAAGTTGCGAAGCTTCAGACCGATTCCTCGACGGCCTACCCAAGGGAGTGTTCCCGCATGATTCCGCACGCACTGGTTCTGGGGGCATGGCTCGATGCGGCCGGTGGCCGCATCATGAATCCGCACACCATCGACTTCGCCGTCATCGCCATCTACTTCGTGATGGTGCTCGGCATCGGCTTCTACTTGAAGCGCTACACCAAGAGCGGCGAGGACTTCTTTCTCGCCGGTCGCGAGATGACCGCCTGGGTGGCGGGACTAAGTTTTGTGTCCGCTAATTTAGGGGCGCTCGAGCTGATGGGTTGGGCGGGCTCGGCCTATCAGTACGGCATTCTGGCAGCGCACTGGTACTGGGTGGGCGCTATTCCTGCCATGCTTTTCCTCGGCATCGTCATGATGCCGTTCTATTACATTTCGAAGACGCATTCCGTCCCAGGCTACCTTCAGCTTCGCTACGGCGAGTCCGCCAGTGGCCTGAGCGCGGTCTGCTTCGCAATCATGACCCTGCTCATGTCCGGTGTGGACATGTTCGCCATGGCCCTGGTGATGAAGGTGCTCCTCGGGTGGAATCTCAGCTTCAGCATCTGGATCTCGTCGATCACCGTCGGAATCTACGTGACTCTGGGTGGCTTGTTCTCCGCCATCTTCAATGAGGTGGTGCAGTTCTTTCTGATCTGGTTCGGGGCGATGCTGATTCCTATCCTGGGGCTGATTGAGGCCGGCGGCTGGTCCGGCTTGATGGCGCGCATTCACAGCAACTTCCCAGACCAGGATTTTACTCACATGTGGCGCACCATCGGCCACTTTTCCGATAACCCTATGGGGATTCATTGGACCGGCATCGTGTTCGGCTTGGGGATGACACTCTCTTTCGGCTACTGGACCACGGACTTCCTGGTGGTGCAGCGCGTGCTGGCTGCCAAAGATGTTCGCGCCGCCAAGATGGCGCCGGTGCTGGGCTCATTCTTCAAGATGGCCGTTCCCTTTATCGTGATTCTGCCGGGTTTGCTGGGGCTCGCTCTTCTGCCTTATCACCTGGTGCCGCAGAGCGCCGTAGGAAGCGCTCCCGGTCTGCACAGCTACAACGAGGTCTTACCCCTGATGCTGGCGCGCTACTGCGGCCCGGGCCTGCTGGGCCTCGGCATCACCGCCCTAATCGCCGGCTTCATGTCTGGCATGGCAGGCAACATCAGCGCCTTCTCGACCGTATGGACGTACGACCTATACCGGGCGTTTATCCGTAAGGTTGGCCCGGACTCGCACTATGTCACCATGGGACGCGTTTGCACCATGGTGGGCATCCTGCTGAGCATCGGGGCCGCCTATCTGGTCATGCAGTTCGCCAGCATCATGGACTACGTGCAAGCGCTGTTCAGCTTCTTCATTGCCCCATTGTTCGGGACTGTGCTGCTGGGCATGCTTTGGAAACGTATAACGGGTGCCGGCGCCTTCTGGGGACTGCTGGCCGGAACCGCCTCTTCGGTAAGCATGTTCACCCTCGTGAAGCTAAACCCGACGATGCTGTCTACTTTCGCGCTCTCAAGCGACGCCAAGCCCATGGCGGAGAACATGTATCGCGCTCTCTGGTCGTGGCTGATTTGCGTCATTGTCACCGTGGCGGTGAGCTTTTTCACCAAGCCCCGGCCAGCCGAATCTTTGACGGGATTAGTTTATGGCGCCACGGACCTGCCCTCCGAGGGCCACCTTCCCCTGGTCAAACGGCCCATCTTCTGGGCGGGTGTTGCTCTTGCTCTATTCCTGGTGTTGCAGTACATCTTTTGGTAGAGTTTGCGTCCATGGGGACCAAACCACAATCGCTTCGGGACGACGATTGCCCGTCCCACCGAATCGGAGTTGACCTGATGGATAACGTACCGCACAAACACCACATGCTTCCCGTATGGTTTTTCATCGGCATCGTACTCACGCTCTATGGCGTGATGATTTTTCTCGAAGGGCTCTATGAGCTCTCCCACCCGCCTGGGACCGTGCTCGAAACCCTCCATCCAGCGATCTGGTGGGGCCTCGTCATGATGGCCGTCGGTTTGATCTTCGCATTGAGAAACCGACGCCCCCTCTAGTGCCCGCCCGGTTCAGCAGCGGCGCGGCCGCGCCTGAATCCGATTACAAATCCCGCCTGCCAAAGCGCCGCGTAGCCGACAGCAGCGCCACCATCATATACAGGCCCGCATACACGACCATCGCCCGGCTCGGCACCGAAGCATTGCTGAAAGGCGAGATGTTCATCGCGCCCACAATGGGCGACTGCATCTCGAATGCCGCCCGCCGCCACAACGATTCACTCGGCATGATGATGCTGGCCACGATGCCCACCGTCACGGCGCGCGGCGAGTGCAATAGAGCCCCAACCTGCTCGATCCAACCGCCGAGGAAGGCGAGTCCGTGAAGCCCAAGAGCCAGGACGCCGTTGGTGAGGGTCGAAAAAGTGGTGCCAAAGAAGAGGGTGAGGCTGAGCAGCAGCAGGCACTCGAACCAGATCAAACTCGATCCCAGCAGCAGTTGGCGCGGCACGATCCCGCTCAGCCAACGTGCCATCCCCACCAGTCCGCCCACCATCAGCCCTAAGTAGAGCGTCAACATTGCTACGAATCCCAGCCATTTGCCCAGCAGGATCTGGCACCGGCTTACGGGTTTGGTGGCCACCGCCTGGATGGTCCCAGAGGCGATCTCGCCGGACAGCGTATCCACTGAGGTGAGCGCCGTCAGCACCACAGCGATCAGGTCCACGGCGTAGAGGCCCATCATGATGAACGCCCGAGCGGCCTCCTGCGCAACTAAGGCAGGCACGTGGTGCGCGCGGACGTCCTTCAACTGAAAGTGCAGGCCGGTGCTGAAGAGGGCGATAAAGGCCAGGCCGGCGATGAATGCCATCAGCAGCACTTTCTTCCGCGCCGCCTCGCGAAACGTCACGCCCGCCATCACCCAGGCGCCCACTACAAACCTCCTTCGGCGCCCACGATTTCCAGGAACAGGTCTTCGAGCGATTGTTTTTCGGGTGTGAGCTCGTAGAGATCAACTCCGCGCTCGATCAGATAGCGTGCGACCTCCGGGAGGACGTCGGCTGAGGATACGGTCAGGGTGAAGCGCTCGCCATTCGGACTCACCGCGGTGGCCCATCGCCCGAGACCCGCCAGCGTCTCGTTCTTTAGGTTCCGCGCGCGCAGGCGAACGCGCGTCTCGCCGGCGGCGAGATCCAGCCGCCGCGATTCCAGCACCTGGCCGTGCTTGATGAAGGCCACGCGGTCGCAGGTGACTTCAACCTCGCCGAGCAGGTGGGAGTTCAGCAGCACCGCGGCGCCCCGCTCGCGCTGCTCCTTGATGATGTCGCGTACCAGCCGCCGACCGCCCGGGTCAAGCCCGGAGGTGGGTTCGTCGAGAATCACGAGTTCGGGCTCGTTGAGGAGCGCCTGGGCCAGACCGATACGCTGCAGCATTCCCTTGGAGAACTCACGCAGGCGCTGGCGCCGGTGCTTGCTCAGCCCGACCCTGTCGAGCAGTTCCGGGATGCGCTCGCGGAGACGGTGGCGCGTCATGCCGTAAAGCCGCCCGTGAACGCCAAGCAATTCCTCGGCTGTGAACCAGTCATAAAAGCGGAAATGTTCGGGGAGGAAGCCGATGCGACGGCGGACTTCGACCTCTCCGACAGGATGGCCTAGGACGCGGGCCTCGCCGGCCGTCGGGGCCACCAAGCCGAGAAGCATCTTCACCGACGTGCTCTTGCCCGCGCCGTTCGGTCCGAGAAACCCGAAAATCTCGCCGCGGCGAACTTCAAGCGTCAGGCCTTCGACTGCCACCTTCTGGCCGAAGACCTTGCGCAAGGCGCGCGTCTGGATGGCAAGCTCAGTCATCGGGTAATCCGGCCATCAAATCATCGGCTCATTGATTGGTCCCCGCATTCAACCACGGAATGCACCCAGACTACGGCCAATGGGTCGATGAGTCAATGAAGCGATGGACTGAAATGTTAAGTTTTGTTTTTTGGGTTTGGTTCGTTTTCTTTACTTCGACCTGTTTCTGCTTGTTATCTGTTCTTAATCTGTCTGTTACAAGTTTGGGTTGGTTTCAAAGTAATCTTGGCCTGCCTTCGCAATGTTTTGCAACTAAGCTGAATTATCACAATCATTTAGAAGTTTGGATTCTAACAGGAGATCATACCCCCCGGGGGGGCCACCACTGGGGACTTGGCGGACCTCGCGCTGGCGCGCTGCGCGCCGGTGGCGTCATACGAGTGGACTTCAGGCGGGCGAATTGAGTAACGGTGCGGTGATCGGCGAATGCCCATGATCCCTTCTAGGCCTGGGGTCGGACCATCTTTGTCTCGGGGGCGACCTCTGGATAATCTATACACCAAATGCTTATATATGTCAAGGGTATCGAAACCATGACCCGTGGGTCAGTCGGCCTCGTGCAGACGATCACTTCTAGGAGTCGGGAACACATGCATGTGGCTGCCCACTGGATCTGCGACCCGACATGGCCATACTTTCCGTGCGGCCGGGACATCCAGGAGCTGAGCGACTTTACCCTATCCTATGCCGTTAATCGCGGGCTAGTCGCCTGTGACAGATTCCGCCACTGCGATCATGCGCGGCATGAGGCACCTCCGCGGTTAACCGGCTATACGGCGAAGGCGTTGCGCCGATTTTGCGCGCAGGCGCCTATACGACGAGGTAGGAAGGAATCGGACCCATTCGTGCCGCAGCGTCACCATCGGATCGATCTTCGACGCCCGCCGGGCTGGGAAGTAAGCGGCGAGCAAGGCCCATCGAGCCTACAATTCCGATGCCCACACCCACTGAGGCCCATCTCATCGTTTGGCCCACGACCAGGCGCAACACGTCCACGGTTCGCGCGCCGAGCGCCATTCGAAGGCCGATTTCGCGCGTACGCTGCGTGACGAAAAGCTCACCACGCCGGCAATTCCGACCGCGGACAGCACCAAAGCGAACAATGCGGAGCCTGACAGGAGCAGCATGGGGAACCGCCTGGAGCCGGTGGAGTCTCGCACAATGTCTTCCATCGTTTCCACCGTGGACACAGGACGGTCCGGCAAAAACTCTGCCAGCGCTTTCTTCACCAGGACCGTGTAGGTGCCGGGGGCAGTTCGCGTGCGGACCACTACGCTCATCACCGGCCAGGCGGCCTGGGTATAGGACGGAAGAATTGCGGACGGACGCGAGCGTCCAGCCCCAGGTAGTGCACATCGCCAACCACCCCTACGACTGTGAGGCGCGGGCCGCTTGGACCACCGAGCCTAATCGCTCCGCCGATCGGGTTTTCCTTAGGCCAGAAGTGGCGGGCCATGGTCTGATTGATGACGATCACCCCCGGCGAAGTCAGGGTATCAGCGTGGCCGAATTCCCGGCCTTCCAGCAGCGGAATGCCCATAGTGACGAAGTAGTTTGGGCAAGCCACGCCATAGAGTGCGCCCGGCAGATGACCGGGTTCAGGGGCAGGCTGGCCTTCCACAGCAAATGCTCGAGTATCGACCCCTTCGAAGGGCAGATCGCCGACGGCCGATGCGGAAATCAGGCCCGGAGTTGAGCCTACGTGCGCGTCGAGATCCTGGCAGAACTGCGGCAGCCCCGGAGGGCCGTTATAGAGGTCCGCCTGGGGGAGCGACATCTGCATGGCGAGAACGTTTTTCGGATTGAGGCCGGGATCGACGCCCAGCAAGCGCGCCAGGCTCTTGATCATCAGCCCTGCTCCGCAAAGAACGACAAGTGCCAGCGCCACTTCCGACGTCACCAGGGCATGACGCAGTCCGCTGCCCTGGGTCGACTCGCGCCCACCTTCCTTCAGCGGCTCGTTCACGTCGCGGCGGAGGATGCTGAAGACTGGCGCCAGACCGAACAGGACGCCCGTCAGACAGGAAACCATCAGCGCAAACCCGAACACATGGCTATCGATCGGGATCGAGTCCAGTTCCTGCCCAGGAAGGTGCAGGTGGTCAAGCCGGAAGACATGAAACAGTGACTGCGAACCCCAGGTTGCTAAAAGGAGGCCAGCCGCGCCACCCAGTAAAGCCAGCGGCAGGCTCTCCGTTAGCAGTTGCCTCGCGATGCGAACTCGGGCGGCGCCCAACGCGGAGCGGATGGCCATTTCCTTCTGGCGCGCCGCGCCGCGGGCCAGCACCAGGTTCGCAACGTTGATGCAGGCAATGAGGAGCACGAATCCCACCGCCACCAGCAGCGCCAGCAGAGCGGTCCGCAGGTCTTCCCGGCCGAATTCGTTCAGGGGCAGCGCCCATCCCCACGTCCTCTGCGGGGTATTCCTGTGCCAGGCGATTCGCGATGCCATCCGTCTCTGCCCGTGCCTGAGCTACGGTCACGGCTGGTTTGAGCCGCCCGATGACGACGAAACTATTCCAGTCTCGCTGGTAGTCCGTTTTGGTGCCCTAAACTGACGGTTCCCTGAAAAGCGCTCTGACCTTGTCATTCCGAGCGCGGCGAGGAATCTCGCTCTGAAAAGACAAGCAATGCGAGATTCCTCGTCGCCAAAGGCTTCTCGAATGACAGGCAGGGCGAGTTTAAATCGAACTGTTACAGGGGAAGGTCCGACGCTAGAACGAAGCTTGGCTCGAAGCTAGGCCCTCGCCGCAGCTTGTGCAGCGGTGGATTCTTCCGCCGGGCGATTCCAGGCCATCAGGGTGCGGAGCTGCTTGCCCACCTGCTCGATCAGGTGATCGGTGGCCTGGGCGCGCGCTTCCAGGAATTTCTTACGGCCGCCCGCATTTTCACCCATCCATTCCCTGGCAAAACCGCCGCTCTGAATGTCAGCCAGAATTTTCTGCATAGTCTCGCGCACATGCTTGTCGATCACCACCGGACCCCGGGTGTAGTCGCCGTACTCCGCCGTGTCACTCACCGAGTAGCGCATGTACTTGATGCCGCCCTGGTGGATCAGGTCCACGATCAGCTTCAGCTCGTGCAGGCATTCGAAATAGGCGATCTCGGGCTGATAGCCCGCCGCCACCAGGGTTTCGAAACCCGCCGTGATCAAGGCGGAGACACCGCCGCAAAGCACCGTCTGCTCGCCGAAAAGATCGGTCTCGGTCTCTTCCTTGAACGTAGTCCGGATCACGCCCGCCTTGAGCGAGCCAAGCCCCAGCGCGTAGGCCAGACCGGTCTGCTCTGCCTGGCCGGTGGCGTCCTGCTCGACGGCCAGGAGCGAAGGGACGCCGATCCCTTCCCGGAACAGCTCACGCAGCCGATGGCCCGGCGACTTCGGCGCCACCATGATCACGTCCACCGACGCTGGCGGCGTGATGTACTTGAAGTGAATGCTGAAGCCATGGCCAAACAGCAGCGTCTTGCCAGCCGTGAGGTGCGGCGCAATGGCCTGCTGGTAGACTCCCGGCTGCAGGTGATCCGGAATCAGGAACGAGATCAGGTCGCCGCGCCTCGCGGCCTCAGCGGGCTCGAACACTTCGAGCTTCTCCGCTTGGGCCTTGGCGCGCGAAGCGCTGGTGGAAGGCAGGCCCACAATCACCTTCAGACCGCTGTCGCGCAAGTTGAGAGCATGAGCGTGACCCTGGCTGCCGTACCCGATCACGGCGATGGTCTTGCCCTGGAGGTGCTTCAGCTCTCCGTGTTTTTCGTAGTAAATGGTTGCCATATTCTCGCTCCTGGAATTTAGATCGCTGCCCTCTCTGAGCTTCAGCGAAAGATCTGTTCGTCCGGCCGGTTTCCAGCCTTAAGGCTTCGGCTGGCTCCGTTCTTGCTACCGACCGGTCGGTAGGGAACATCGTACCCGGTGGCAACCACCTATGTCAAGAAGTCATTTGGTCGGCGTGCGGCTGCCGACTGACCGGCGGGCCCGACGTTTTATTGAGTAGACAATCTACCACCTCATGTGGTAGCTTATCTTCCACTATGGCCAAGCAACCGTCCGGAGACCGAATCGAACTTGTTTATGGATCGCTCGACATGCTGGTTCTGCGCACCTTGCGATGGGGACCCGCACACGGGCACGGCATCGCCAAGTCCATTGAGCGCCTGTCGGAAGAGACCCTCAAAGTGGAACACGGGTCGCTCTACCCCGCCCTCCAGCGCCTGCAGCAGGAGGGTTGGATCACCGCCGAGTGGGGCGTTTCCAAGAACAACCAGCGGGCCAAGTACTACCGCCTCACAGCGGCAGGACGACGGCAATTGGTGGCCGAGACTTCGCGCTGGGAGCGCTTTGTGCGGGCCATTACCGGCGTTCTGCAACCCGCCGAATCCGAGGAAAGCCAATGAGCTGGCGGTGCGAGCTTGCCAAGCTCGGGACGCTGTTTCGCCGGCCAAAGCCAGTGAACGACCTCGAAGAAGAGATTCGCTCGCACTTGCGGTTGGAAGAGCAGGAGAACCTGGAAACCGGCATGCCGCCCGACGAAGCTCACTATGCAGCGTTGCGCCGCTTCGGCAATGTGACCTCGGCGCAGGAAAGGAGCAGGGAGATGTGGGAATGGAATTCTGTTGAGACGCTCTGGCAGGACATTCGCCACGGCCTTCGCCAGTTGCGCCGGAATCCCAGCTTCACGCTCGTCGCGGTGCTGACGCTGGCGCTCGGCATCGGCGCCACCACGGCGATCTTCAGCGTGGTTGACGCGGTGCTGCTGCATCCGGCGCCTTATGTAAAGCCCGCCCAACTTGTGGCGATTAGTGAATGGAGCCCTCAGAGCGAAGAAGACGCGGTCTCTGTGGCAGACTTCACGGACTGGCAGGCACAGACTCGGGCTTTCCAGGGCATAGCCGCGTATCAGCAGTGGGAGTTTCACACCCTGACGGGAGTAGGCGAACCGGACGAAGTATGCACGTCGCCGGTTTCAACGAGTGTTTTTCACCTGCTCGGGGTCAACGCTGTTCTTGGACGTACGTTCCTCGCCAACGAAAGCCAGGTTGTGGTCTTAGGCTACGAATATTGGCGCAGCCACTTCTCATCCAACCCCAAAATCATTGGCAAGACGCTGGCGCTCGATGGCAAGCCGTACACCGTGGTGGGCGTCGCGCCGGCCGACTTTGAGTTTCCGCGGTCGAATACTCAGATGTGGGTCCCCTTCGCGTTCAGCGCTGCAAACAGGAGCAATCACGAGGATCATACGCTCAGCGTCATCGCGCGCTTGCAGGCAGGGATCACGCTGAAACAAGCTCAGGCCGAAATGGACACGATCGCCCATCGCTTGGCGAGTGATAACCCAAAGACAGACGCCGGCTGGAGCGCGCTCGTGAACCCATTCAGAAGCGAGGAGGTCCGGGGCGTTCTCCGGGCTGCTATTTTCGCGCTTCTGGGCGCAGTAGTGTTCGTTCTCATGATCGTCTGCGCCAATGTCGCCAGCATGTTGCTGGCTCGCGGCGCAGTTAGGCAGAGTGAGATGGCCATCCGCGCCACGTTGGGTGCCGGGCGTTCGCGGCTGGTTCGGCAATTGTTGGTTGAGAGCCTAATGCTGGCCGCCCTCGCCAGCATCGTAGGAGTCGCGCTGGCTTCATGGGGAGTCGACCTAGTTGTCAACCTGGTGCCGAAGTACAACCTGCTTGAAACTCAGGCGGTGCACCGCATCGGGATTAATCTTCCCGTCCTCGCCTTCACGCTGGCGCTTTCACTGCTAACGGGAATCGTGGCGGGACTGTTACCTGCTCTGCGCGTCTCCGGCCTTAACCTCAATGAGCCGCTCAAAGAAGGTGGAAGGACCTCAGCGACAAGTGGCAAAAGGTCGCGGCTGCAGCGCGTATTGGTTGTTTCTGAAGTGGCGCTTGCCACGGTCCTGCTGGTGGGAGCGGGACTGATGATCGAGACCTTCCGCCATTTGGAAACAGCCCCGACAGGTTTCAATCCCGATCATGTCTTGACCGTGCGCGTTCCGCTGATGAGCTACAAATACTCGCGCCCGCAGTCGGCAGATTTTTACCGCCAAGTGCTGGAGCGGATCCAAGCCATCCCGGGCGTGAGGTCTGCAGGGATGGCGAATAACTTGCCCTTCACCGGATTTCATACCTCCGTCCGGTTCCCGCTTCCGGCCCACTCGCCGGGCGGTCCTGGCCGTACCGTCGGTAGTGCGGTTCGGTGCGTCAGCCCGGGGTATTTCGAGGCTATGGAAATCCCTCTGAAGGCGGGCCGTTATTTCACTCCGTCGGACAGTGAGAGAAATGCGCGCAGCGTTCTAATTGTTAATGAAGCCATGGCGCGCCGCTACTGGCCCGGAGAGGACCCTGTCGGCAAGCAGCTTAATGGCACTGGGCCCGAAGGCTCCTCTTCTGTGATCGTGGGTGTGGTCGGAGACAGCAAGCAAGACTCCGTAGATTCGCAGGCAGAGCCTGAACTTTACCAGCCGTACGCCCAGTTTCCCTTCGCCCCGTTCTTGGTGACGTTCGTGATCCGGACCTCCTCAAACCCGCTCGACCTTGCCGTCGCCGTGCGCAACGCCGTGTGGCAAGTCGATCACGATCAGCCCGTGATCCAGGTGCGGACCATGGACAAGGTCATTTCGGAGTCGATCTGGCGGCAGCACTTCTCCGCCTCCATGCTCGGCATCTTCGCGGCCATCGCTCTGCTTCTCGCGGTGGTCGGAATCTATGGCGTGCTCTCTTATTCGGTCAACCAGCGCACGCACGAGATTGGCATTCGGGCAGCTCTGGGAGCGACGCGGCGCGACATCCTGCGGCTGATGGTTGGAGATGGTTTGTTCCTCGCTTTGATCGGCGTGGGCAGCGGAATTGTTGCGGCGCTCGCCCTCACGCGCGTGCTGGCGAGTTTGCTGTACGGCGTGCATCCCAGAGACCCGCTCACCTTCATCGGCCTGTCGTTGCTGCTCACCGGAGTGGCCTTGGTGGCCGTCTATATTCCGGCTCGCCGGGCGACGAGAGTCGATCCCATGGTGGCGCTGCGACATGAGTGATTGTTCATCTTCGATTGAAGAACCTGACGGCTGAAAGCTCGTATGAGCTGGAAACGACACGTCGGCAAGCTGCGCGCATTGTTCGCGCGACGTAAGCACGTGAACGACCTCGAAGAAGAGATTTGCTCGCACTTGCGGTTGGAAGAGCAGGAGAACCTGGAAACCGGCATGCCGCCCGACGAAGCTCACTATGCAGCGTTCCGCCGCTTCGGCAACGTGACCCTGACTGAAGAGAGGAGCCGCGAGATGTGGGGATGGAACTCGGTTGAAACGCTTTTGCAAGACCTTCGCTACGCTCTGCGCCTGTTGCGGAGAAACCCCGGCTTCACGGCGGTCGCCGTGCTCTCGCTTGCCCTCGGCATCGGCGTCAATGCCGTGGTTTTCAGCGTGATCAACGGGCTGCTGCTGCGTCCGCTGCCGGTCGAGCGCCCGGACCAATTGGCATTCCTCGAAACCAAGGACTCCGGCATCACCCAGTCATTCCCCAATTACCGCGACCTTCGCGATCGCAACACGACCTTCTCCGGCCTGGTCGGCTACCGGCTCGCGCCCATGGAGCTCGAATCGACAAGTGGCGCGACGCGCATCTGGGGCTTACTGGCCACCGGGAACTACTTTGACGTGCTGGGCGTGCATCCCGTGATGGGCCGCTTCTTTCACCAGGCGGAGGATTTGCACCCCGGCGCCAGCCCTTACGTCGTGCTGAGCTACAACGCCTGGCGGGGTCGATTCGGAGCTGATCCGTCGATTGTAGGGAAAACTGTCCGCATCAGTCGCCTGCCCTACACCGTGCTGGGTGTGGCCCCGCCCGACTTTCACGGCACCGAGCTCTGGTACTGGCCCGAAATCTGGGTACCGATGATGATGGAGCCGCAGATCGAGGCTCAGTCCGGCAGCGGCTACCTGGATATCCGGGACACCTGGGACACTTGGGTGCTCGGCAGGCTTAAGCCAGGCGTATCCAGACCGGGCGCGCTGGCGAATCTGAATACCATTGCTGGCGAGCTCGCCCGCGAATATCCCAACAACGATCAAGGTTTGCGGATCAAGCTGGCGAAGCCAGGACTCTGTGGTGATTACTTTGGCGGACCGGCCAGGGCATTCACCCTGGGTGTGCTCGGCCTCGCCGCCTTGGTGCTGCTCGCCGCCTGCGCCAATCTGGCGAGTTTGCTGACCGCCCGCGCCGCGGACCGGCAGCGCGAGATCGCGATCCGGCTCTCGATCGGCGCCAAGCGCGCCCGCGTGGTACGGCAGGTGCTGACGGAGACCCTGGTTCTGTCGCTGGCCGGCGGTGCGGCCGGCTACGGGCTCGGCTTCGTCTTGTCCCAAGCACTCAGCCGCTGGCGCGCGCCCATGGATATCCCGGTGCAGTTTGACGTGAACCCCGACTGGAGGGTGTTCCTCTTTGCCTGCGCCGTCTCGATTGTGGCAGGCGCCCTTTTCGGCTGCGCTCCCGCGTGGCGGGCCTCCAAGACGGACGCCAATGCCGTGCTTAACGGCAGCATTATGAGCTGGGGCCGGAGGCGGCTAGCCTTCCGCGACGTGTTGGTGGTCCTGCAAGTGGCCCTGTGCTTCGTGCTCGTGTCCGCCTGCCTGATGTCGCTGCGTGGGCTTCAGCAGGCGCTGAATGTGCGTCTCGGCTTTGATCCGGAAGGTGTCTCAGTGGTGGGGTATGACCTGGGTCTGGCCGCTTACTCCGAGGAGAAGGGCCGAACTTTCCAGCAGCGTGCGCTGGAGGCCGTCAAAAAACTGCCTGGAGTGCGTTCTGCAGCCTACTCCAACTCCGTGCCGCTGAGCATCGACCAATCCACCACGACGGTCTCTCCGGCAGATAAACCAGCACTTCGGCTGTCCGACCGCATCAGCGCGCACTATTACCAGGTCTCGCCGGGATTCTTCGAGACGATGGGCACGAAGCTACTTGCCGGGCGCGACTTCACCTGGCACGATGACGCCGATTCTCCGCGCGTGGCCATCGTCAATGTGGCCTTTGGCAGGCAGGTTCTGCACTCCGAGAACGCCGTCGGCAAGTACTTCCGTAACGGTCCGAATGCCCCTCTGGTGGAAGTGGTGGGAGTGGTCGAAGACGGCAAATACCAGAGCCTCACCGAATCTCAAGTACCCGCACTTTTTTGGCCCATTTTGCATAACTACAATTCCACCACTACGCTCGAGGTTAGATCTTCTCTCCCGGCAACGGAGATGATTCGTGAGATGCGGCGCGCCGTGGCCAGAGTCGATCCCGAGCTGCCGCTCTACGGGACGGGCAGCCTGGATCAGATGCTGGGATTCGCATTCTTCCCCTCGCACGCGGCGGCCATCGCGTTGAGCGCTTTCGGCGTGCTGGCGATCATGCTGGCCGTGACCGGCATTCATGGCCTCGCGTCTTACGCGGTGGCGCGGAGAGTGCGCGAGATCGGTATTCGAATGGCGGTGGGCGCGCGTCCTTCTCAGGTGTTGCAGCTCGTACTCGGCAGGATCGCCGTGTTGCTGTCTATTGGCTCTGCGATCGGTCTGGTGCTGGCTCTGGCCGCCGGTCAGGTGCTTGCCAGCGTGGTCTACGCGGCGTCACCCCGCGATCCGCAGATTCTGGCAGCCGTGCTGGCCACAATTATGCTCCTCGGGTTGCTCTCGTCGTGGGCGCCGACTCGCCGGGCATTGCGAATCGATCCCATGGCGGCGCTGCGGTACGAGTGACAAGTGACGATCAAAGTGAGTGGGAAGAGACAAATCGCCAAGCTGCCCGGGTCCAAAGAGTTCGCGTTCCCAAGGCGGTGCGTTTGGACCTGTACCTTGTGAAATTCTGCTGCATCAGGCGTGTCGGCCTTGTACACTCGCTTGTCCAAAGAAGGAAAAAGGGCGGGGATGACTCCCCGCCCTTTGGCTTGTGGCCGATGCTCCTTGCCATTAGCGCAGGGCTGCCCACTCCGGCCCGAACCGTGGGAAATCGAGCCCTCCACTACAGATCTGGGCTAGTCACTAACCCCTGCCCACTAGCCCCTGCATCTTAGTACATCCCGCCGCCGCCCGGAGGCATGGCCGGAGCCTTCTCCTCCTTCTGCGGGTACTCGCTCACCAGCGCCTCGGTGGTAAGGAGCAGGGAAGCGATGGAGGAAGCGTTCTGCAGCGCGGTGCGAACCACCTTGGTGGGATCGATCACGCCCTCTTCGACGAGATCGCCGAAGGCTTCCGTCTGGGCGTTGAAGCCGAAGTGTGCGTTGCTGTTGCTGCGCACCTTCTCCACCACCACCGCGCCCTCATGTCCGGCATTCTGGACAATCATGCGCAGCGGCTCTTCAAGCGACCGCTTCACGATGTTGATGCCGATCTGCTCGTCGCCCTCGGCCTTAAGCTTATCCAGGGCCGGGATCGAGCGAACCAGGGCCACGCCGCCGCCGGGCACAATGCCCTCCTCGACGGCCGCCTTGGTGGCGTGCATGGCGTCCTCAACCCGAGCCTTCTTCTCCTTCATCTCGGTCTCGGTCGCCGCGCCCACCTTGATCTGAGCCACGCCGCCCACTAGCTTCGCCAGGCGCTCCTGCAGCTTCTCGCGATCGTAGTCGGAGGTAGTGTCCTCCACCTGCGTCCGAAGCTGCTTCACCCGGCCTTCGATGTCGGCGGTCTTGCCGGCACCCTCTACGATGGTGGTGTTGTCCTTGTCGATGGTGATCTTCTTGGCCCGGCCCAGGTCTTCAAGCCGGACGTTCTCCAGCTTGATGCCCAGGTCTTCGGTCACCGCTTTGCCGCCGGTCAGGATGGCGATATCCTCCAGCATGGCCTTGCGCCGATCGCCGAAGCCCGGAGCCTTCACGGCCGCGCACTGCAGCGTGCCGCGCAGCTTGTTCACCACCAGGGTGGCCAGGGCCTCGCCTTCGACCTCTTCGGCCACAATCAGCAGCGGCTTGCCGCTTTTCGCGATCTGCTCGAGCAGGGGCAGAAGGTCCTTCATGGAGCTGATCTTCTTCTCGTGGATCAGGATGTAGACGTTTTCCAGAGACACTTCCATGCGGTCGGGGTCGGTGACGAAGTAGGGTGAGAGGTAGCCGCGATCGAACTGCATGCCTTCCACCACTTCCAGCGTGGTCTCCATCGTCTTCGATTCCTCAACCGTGATCACGCCGTCCTTGCCGACCTTCTTCATGGCCTCGGCAATGATGGCGCCGATCGTGCTCTCGTTGTTGGCGGAGACCGTGCCCACCTGGGCCACCATGCTGCCCTCCACCGGCTTCGAGAGCTTGTCGAGTTCGCCCTTCACGTGCTTCTTGTCGCCACCCTTGGTCACCTCGTCGTAACCGCAGATGGCGCGGACCGCCGATTCGATTCCCCGCTTCAGTGCCATCGGATTGGCGCCGGCCGCCACCGTCTTCACGCCCTCGCGGAACATCGCCTGGGCCAGCACGGTGGCCGTGGTGGTGCCGTCACCCGCCACGTCGGAGGTCTTCGAAGCTACCTCACGCACCATCTGGGCGCCCATGTTTTCGAGCGGATCCTTCAGCTCGATCTCCTTGGCCACCGTCACGCCGTCCTTGGTGATGGTGGGGGATCCGAATTTCTTGTCCAGGACCACGTTGCGGCCCTTGGGACCGAGAGTCACCTTAACCGCGTCTGCGAGCTGGTTCACGCCTCGCAGAATGGCCTGGCGGCTTTCTTCACCGCGTACAATTTGCTTTGCATTTGCCATCTTTCAATCCTCCAAATCTTTGGTCTTTGATTTGTGATTCTGATCCCGTGCATTGTGGCTGGCGTCCGTGGTCAGTTGGAGATTCTTCGCTACGCTTGGCAATGAACAAAGTGATCCCGGCTGTTAGCCACTAACCCCTGAACACTAGCCACTGCCCTACTTCTTTCCGCCCGCAGCCTTCGACGCATGTTCGATCACGCCCAGCACTTCGTCCTCGCGGATGATGAGGTACTCTTCGCCATCCAGCTTGATTTCGGTTCCCGAATACTTGCCAAAGAGGATGCGGTCGCCCACCTTCACGTCCAGGGCGATCACTTCGCCTTTGTCGGTCTTCTTGCCGTGGCCCACGGCGATGACTTCGCCCTCCTGGGGCTTCTCCTTGGCCGTGTCCGGGATGATAATACCGCCCTTGACGGTCTCTTTCTCTTCAATCCTCTTGATCACGATGCGATCATGAAGAGGTCTAATATTCATGGTGCTCTCCTTTCGAGTGGTTGGGTTGTCCGAGCGCGGTCCTTAGCCGTCCGGCGAGACTCGCTCACCGCGAAAGGTCACCGTTCGCGAACCGGCGCTACAGTTTTTGTGGATTCTCTGCCCTCGCCGATTGCCACCGGCCTGCGCCGGTCGAACCGGGGCTTTGACTTCGGGTCCTATCCAGACCTTCAATTATCGTTCTGTGAACTCGGCCCTTGCCGGTCCCAGCTCGAGGAAGAACGTACACTTTGGCAGTCCCGCCTCAAGACTGCCAATATATTCTCATATTTGCCGCCTGTCAATACTTTTTTCTGGTAATAAACGCAGTTTTGGCACTCGGCGGTCGAGAGTGCCAAAACGGGATGCTAGACAACACGAATCAATCAATGTGTAACAAAAATATACGGTTATGGCATGGAATGGGTCGGCGGCGGACAGGAGTCGCCACGCGTGTAGCGAAAAAAACAACTCCTGCAGTCATTGCAGAGCCGTGCCCAACGTGCTAGCATCGCGGCTGTTCTCGCAAATTCGTCGCTGCCGGAGGCTGATGATGAGGACTTCAACCTTGTTTTTGGGGGTCGCGCTCTGCGCCGCCGTTGCCGTCACCGCGCGGTCTCAGACGGCCCGGCCCACTCAGGTTTTTGAGAGTTCGGGCGGACCGGTGAAGATCACGCCCATCTACCATGCCAGCCTGGTGATCGAAGCCGGCGGCCAGGTCATTTATCTTGACCCTGCCAAGCCCGCCAACTTCGCGGGTCTGCCGCCCGCTGACCTTATCCTCATCACGGACATCCATGGCGACCACATGGATCCGGCCTCCATCGCGGCGGTCAGCAAGTCCAGGACGGAGATTTGGGCGCCGCCGGCAGTAGCCAAGACCGTGACCAGCGCCAAGGTGATTTCGAATGGCGAAGCCAAGACTTGGGGCGAATTCACCATCGAAGCCATCCCTATGTACAACCTCGTGCGGGGCCCGGCTCCCGGCAAGCTCTATCACGACAAAGGGCGGGGCAACGGCTACGTGCTCACTTACGGCGACAAGCGCTTCTACTTCTCCGGTGACACTGAGGGCATCCCCGAAATGCGCGCCTTGAAGAACATCGACGTGGCCTTTGTCTGTATGAATTTGCCCTATACCATGCCACCGGAGGAAGCCGCCGACGCCGTCAAGGCTTTTCACCCTAAGGTGGTGATTCCTTATCACTATCGCGGTTCCGACCTCAGCGTCTTTCAAAAGGCGCTCGAGGGCACCGGTATCGAAGTGCGTCTTCTCGACTGGTACCCGAAATAGCGTCCCCGGAGAGCAAAAGGGGCTCCTAGTCGAATATCCCTTAATCTTCCGCCGTGCCCTGCCGATACTCTATTTACTATGAATCGGATAATAGCTGTGTGTTTTGTAGCCGTTCTCGGTGCGACAGCCTCGGTCGCTTCCGTGGAACAAGGTGCGATCACCGGTCACGTGATCGTCACCAAAGTGTTGACCAAGAAGCGCGTTACGCTGCCGTCGTACCAACTGCGCGGCGTGTCGACGGACGTGTCGGAGCTGGCGAAGCCAGGCGGCGCGCACGGCAGCGACGAGCTTACACAAGTGGTGGTGTATCTCGAAGGCCCGGGCTTGCTGCCGGCAATCCAACCCGAGCCACTCTCACTCAGAAAAACAGGCACTTTGACCCCGAGATCGTCGTGGTTCCGGTAGGATCCACGGTGTCCTTTCCTAATGCGGATCACATCTTCCACAACGTGTTCTCATTATCGAAGGTGATGCTATTCGACCTTGACTATTATCCAGCCGGCCAGACCAGACTCGTTACGTTCAAGCGGCCGGGCGTTGTCCAGGTTTATTGTCATCTTCACGCCGACATGGGCGCCGCGATTCTGGTAGTACCTACGGACCGGTGGACGCGGCCGAGGCCGGATGGGAGCTTTTCGCTGACGGGCGTTCCCGCCGGAAGCTACGAGCTGGTCGCCTGGCACCGCGCGGCCGGATTCTTCCGCAAGCGGATCACCCTGCGCGCGGGCGAACCGACGGCCGTGGACCTCACGATACCGTTGCGTGGTCCGGAGGAAAGCGGTCCGGTGGCGGAGCGGGGCGGGAAATGAGGCGGCCCCTCTCCCTTTCAGCCCGCACTCTCTTTCTTTCCTTCCTGTGCATGTGCGCCGTCCTGCTGGCCGGCTTTTTTGCCCTGAACGCGGCCATCCGAGCCGGGATCAGGCGCGGGCTGGAAGAGAACCTCGGGCGCACCCAGCAGCAGCTCGACCGCACGCAGACTGAGTACGATCGCCGGACCGCGGACCTGATCGTTGGGCTGAGCGATGACGCCAGCCTGAAAGCCGCCGTAGGCCTCCTGCGTGAGCAGTCCAGCCCCGGAACGCGAGCGCAGGTGCAAGGTACGATCCAGGACCAGCTGCGCGAGATGCTCCACCACCTCGACTACGACGTTCTCATGGTGAGCGATCCCGAAGGAGGGGTTGTCGCGACGGTCGGAGTAAGTAGCTGTGATCTTGAGAAGCAACAAAAGCTGTCCGCCTTGCCCTCTGGTCCCGGCAGCCCTTCGCTGGTCCGGCTGGGTCAGGAGCCTTACGAGGTCGCGACCGTCCCCATCAACCTGGGAGCTGAGAACCTGGGACGTCTGGCGGTTGGCAAAAAGTTTGATCTGAGCTCTCTGGACCGATTCGGATACGTCTTGCTCCTGGACCGAGGCAGCATCGTGGCCAGCACGTTGCCTGCGGCTCTGAAGGATTCCGTGGCGGCCCAGCTTGCCGCGCGATGCGGCCGAGGGGCAGAGGGCTGTGAGATCCGCGCCGGCGCCGAGACCTATCTCGCGCTCGGAGTGAAGCACGAGGGCCTAGCTCCCGACGATCGGCTTCTTTGCCTGGTGCTCGATCGACGAGGCCATGCGAGGGTTTACGCGCGGCTTGCGGCGCGCCTTCGTGGTGACCGGCATCGGCGGCATGCTGATGGCTCTCCTTTTGGCCATGTTGGCTTCGCGCTCGATTTCCAAACCCCTGGCCGACCTGGCATCAGGCCTGGAGAAGACCGGCGAGACTGGCGCCATGTGGGGTGAATTTCGCGCCAACTCTTCGACTTTGGAGGTGAATCTTCTGGCCGGCGCCTTGAACCGGGCGGCCGGCGCCCGCCGCCAGGTGGAGGCCGAACTTCGAAGCGCCAAGGAGGCCGCTGAGGCTGCCAGCCGCGCCAAGAGCGAGTTCCTGGCGAATGTGAGCCACGAACTCCGCACGTCCATGAACGGCGTCCTCGGGATGACCCAGCTTCTGCTCGACACCGAGCTGACGGCGGAACAGCGTGAGGACCTTGACTTGGTGAAGTTCTCCGCCGATCGGCTGCTGGCCGTTATCAACGATGTCCTGGATTTTTCCAGGATTGAAACGGGCAACCTCGCCCTTGACGCCTCCGAGTTCAACCTGCATGACAGCCTGCGCGGAACTCTGACGGAGCTGGGTCTCGGAGCCCGCCAGAAGGGCTTGGACTTCGCCTGGGAGGCAGGGCTGGGAGTTCCTGAAACCCTGGTGGGGGATTCCTCGAAGTTACCACAGATCCTCGCGGCTCTCGTCGGCAACGCCATCAAATTTACCACGCACGGCAGCGTCTCGGTGCGGGTGGAGACGGAGCGGTCCGGCCAGAACCAGGATCGCTCATTGCACTTCGTCATCGCGGACACTGGACCCGGTATTCCGGCGGAGAAGCAGAAAGTGATATTCGCGGCGTTTTCCCAGGCCGACGGCTCGTCGACCCGCGAGCACGGAGGGACTGGATTAGGCCTGGCAATCGCCTCACGGCTGGTCGAGATGATGCAGGGGCGAATCTGGGTTGAAAGCGAACTAGATGTGCGTTCTCTAAGTAGCTAGACATAGAAAGCTGCCTGTGTTTTAATCGGGGCATGGCGTTCCCAAAGAAACGCAAGCCCCTGGTCTTCACCGCAGAAGAACTGGCAACGCTGCAAGCGATCCGCAAGGCTCGCAGCGAGCAAAGACGGCGCACGGTGCGAGCCGGCATTCTGCTGGATGCGGCTTCGGGGGAAATGAGCGATCAAGCCATGGCGCGCGCCCATAGGGTGAATCGCAACACCGTG
>DATDGR010000326.1:0-20737 GCA_036521995.1 Terriglobia bacterium | reverse complement strand
GCAACGCTGCAAGCGATCCGCAAGGCTCGCAGCGAGCAAAGACGGCGCACGGTGCGAGCCGGCATTCTGCTGGATGCGGCTTCGGGGGAAATGAGCGATCAAGCCATGGCGCGCGCCCATAGGGTGAATCGCAACACCGTGGTGTTGTGTGTCAACAAGTGTCTGCGCTTCGGCTGGAAGGCAGCCTTGGGTGAGTTGCCCCGCAGCGGCCGACCGCGTCGCCTTCGGGATGAAGCGACCACTTGGGTGCTGCACTGTGCTTGTCAAAAGCCCAAGGAGTTGGGTTACTCCTACGAACTGTGGACCTATGGCCTGCTGACCCAACACCTTCGCCAGCGCTGCGAGGCTGCCGGTTACCCGGAACTGCGCCGCTTGAGTCGCTCCAAACTGCACAAGATTCTGACCCAGGCGGAACTTCGCCCTCACAAAATCCGCTACTATGTGGAGCGCCGCGATCCCGACTTCGAAGCTAAGATGGCCGCCGTGCTGCACGTCTATAAGGAAGTTGCGATTATCAACGAGGGATTGCTGCGAGGGGAGTTGCGCGAGGCACCCCTGATTACCATTTCCTACGACGAGAAGCCGGGTGTGCAGGCCTTGGCCCCGAAGAGCCCGGACCTTCCGCCGGTGCCCGGGCAGCATCCCAGCCCCACGCGCGACTATGAGTACGAGCGACTGGGCACGGTATCGCTGCTGGCGGGTTTGGACCTGCACAGTGGCCAGGTGGTCGAAATCGTGCGCGAGACTCACAAAAGCAGCGACTTCATTGCCTTTCTGCAGAAGCTGGATGCGCGCTATCCCGCGGGGACTCCGATTCGCTTGTTGCTGGATAATCATTCGGCTCACATCTCTCGCGAAACGCAAGCGTACCTGCAGACGGTACCCGGGCGCTTCCGATTTGCCTTCACGCCGACGCATGGTTCCTGGCTTAACCTGGTGGAGACCCTGTTCAGTAAAATGGCGCGAAGCATGCTGCGCGGCGTCCGGGTAGCCACCAAAGAAGAATTGGTTCAACGCATCCATCAGTATTTTGATCAGGTCAACGCTGACCCCGTCGTTTTCCGATGGACATACAAGATGGACGAGGTCACGATTGACTAGTTACTTACAGAACTATGGTCTAGGTCGTGGCAGCCGCTTTCATTTCACCGCCCGCTTCGGTGTTCCGGCCAGCGCGTACGCCGCCATGCCCACCTGCAACGCCACCGACATGACCATGGTGTGTGCCGTCCAGAGTTAGGTTAAGAATATGCGCAACCGCAAGTACATCCTTCTTCTGCTCGTTCTGGCCCTGGGCTCGTGCGTTGAGCTCGCCGCCCAGGAAGCTGAGGTGGGAGTCACCGTACCCCTCACGGTCACCGGCGGCGTCCTGGATACGGGTCGTGCCCAGAGCGATGACCCGTCCGCCCCATCTTTGTTCCCGGGATTCCGGGTGGTAATTAAGCCCCAATTGAAACTGGGCTCGCACTGGTACTTCTACTCGGCTGTCCAGGTGCGCTCCACACCTTTCTTTTACGACGATGCTTACAGCGCCGACCGCAATATCATACCCAGATGCTGCAAGGGTTCCTGGGCTACGCGCGCTCTTGGGGAAAGACCTCCGTGGACTTCAAGATCGGCCAGTTGTCATCGGCGTTTGGCGCTTTTCCTCCCCGTTACGATGACATGGAGAACCCTCTGATCGACCAGCCGCTGCCGTATACCTACCTGGCGCTGCGACCGCGCCCGGGCGCCGAACCCTACGGTCTGACGCCGGTGACTCTTTACGGTCTGCCCGCCGCGGAGGTCGACTTCGCCTTGCATCATTTCGACGCCCGGTTTCAGCTCACGAACGGCTCTCCTTATAATCCGCGAGGTATTCTGGAATCTGGTCAGCACGCACAGTGGACCGCCGGTGGGGGCTATACCATTCGGCAGGGATTCCGCGTAGGGGTGTCTGCCTATGACGGTGCGTGGCTCAACGATTCCATGAAGCCTCTCCTGCCGCCGGGTTCAACGGTCCGCGACTTCCCGGGAAGCGGTCTGGGCATTGACGCCCAGTGGGCGCGGGGGCACTGGAACGCGGACGGGGAATGGCAGCACTTTGTGTTCCATTTTCCACCCTCGAGCGCTCCGGCGTGCAACTTTGGCTACGCCGAGCTGAAGCGGATCATCAGCCCGCGCTGGTATTCCGCTGTCCGCGTGAACTACCAGGAGAACAATAAACAGGCTTCCGGTTTCCTGCTCGACCGCCAAGCCTATGAAGTCACCTTGGGTTTTCGGCCCAATCGCTTTGAGTTGCTGAAGGTTGGCTACGAGTGGGCGCCGCTCGAAGGTGCCCCGCAAATTCACGATAACGTTTTCGGCGTCCAGTTCATCACTTCCATCGATGCTCTTTCCCACGCCTTCAAGTAATCGACGCCAAGCCAGAAGCGCAAGCCCGGCCTCGTCGTGGCCTGACCGTGCGGGACGGCCGAAGTACTTTCCTGCGGCGAATCGTCAGGACCGGCACTCAATACTCCACGCGAACCAAGCAGAGGCCCTGCGCCGGGGCGGTTGGACCTGCTAGCGACCGGTCGCGGGCTTCCAGAATTTGAATCACGTTGCCCGGCCGCACCTTTCTACGTCCGACCTCCACCAGCGTACCCATAATGTTTCGAACCATGTGGTGCAGGAATCCGTTGCCGCGAACTTCATAGGTTAGGATTCGAGTTCGCTCGCGCCAAAGCAGTCTGGAAGCGAACACCGTGCGCACCATAGATTTCCCCTCGCCCTCAAGTGAAGGTCCTGCACCTGCGGACTCCCTATGTTCCCGCCCTGAAGACGGCCCTTGGGGCCACCTCTTCGCTGCGCCCGGGACAGGCTCTTTGCCCTGGGACAGGGCCCTGAGCCCCGTCTTGGGCTGGGCGGCATCATCTTCTTCGGGCGCGCTGGAGGCGGCGAAGGAGGTGAAGTCATGAGTCCCGGCGAGCAGTCGCGCGGCGTCTGCCATGCGTCGGCGGTCGAGCGCGTAAGGGTAGTGCCAGACGAAGCGCCAAAGGAACGGCGAGCAGAAGTCAGCCAGCAGGATCCGGTAACGATAAGTCTTGGCGCGGGCGGCGTAGCGGGCGTGGAAGTCGAGCCGGACCTCATCGGCCTCCCGCACCCGCACCTCGGACGGAAGTCCGTCATTCAAGGCCCGGACGAGGTTGGCGCAGGGTATGCGGCACGACGTCGCGAAGTTCGCCACCTGGCCGAGCGCGTGGACGCCAGCGTCTGTGCGGCCCGAGCCGTAGAGCTTGACGGGCTCGCTCACGATTCCCCCAATCGCGTCCTCGAGGCATGCCTGGACGGTGGAAAGTAAGGGCTGGCGCTGCCAGCCGTGAAACCCAGTGCCGTCATAGGCCACAAGCAGGCGGATGTTACGGCGTGAGAGCGAATTGGTTGGCTCCGTCACGGTCTTGTCAACCCTGCACCAGATCTCAGCTTAGGACAGTTCCGAACCTGATTCCAGACGACGGGTACTCGTATCATGTCTCCGAAGTTCGTTCACGAAATCATCCGCGGGATTTGCCTGCGGAACCGATCACCAATCTAAGATTGTCACCGCTGCATTCTGCGTTTCTGCCGTTGAGAGGTGGCTAGGCGACGGCTTTTCTAGATCTAGAAATCCGCACCTCGTACACCAGCTTCTCAGACATGACACCCGGATTCCGGTTCCGTGGGCGGGCTCATTACCGGACTGTCGGCGTGAGGCAGCGAATCGGCCAAGCGAGTAAGGCCTTCTCGTTAGGCTCTCTCATCATTTTGTCTTAGTTGGATGTTAGCGTTTCGTTTTTGGTGAGGCTAAGACTTTGTGGCTTGCTTCAGGGAGCGCGTAATTTGAGTAGAGATGTTCGTCGCGAATGACCTGGCCGTTCCACACGGTGGTCACAGCAACCTCCTCGGGAACCCACGCTGTTGTATGAGCGGCGTCTGAAAAATGAACCTCGTCGAAATTAATCTCGATGGTCAGTAATTCGAGTTTGACGTCCAGCCGGGGCTTCAAGAGATCTGCCCGCATTTTCAGTATCTTCTTTGTTGCTGCGTCGCACCATACCACCCCTTGGTACAACACGACGACGGCCTGACCCTCCGGTCCAACATGCTCCAGGCCCCTTACCTGTGCCCAGTCAGGCTTTTCTGCGAAACCAATGACGTTCGTGGTGTGCTCACTGACTGTTTGTAGCCCGAGATATCGGAATCTCGACCCGGTAAGGTTCGCCGGATAGAAAATCGCCCACAGAGACGCGAAGCCCTCTGTAGCAACGTCCTTCAACTCGTTAGCTTGCGCTGGATTCCCATCAAGACCCGCTCGGTACTCTTCAATTTGCTCCTCACCCACCTCGTGGTGGGCGATTAACATATATCGGAACTCCTGGCGTCCGGTTGTCTTGATCTCACCTCGAAGATCGCAAAGCGCATGTCTGACCTGCTCGTCTGCAACGATTGTTGTCAACCCCTGATAGGTGTGTTGGACGTTCCTGGCGACTTCGCCCAAGAGGCGCGGCAGTCCCTCCTGGTTGGCCGCCGGCTGTAGTCCGGAAAGCTCTGGCAGGGCATGCGGTAAGTCTTTCGGAGGCAGATCGATGAGCGTGAAGGCGTTCTGATAAAAATCCTGTCCGCTGGTATCCAAAAGTTGGCGTGGCATGGACCCACTCGCCCGCGCGCCCACTGCCCCATTTTCAAGCACGACTGTCAATGCGATTAAGACCGCGGCAGTTATCCCAGCGCGAATCATAGAACCCCTGATCCTGTGACAACCAAGCCTCGTTGTGCTTATCTTCCGCCGCATCTGAGCACCGTTCGGACGATCGACCGTCAGTTCACGCGGACGGCGATTCCGCAATCGCTTTCAATGAGCGAGTTCGTTCATGTCCTTAACCAGCCTTGAGAAGGGACGTTTCAGCAGAACTGCTGGCTTTTTCCCCGCGACATGGACCTCGGTGCGATAAAGCAGCCTTATGGACGCCCGATCATACACAAGCAGCACGACCTGGGTCGCTGACTCGCTCCAACCCTCGTTCTCCCCTGCTACGTGGAACTCGCTAGGCACGAAGTACACTCTGATGACCGCGTCAGCCGTGGCACACTCGTCTGTGAGTTCCCAGTTTATCTGGTTGAGTGGCCGGCCAGGTTGGTCTTGTTCGCCTGCAAACGCACTGACCGCAGAAGCCACCTCCGTCCTCAAATTACTGGTGTCTAGACAGACCGTCCTCACCGCGCGGAGCGCTTCAGGGTCATTCAGTTCAGGACACGCTTTGTTCTTTACCGGTGAGCCGCCAATTAACGGGATAAGCAGGAGAGCGGCAGGGAAGACGCACAGCGAGTTTCGGTAGGTGCTGGGGGACCAGCCGATCAACCAGTATGGGAGGCCCCGACGAACAAGGCCGCCTCTGATCACGGGTTTGCCTTTTCTCTTCGACCCAAAGCTCGCTTTAAGATCCAAGGCGCTTAGTCCGGAATTCGTCTTTTGGCATTCCGACGCCGGAGAGTATACACCCATTGGTCGCCAATCGAGCCTCTTTCGGTCCGCCGTCTCTGCCGGCCCTCACGGGGACGATCCGAACGACGTTCGCCCGCCCTCGGCAAGGCCCAAACGCCTGCACTCATTCGCCTGCTCCATCAGTTATTCAGACACCGCCGCATCGCGGGGGTCATTTCGCCCACTTTCCTACCACTACGGAGTCTACGTTACCCCGTGGGAACGGGCAGCGCCTCGATCCGCCGTGCCATCGACGCGAAGAGGCGGCGCGTCAGACGACTCTCCGCTAACAGGAGCCAGTAGTATCGAGCATGCTTCACCAACCTTCCGCCCGTCTTCACCCGACGCTGCTGCAAGCTGGTCAGCGACCACTTGTCGATTCTGTTCGGCAGCACCAACGGCCGCCGGATGAAGTTCACTTGGTTGGCAATAGACTTGCCGACGAGAAATGACCCCGCACAGACTTGGCAGTCGGCCCAATCAGGCAAGTTCATTTGACTTGCGGATTCTTCGGCAGGCTCACCAGGTTGGCAAAAATCCGATAAGCGCCGGGCACGCCTTCAGGCAACTGGCGGTAGAAGGCGTAAGCACAGTAGACGTACGTGCCTTTTCCGTAGCGGGCGTACAGCAGACCGCCTTTTTGCGGGTCCTGGTCAGCATCGTGCGTCTCGAGCAGCGCGGTGTAGTGAGGGTCCCAGGTTTTCAGGAACTTCGAGCCTCGCTCTTCTACCCAACCTTCAAAATCCTTAGCGGTGATCTGGTTCGGCCAGACAAAGACGGGGTTGGCAGGCTCGAGAACGGTCATCTTCGAAGCCTCGTCGGTGACCTCTTCCGGATTCTCGGTCATGCTGTAAGGGTAGGGGCCGAAGTTGTGATCGAACTCCGGGGTGTTGTACTGCACCACGACCGTGCCGCCGTTCTTAACGTAGTCCAGCAGACGGCTGTTGTAAGTGATCAGATCGTCCCGGACCGCGTAGGCGCGGACTCCGAGCAGGATGAGGTCGTACCGGGAGAGATCGCCGCTGGCGAGGTCCTGGCTCGCCAGCCGGTGGACCGTGATTCCGAGGCTCTCGAGCGATTGCGGCACATCGTCGCCGCTGCCCATGATGTAGCCCACGTTCAGCCCGGGAGCAACTTTGACGTTCACGCCCGTGGTGCGGTAGGCGGCCGGCCGGTAGAGGTTGTAAGGACGCAGGCCGGGGTAGCCCACCGTGTGGTAGCCCTCCTTGTACTCGCGACCGCCGTATTCCGCTACGGCCGTGACCGTATAGGGTTTCTCCTCGAGAGTTCCCGGACGTACCTCGAAGGAAAGGGGTTGATCCTCGCCGTCGTGTTGAAGAGCGAAGTGGGCGCTGGCGGGCGAGGAGGTCCAGCCAGAGGGCAGGTCCAGGCGCACTGTGCCTTCAGCGGGACCCTTCACGTTGCTGTGCAGTAGCACACCCAAGTCGAAAGACTTATTTTCCAGGGGAACGATACCGGCCTCCGGCGAGATGGAAACGGAGACGGCCGGACCGAGGGGGAGGGGGTTGAGCACCGTCCCCGATCCATTCACATGCTGCACCGTCTGAACCACCTGGCCCACCTGGATGGTCGCGCCTTGGTAGGTGAAGTGGACCCAGGCGGACAGCGGGTAGGGTTCCAGAGGCAGGTTGAGATAGTGTGAATCGTTAATGTCGTAGTACGGCTGCTCGAGGTCGGGCCGCGTAAAATACGGACGCGTGACCGCCGCGCTGTCCGCCGCCTCCACGGCGAAACGTTGATCGCGGCCCTGGTTTTTACCGAGCGTACCGGCGGCAGCGTCTCCTTCGCTGCGCACCGTCCAGATATACCCCGGCGGCTCCGGTGGCGTCATGAGATCGATTTTCGTAAGCTCGACCGATTCGGGGCTCTGCACCGCCGCATGTACCTTGACCCAGAAATGCTGTCCGGGAATGGCGATCTGGAAGCTGTCCGGCGTACCCATGAAAGCGGCAAAGGGACCGCTCGGTTCGTGCTCCGGCGCGATCGTCGCCTGCATGGAGAACCCAAGCGCCTGGGCGATCGCATCGTTGAACTGGGCTTGTTTCACCTTGAGCTCGTGGGTGACGTCGTACTTGGAAGAGTCGGAGAGCTGGCTGGCCTCTACCTGATCGATCAGGGCGCTGCTGGCCTTCAGTCCCTCCGCCAGCGCCGGTGCGATCGTCTCCGGGTGGTCGGCCGAAAAGTTGCTCATCGCCTGCTCGACGAGCGCGTTGATCTTGCTGAGGCCATCCTTCAGAAAGGAGTTGTCGCCACCCTGAGCGAGCGAAGCGATGCCGCCCAGCGAGACGTCGATGCCGTCGAAGAAGGACTGCTCCTGATCGGCGGCCGGCACTCGCGATCCGAAGCGATGATAGGGATTCATCTCCTGGCCGGCAGCCGGGACAGAGGTCCCGCCGTTTTGCGACCTTTGAAATCCGAGCCCTGTCCGCGAAATCTGGCGGTAGTTAAGGCCGAGCGGCGGGGCGTAGTCGCCCTCGGGAATCTGCACGCTCGCGGATACTTTGCCAGGCTCCCACCGCTTGCTCACGTAGTCGTAGACGCCCACCGGAGTCCACTTTCCGGTAGCGTAGTCGTACATGCCCTTGTCTGACACCATCATGAAGGGCACTCGAGCGTAGACTTTCAGAGGCGTCCAGGGACGCAGTCCGGCCTTGATCTGATCGGGAAATTTGCTCGGGTCGCCGGCGGCATTAAACACCTCCTGTGCCATCTGACCGGCGACCTGATGGTTGCCGTGCCCGTCGGTCGGCCCGCCCACAAAGACCGAGGTCACCACCAGCGGACGCGTCATTCTCACCACGCGCACGGAATCGTACAGCACCCGGTCGTAGCCCCACTTGCCCAGGCATTCTTCTTTGGTCTTTGAGAACCCGTAGTCGACGACGCGGGTGAAGTATTGTTGAACCCCGTAGTATTTGCCGGCGGCGAGCAGCTCTTCGGTACGCACCAGCCCCAATGCGTCCCAGTAATCCGGCGACATCACGTTGGCGCCGCCCTCGCCTCGGTTGAGGGTTAACAGTGCGACGCGCGCGCCCTGGCCACGCGATTCGTAGGCCAGCATTCCCCCATCCTCATCATCGGGATGGGCGGTGAACATGATCAGACTGGCCCGCGTACGGAGCTTCTTGAGGGTCTGCCAGAGCGCCGCCGACCCGCGGTCAACGGGCAGTTCAGTGCCGTCAGTCGAGGGCTGCAGGGCCACCGCGGTGGGCGTCTGTCCTACGGTCCGCGACGCGTGCCGGAAGGCCGCCATGACGGTGATCACAGCAACCGCCCACACGAACCGCTTCATTCTGGATTTCATTTTCCCTCCTGCAGAAAGCCTTCAAGCCGGCCGAGCGTGGGCATGGCTTCGGCGCACCCAACTTCCTGGACAACAAGAGCCGCACAGGCATTCCCGTATCGCAAGCACTGAACAAGAGGTCTACCGTGGGCGTAAGCGTAGGTAAAGCCCACCGCGAACCCGTCCCCGGCTCCGATGGTGCTGGTTACCGCGACCTTGAAGGCTGGCACGTGCACCTGGGACCCGGGGGTGAAACAAGTCGCGCCTTCGGCTCCCTGTTTCCAGATCACGACTTTGACCCCGTTTCCTAAGGCCTCGGCGGCTATTTGAGCTTCCGAAACCGCCTGGCTCGAGTCGTCCGACAACAGCTTGATCTCCTCCGCGTTGGCCAGAAGAACGTCGACCGACGGCCAGGCCTGCCGTGCCGCCGCCCCGGCCGCCCGAGGCGAATCCCAAGAAGACTCCCGGTAATCAACGTCGAACACGGTCGTCAGGCCCGACCGCCGTGCCAATTGCAAGGCCTGCAGCGTGGTGTCACGACTGGGGCTGGCGCACAGGCTGGTGCCGTTGGTGATGAGGGTCTCACTCCGGCTTATCACCTCTTCCAGGGAAGCATTCCACGTCAGGCGTGCGTCGGCAGGGTCGGTTCGATAGAAGACCTGGCGGAAGCCCTGCGGAGGGCAGACTTCGGTGAGACAAAGCGAGGTCCGATAGGGCACGGGCTGGACCAGGTTGATGTCCACCCCTTCCGATGCCATGACGTTGCGCAGGAACGCGCCGATGAGATCGTCCGAAAGCGCAGCCAGCATGTGCACTTTAAACCCCAGACGCGCGAGGCCGACGGCGATGTTTGCGGAGGAGCCGCCCAGGGCGCTGCGGAAATGGCGCACTCGATCGAGAGAGGTATTTGTTTCCTCCGCATACAAATCATAGCCGATCCGGCCCAAGACCGAGACGACCGACATTCGTCCCTCCTGTAGCTCGATCGAGCGAGACGGTAAGGTTATCCGCCGAACTTCAATATTGTCAACATGATTCCCAAAACGTTACGGCTTCTGCCCGGCGGCTCGCGGAGCTCCAGATTTGCGGTTGACAGGCACACGGCGCCTTGGCTAGAGTGTTAACCTATTAGGCCGAATCGATTCGATATTCGGCGTGCGACGCGGAACGGAGGCGACGTTCTTGAGGCAGCGACGCGCCACTCGGCGTGAGATCCTCCTTCAGATAACAAAGTGCGTCCACGCTGTGGCTCCAATCGAAACATTGACTTTGAAAGGGGTGTTGGCGGCGCTTTAGTCCAAAGGAGGCTGAAATGCTACCAAAGGTCGCGAAACGGACAACCGTTCGGGGGGCGCTGGCAGCGCTCCTGTTCGCACTCTCCAGCCCATTGGCCTGGACGCAGGCTGATCGAGGGTCGATCGTAGGAACCGTACGAGACGCGAGCGCGTCGGTCGTACCCAATGCGACCGTCACGGTAACGAATAAGGCGACAAACGTGCCTGTGACCACGCTCACGAACACCTCCGGGCAATACCAGGCGTTGGCGCTCCTGCCCGGAATCTACCTGGTGAAAGTGAATGCCTCCGGGTTCCAGACCGAGGTCCAGGATGGCGTAACGGTCGACGTTCAGTCCCGGCCGGAAGTGGACTTCACCCTTAAGGTCGGCTCGGTGCAACAGGAGATTCAGGTCACCAGTAAAGAGCCCCTGCTCCAGACCCAGACGGCCGACGTCGGCGGCGTGGTGGGATCTCAGCAGATGGTGGACCTGCCGCTGAACGGGCGCCGTTACGCGGACCTGGCTTTGCTGGAGCCGGGCGTTCAGCAGTACTTTAACGCGGCCAACCCGGCCCCTGACCGGTTCAGCGCCAACGGCAACCTGGAACTGCAGAACGACTTCCTGCTCGACGGCATCGACAACAACTCCAATTCTGAGAATCTGCAGGAATTCTCCGTTCAGGTCGTACAGCCACCGCCGGACGCCTTGCAGGAGTTCCGGATCCAGACCCGGACTTACTCCTCAGAATTCGGCACTTCAGCCGGGGCGGTGGTCAACGCTACCATCAAATCGGGCACCAACGGCTTTCATGGCGACTTGTGGGAGTTCATACGCAACGACAACCTGGATGCCAACGAATTCTTCAATAACGCCACCGGAACGCCCATTGGCCACTATGTTCAGAACCAGTTCGGCGGCACCATCGGCGGGCCCATCCGACACGATAAGGCTTTCTTCTTTTTCGATATGCAAGGTTTCACAGCCCGGCGCGCGCAGACCGAAGAATCAACCGTGCCCACGCCCCTGATGCAGCAGGGTAACTTCACCGAGCTCCCCTTTGCTCTGTCCAGCCCTACCTTCCCGTCCCAGGCCGGGTGCGTGATTAACAACATCATTCAGCCGAGCTGTATGGATCCGGTGGGGCAGAAATTGGCGGCTCTCTTCCCCAGCCCTAACATTCCGTCTCAGGTGGCGCTTCAAGGTCAGCCCGGGCAGTTTCAGCTCGGTGTGCCCAACTACCTTTACCAGGCCTCGGTCCCCAATGACACCTGGTCGTTGGACGGCCGCATCGACTACAACATCAACAACAAGAACCGGCTGTTCGGCCGATATAGCTACTACCACGTGACCCGCCAGGATCCGCCCTGGACTTCGAATCCAGTGGCGGGCAACGGCAATTTCGCCACCCAATACCGCATCCGCACCCAGCAGGTAGCTCTCGGCTTGACGACCACGATCAGCAACACTCTAGTTAACGAGGTTCGAGGAGGCTTTAACCGCGAGTACGCTCATAGCGATCCCATCGGCGTCGCACTTGGGACCTCGCTGGCCCCAAACTACGGCTTGAACGGCATTCCCGTAACTCCGAATACATCGGGGATCCCGGCGTTCTATATCAACGGGCTGGAAACGCTGGGCACCGCACCGTGGCGGCCACAGTTTCAGATTGCCCAGGTATGGCAACTGGTAGACAACTTGAGCTGGCTGAAAGGCAACCACAGCTTCAGGTTCGGCTACGAGTATCACAAGTGGTCTGACAATTTCCTCGACATCGAGGCGCCCCAGAGCGTGATGTTTTCAACGGGAATCTATGCGCGCGGAGCTGGTGGGCAATTTTTTGGCTTGCCCGACTTCCTGATGGGTGACATCAACCAAGCCATCTTTACCACTCCCCTGGTGGTTCACAACTATCAGCCCGGCAACGCCTTCTACGCGCAAGACTCCTGGCGCGCCACGCCCAAGCTTACGCTGAACTACGGCCTGCGCTACGAAATCTTCTCCCCGGTGCTGAACCGGCAGAACGAGACTTCAAATTTCTCTCCGGAGAACGACGGCAGCTTGATCGTGGTGCCGGCGGGCGCTTCCGGCTGGTACAACCGGGCGCTGATCCATCCCGATTTCACTAACTTCGCGCCCCGCTTCGGCTTCGCCTATCACGCTCTGGACCGCGTCGTGCTCCGTGGGGGGTACGGCGTCTTCTACCAGCACGAGAACCGGATCGGCTCCGAGGCCATCCTTCAGCTCGATCCGCCTTGGCTGACGGACAGCTCGCTGGCGAACGGGGCCGCGCCCCTCTTTACCTTGTCCAGTGGTTTCCCCCTGAGTGAATTCCTCAGCAGCGGACCCACGAATCTCGCCGGAATCCAATTCCGTGCTCAGGACCCCAATCAGCGCACTCCGTACGTGGAGCAGGTGAGCTTCGGGCCGGAGTTCGAGGTCTCGAAGAACACGGTCCTGGACATCACCTACGTCGGAAACTGGGGACGGAAGGAAAACCGGCTGCGAAACCTCAATCAAGGCTTGATCACCGGAGCAGACTCGTTTGGTTGCCCGACGGTGATCTTCCCCTACGCCAACCTCAACTCCATCACCGATGTGGATACCTCCACGGGAACCAGCGCCTGCGTGCTTTCCGGCCAGCACGGATTTCTGGAATACGCCACCAATGACGGCAATACCAACTACAACGCTCTCGAGTTTAGCCTGCGGCGGACCTTCACGCACGGGCTCGCCTACGGAGTGAGCTACACCTGGAGCCACGGTTTGGCGAACTATGTGGACAATCTCACCGGCAGTGCTTTTCCCCAAAACGCCTACAACTACTCGGCCGAAATGAGCAACTCGCAGCTCGACGTCGAAAACCGTTTTGTGACCAACCTCATATGGCAGTTGCCGTTCGGCACGGGACGTGAGTGGCTCAACCAGGGCGGTACGGCCGCTAAGCTCGCCGCGGGCTGGCAGTTCAATACCATCGTCACGGCTCAGACGGGAACGCCCATTACGATTAACGCATCCGATTTGAGCTACACCGGATCTAATCACGACTCGTATGCCGATTGCGTTGGCAATCCCTACGCAGGTGTTACGGACCAAGCGACCGGTCCCAGTGGCTACGTAGGCAGTGGTTCCGGTTACTTCTTGAACCCGGCCGCCTTCACTATCCCAACCAATGGCCAGTTTGGAACCTGCGCGCCGCGCGGCTTCCACGGGCCTGGCCTTTGGGACGTTGACCTGAGCCTCTTCCGGGAGTTCAAGCTGACCGAGAGCAAGCGCCTGGAGTTCCGCACGGAATTCTTCAACGCCTTCAACCATCCGAACTTTCAGAGCCCGTCCCCCTCGGCGGGCAGTCCGGGCTCATTCAAGGTGGAAAGCACCATCGCGCCCATTCTCGGGGCCGGATCTGGCGGACCAGGCGATCCGCGGGAGATCCAGTTTGGGTTGAAGTTCTACTTCTGACGAACGATTTTGACCGGGGAAGCAACATCGGTTAGCGCAGATCACGACAGCGGGTCCGGCACCCTGCGGTGCGGGCCTACTGCGCGCGAAGTCAGATTGCAGCGGAAGGAGCCGCATCCCGGGCCTTGAAATGTGCCAACTAGCGCCCGATGAAAGCCAGCCGCCGAATGAAAATGAGGCACGTGGTCGTGATCTGCACGAAGCGAGGTTAATCCCATGTCGCAGCGTCTCACCGTGGCTCAGGCCACCATCAAGTTCCTTGAGAACCAGTATGTTATTCGGGACCGGACCGAGCACCGGTTTTTCGCCGGGTGCTTTGGGATCTTCGGCCACGGCAACGTCGCCGGTCTCGGCGAAGCCCTCCTCGAGCATCCGTCGTTTCCTTACTACCTCTGCCGCAACGAACAGGCCATGGTGCACACGGCAGTCGGCTTTGCCAAGACAAGCAACCGTTTGCGGACTCTGGTGTGTACAACCTCCATCGGCCCCGGCGCCACCAACATGGTTACCGGTGCGGCCACAGCGACCATAAACCGACTGCCAGTCCTGCTCCTCCCCGGTGACATCTTTGCCCGGCGGAACGTCGCACCTGTCCTCCAGCAGCTCGAATGGTCCACAACTCAGGACATTTCGGTAAATGACTGCTTCAAGCCCGTGTCGCGCTACTGGGATCGTATCGAGCGCCCCGAGCAGTTGGTGACCTCGCTCCCTGAGGCGATGCGAGTGCTCACTTCCCCGGCGGACACCGGAGCCGTGACCGTCGCCATGCCCCAGGACGTTCAAGCGGAGGCTTTCGACTTTCCGGAGGGATTGTTCGACAAGCGCGTTTGGTCGATTCCGCGTTATCGCGGCGACGCGGAGGTGCTTCGCGCCGCGGCCGAGCGTATCCGCGCCTCGCGCCGCCCCTTGCTGATTGCCGGGGGAGGCGTGATCTACTCGCAGGCGAGCGAAGCCCTCTCGCGGTTTGCGGCGCAGACCGGCATCCCGGTGGCCGAGACTCAGGCCGGCAAGGGGTCGCTGTGCTTTGACCATCCGCAGGAGGTCGGCGCGATGGGTGTAACCGGCACGCCCGGAGCCAATATCCTTGCCCGTGAAGCTGATCTGGTGATCGGAGTGGGCACCCGTTACAGCGACTTCACCACGGCCTCCAAAACCGCCTTCCAGAACCGGGACGTGCAGTTCATCAACATCAACGTGGCGGAGTTCGACGCCCACAAGCACTCGGGATTGCCGGTGGTTGGCGACGCGCGTGTGGCTCTTGATGAACTGGGCTCCGCCGTGAAGGGTTATCGCGTTGCGGCGGAATACCAGGAGCGCATCAACCGCTTCCGGGCCGAATGGGAAGAAGAAGTCGACCGCATCTACAACCTGCAGCACGGTCCTCCGCTGAGCCAGGGCGAGGTGATCGGCGCCGTGAATAACGCCACCGATCCGCGGGACATCGTCGTTTGTGCGGCGGGCAGCCTTCCAGGCGATCTCCACAAGCTCTGGCGTACACGTGATCCCAACGGTTACCACCTGGAGTACGGCTATTCGTGCATGGGCTACGAAGTCGCCGGCGGACTGGGCGCGAAAATGGCCGACCCCAGCCGCGAAATCTTTGTGATGGTGGGTGACGGCTCTTACCTGATGATGGCCCAGGAGATCCACACCTCGGTTCAGGAAAGCTACAAACTCAACATCATCGTTCTGGACAGCCATGGCTTTTCCAGCATCGGCGGACTCAGCCGGTCGGTGGGCTGCCAGGGATTCGGTACCGAGTACCGCCTCCGCCGTGACGGCAGACTCGAGGGTGAGATCAATCGGGTCGATTTTGTAGCCAATGCAGCCAGCCTCGGAGCGATCGCGATCGGGGCCCACACGCGAGAGGATCTGAAGGGGGCCCTGGCAGAGTCCCGGTCGAACGCGCGCACCACGGTGGTGGTGGTCGAGGTTGATCCTCAAAACGGTCGCGTCCCTGGGTACGAATCCTGGTGGGATGTGCCGGTGGCGCAGGTTTCGAGCCTGGAAAGTGTTGAAGCCGCCCGCCCGCCTTACGAGGAAGGGCGAAAGCGAGAGCGCTACTTCCTGTAGGCGGGAGCCGCCGCCGGCGTCGCCCCACTGAGGTCCGGTCAACAATGAGTGGTGATGCAAGCCAGGTCTTATTTCATCCCACCCCTATCCCGCCAAACAAATCGGGTGTATTGGTTTCCGTCACCAGGGAACAGGCCGACTGGAAGACCATCCACTTTTCCGTCCGCCGCCTAATTCAGGGTCAGTATTGGCAGAACAACACGGGTGGTGAGGAGGCCGCCCTGGTGATTCTAGGGGGCCGCGTGACAGTGGATTGGGGCGAGGGCAGGCGGACGATTGGAAGCCGCCCGGACGTCTTCAGCGGCTACCCTTATGCGGTCTATCTTCCACCCCACACGCCGTTCGAATTGGAAGCCGAGACAACCTGCGAGGTGGCTGATGGCCGCGTTCCTTCAGAGGCCGGATTGCGCGCACAGATTGTCACCCCGGACGACGTTCGGCTCGAGGTTCGCGGAGGCGGCAACGCCACCCGGCAGATCCTGGACGTCATCCGGCCCGAGTTTCCGGCTGACCGCCTCCTGATTTGCGAGGTCTATACCCCGAGCGGCAACTGGTCGAGCTATCCGCCGCACAAGCATGACGTACACAATCCGCCGACTGAAGTTGATCTGGATGAGATCTATTACTACCGCATAGACCAGACGGAAGGCTACGCCTTCCAGCGCTTGTATGACGCCGCCGGGACTCGGGACGACACGCTAAGAGTACTCGACGGCGACCTGGTTTTGATCAAGGACGGCTACCACCCGGTGGTGGCGGCTTACGGCTACAACGTGTACTACCTGAATGTGCTGGCAGGCAGCGCCCGCTCCATGGCGGCGAGCGACGACCCCCGATATGCGCATCTTCGTAACTGGCCCGAACCCGATCCGCGCGTTCCAATGGTCCACCGCGAAGCACTGCGTTCACCGGCCTGATGGACGCAGGCGGCGGCGATTCGGAATCCGAAGGAAGGCATCATGGCGATTGAGGTCGGGCTGATTGGCGCGGGGGCGGTGGCGGGGGTCCATGCCGAGATTGTGGCCCACGATCCGCGGGTTCGAATCGCCTGTGCGTTCGACCCGATGGCGGACCGTGCCGAGTCCATGGCGGACCGCTACGGGGCTCGCCCCGTGAAGTCCGTCGAAGAGCTTCTCGAACAGAGCGAGGCCGTCTTCATCTGCACGCCCAACCGGACGCATGTCGAGTTGGCCTGCCAGGCGCTGGCGGCGGGCAAGTCGACGTTTTGTGAGAAGCCTTTCGCCTTGAATCTCGAGGGGGCCCGCCAGGTCCGCGACGCAGCGTGTCGAGCGGGCGTTGTCTTTCAACTCGGGCACAACCGGCGGTTTGCGCCTGTCTACAAGGTCCTTAAGCAGGCGATCGGCGACAGGGGGCTCCAACCGCTCTCAGTCCACGCCAAAATGAATCGGGGCGAGCTGCTCAGCCCTCCTTGGGTCGGGGACGGCAAGGTGACCGGCGGCTTCCTGTACGAAACCCCGGTTCACATGTTCGATCTCATGCGTTTCTTCTTCGGCGAGGTCGCCTGGGTGGAAGTCGCAGCGCGCGCTCACCAGAACGACGAACTGGATGACTTCTCCATTCTGCTCGGCTTCGTGTCCGGCCTGCAAGCCACGATGAAGACTTTCGCGCACGCCAGTTGGCACTTTCCCTTCGAGCGTTTCGAAGTTTACGGACGGCACTCCACCTACGAAACTTTTGAAATGGAGCGAATTTCCTTTACGGAGGGCTTGGAAAAGGAGACCACCACCCTCGATTTCGGGCTGCGTCCCCGCGATCACAAATGGGGCTACATGGAAGAGGATACCCTGTTCGTCGACGCTTTGGAGGGCAAGTGTGATCCGCCGGTGACGGCCGAGGACGGTTATCGCGTTGTCGAGTTGATTGAGGGTTGCTACCAGAGCGCCCGGACGGGGAAACGCGTCGCGGTGGGATGTTAGGGTGTCAGGCATTTCAGGGGATAGTCAAGGCCTGGGGGGCAGAATCTAATTGACTAGCGCCCTGAGCGCCGTGTACTATGAAGTAATGGGAACGGTCGCTCGCGGGAAGAGACTCAGCAGCGAAACTACGGGCAACAAGGCAACCGGATCCCGCAATCCGGAAGAGAACGAACTGCACAGCGTATCATGTTGATTGTAAGCGAGATAAGCCAGATTTGACCGAACGAACAGGCGGGGCTAAGCCAATGATGGACAAGGAGATAAGCCCGATTTTCTCAGGAAAAATTCGTTCGTGGGCGTCGCGGTCAATGGCGAGACCTTTCCGGCCCCTTCGGGCCGAAACGAACTGGTTGGCGTATCACCTTCATTCTAAGGGATATAGCTGGTTTTTCCCAAACGAACTGGCAGGGCTAAATCTATGATGGGCAAGGAGATAATCCCGATTTTGCGGGAAAAATTCGTTCGTGGGGCTGCCCCGGTCAATGAGCGGGGTTCCTGAGCCGGAAGGCCGGGCATCCTTCCGCCGGTGTCCTCAGGGGGGTGAGGCAAAATGAGTCAACCGGACTCACATTTTCACTTCGCATCGGCCCCGGTGAGCTGGGGCATCGGCGACATTCCCGATGCCGCCTGGCAAGCCTTGCCTTACGAGCGCGTCCTCGACGAGATCGCTGCCGCCGGTTATTCAGGGACGGAGCTCGGCCCTTACGGCTACTTTCCGACCGACGCCGGGGTGCTGTCGCGTGCCCTGGCGGCCCGGCGCCTCACCATGCTCTCCTCCTTCGTGCCGGTGCCTCTTTCAAATCCGCAGGCCGCCGACAGTGTTGTTCAGCATATTCGAAAAGTCGGCTCGTTGCTCGCTGCTCTAGGTGCTCATGTCCTCGTCCTGGCGGACGCTCAGTCTCCGGCGCGGGTGAGACTGGCCGGGCGTGTTCCCGTGGACGGCTCCCAGTCGCTTAGGTCCGAGCAATGGCGCCAAGTAGGCAGAATGGTCGCCGAGGTCGAGCGGGCAGCGGCGGAATTTGGGCTCGGTCTTGTTTTCCATCCTCATGTGGCAACTTACGTCGAGACTCCCGCCGAGGTCGAGCGGTTCTTTGAGGCGGTCTCGGCCACCCGGACCGGACTTTGCCTTGATACCGGTCACTGCGTTTACGGCGGCGGCGACCCGTTGGATGAAGCCCGAAAATACCGGCCGTTGCTGCGCTACATTCACATCAAAGACATCGACGCCCCAACGCTCGGTAAAGTTCGGCGCCAGGTTCTTGACTTCGGCCAGGCAGTTGCCGCCGGCGTCTTCTCTCAGGTTGGGCGGGGTTGCATCGGCTTCGCGGAGTTCTTCCGGTGGCTTCAGGCCGAGGATTACTCGGGATGGCTGATCGTCGAGCAGGACGTCAAGTACGGCGAGACCGCGGTGGCGCCGCTCGAGAGCATGCGCTTGAGCCTCGACTATCTCAAGAGCGTGGTGGCAAGCCTCGGAACGTCAACTTCACAAGCTGCAAGCCGTTGAAGCGCCCCCCATTCCCGCGATCCGCTAGAATGACCTGAACCCAGTTCCAGCAGCCATCTTCAGGAGGACTAGTTTGGACATTAGCTCCGGAAAGCGGCAATGTCTGGAAAAGCTGTCGGATAAGCGCGGAATCATCTCCGCTTTGGCCGTCGACCACCGCGGTCCGCTGCGAACTGCGATGGCCCGAGCGCGCGGGGTCCGCGAGGACGAGGTCGCGCCCGCCGATCTCACGGCGTTCAAAGCCGTCGTAGCCCGGACGCTCGGCCCGCATTCGAGCGCCTTACTGCTTGACCCCGAATACTCGCTCCCACTCATCGGTGAGGCTAGATCTCTCACAGGTCTCTTGCTGGCCTACGAGCAGAGCGGATATGACAATACGCGGCCTGGCCGGCGTCCTTCGTTGCTGCCGTTCTGGTCCGTCCGCCGTCTCCTGGAAGCAGGCGCTCAGGGCATCAAGGTGCTGCTGCATTTCACGCCTGATGAATCGGAGGAATACAACCGAGAGAAGTTCGCGTTCGTGGAACGAGTCGGCGCAGAATGTGCGGCGGCTGACGTTCCATTTTTTCTGGAGCTGATCAGTTACGCGCCCGGGGGAAAAGATTGCCCGGCGGACTCGCATAGCAAGCCCGAAATCGTGCGGCGCTCGATCGAAGAATTCGAGCAGGAACGCTACGGGGTCGATGTCCTCAAGGTGGAAATCCCCATCGACATTCGGCGCGTGGAGGGCGCGGAGTCGCTAAAAGGCGAGCCTATCTTGACCAGGGCTCAAGCCTGTGACGCCTTCCGGCACGCGTTCGGCGCGGCGAGCAAGCCGCTGATCTTCCTCAGCGCCGGGGTGAGCGAACGGGAATTTGCCGAGTCCCTTAGGATGGCCTCGGAATCAGGTGTGAAATGGTGCGGATTCCTCTGCGGCCGCGCCGTTTGGCAGGACGGCATACCGATCTACGTAAAGCAGGGCGTTGGAGCAGTGGACGACTGGATGCGCGCAGAAGGACGCAAGCGTCTTGCCCAGGCTGAGAGTTGCCTAGACGGCGCCACCGCGTGGGGGAGGTATGAAACGAGCTCAGCCGCCCGCTAGGCGATGCCCTGCTACCTATTGGTGCCCGTCAGGATAGTCGCAGCTTCGGGGGCTTCGGAGAATGCCTGGCTCGGTGGGGGAACTACCTGGAGATCGATTCGGACGTGACCGGTACTTTCGGTATCCCGGTGCTGTGGCGAGATGAAGCGCGGCAACGTTTGACCGCCTTTCTGGCTTAGGGCGGCCAAAACCCGCTTTGCGATAAGCACTCGGTTGCGACGGGCCCTCGCCGGCAAAGCAGGCCCGGGGCAAGGCGGACCCGCTGGTATACTGCAAGGGATGACATTTCCTGCCAGCGTGAAGAGATCCCATCAGGGAGTCATTCTGCTCGCGCACGGAGCTCCCAACCGGATCGAGGACATTCCTGCGTTCATTCTCAGTCTGCGGAACGGACGCCCGCTGCCGCCGGCTGCGGTAGAAGAGATTATGGAGCGATACCGCGCCATCAGTTCTCGCTCGGGCGGGCCTGCCGAAGAGGCCTCGCCGCTGACCCGCCTCACCGGGCGGCAGGCGAGCGCGCTTCAGGAGCGCCTGGGCCTTCCCGTCTTCGTCGGGATGCGCAACTGGCGGCCGTACATTGTCCAGGCCGTCCGGCAGGCCGTCGAAGGCGGGATCGAACACCTGACC
>DATDGR010000325.1:0-14838 GCA_036521995.1 Terriglobia bacterium | reverse complement strand
TTAACGGCCGACCCAGTGCTGGGCGAAGTCGCGGCATTTTCCGTCGACTCGAATGGAGGTCTGACTGAGGTTGCGGGCTCTCCCTTTGTGATCGGCGGTGGCGCCACACCGACGTTCATTACCGTGGATCCTTCCAGCCGGTTCGCCTACGTGTCCGACCCGGCGCATAACTCCATTCTCGGATTTTCCATTCAGAGCAATCAGCTGACGCCGATCCCGGGCTCGCCCTTTGCGGCTGGCACCCAGCCCCTGGGCATGACCTTGTCGCCACAGGGCGCGGTCCTCTACGTCGCGAACCGCGGATCGAACAACGTTTCCGCGTTTGTGATCGATTCCAATTCCGGTGCGCTGGCCACGGTGCCTGGCTCTCCGTTTGCAACTGCGGGGCAAGGGCCGAACTTTGTCGCCGCGTCGTCCACGTTCGTGTACGTGACCGACCAAACGACAAATGATGTTTCGGCGTTCACGATCGGCGCCAACGGCGCGCTGAGTCCAGTAGCGGGATCGCCATTCAATGTGGCGACATCACCGCTGTCGATAACTCTGGTCAGTCAATAATCACTTAGCGGTCGGCGACCTGGACTTGATACGTGGTGTCCTGCGGGACAGGAGTTGCGCTCTCGGCAAAACTGAAGCGCAACGTGCCGGTCTGGCCGATGGGAACCGCGATGTCGACGAAATCGATACCCAACTCATTGGCCGTGGAGGCGACTTCGCGCATTCCCGGAATGGCAGGAACGGTACTCGCGGCGCCTGGCCCGGTATGACCCGCATCAAAAGCCCAGCGCACGCGAAACGCCCCCGCGGCGATCACGCGCAACACTGAACCCGTAGGGATCGACTTTGCCTGACGAGTGTACTTCCAGATGGTGAGGTCGGTGCGCAGAGGTCCTTGACGGCGGACATAGCGATTAGAGACCACCGGGATCAGATCGAAGACCGCTCCATCGCTCACCGAACGCAAAAGCTTGATGTACTCGGCGTGCGCCCACATGAGCGGCATAGCGGACCCCGACGATCGCCCAAGGAACATGCCGGCATCCGGGAGATCAGGCTGGTCCCAGACTTGTTCGGGCAGCATGCCGCCGTGGGAGGCAAAGTTTTCGAGCGTCGTGATGTAGGAGCGAACTTCTCGGCCGGCCGCCAGTTCGTAATGCGCGCGTTCGCCCGCCAAGAGCGGCCAGGGTCGGCCGATACCCCACCCGGTGTACGGCTTACCTTGAGCGTTCGGACCGTAACCGTCATGGTTGTAGCGCCGCCAGGCTGCACCGAAAGGCGTGTCGACCTTGAGCACCGTGTCGATCACGCGCAACGAGTCCTCGATCAGCGGATCACCAGCTTTGCGCACCCCGTACCGCACCAGCTCCAAAAAGCCGGCGTCGACGATGTCCTTGGCGGGGAACTGCCACGGCCCTCCGGGCGGTTGGTTGGAAAGCGTCAACATGCCCGCGTTAGGATCTTCGTGCGGAGACAAGTCATCTGGCGCCACCGGAAGAATGCGGATGTAATGTCGCGGGATTCCCGCGACCAGCGTGCCCTGGGTAGTGACGGTCCAGCGCTCGACGTTGGCTTCCACGTAGTCGGCGTGATCCTCTATGAATTGGGCCACGCTGGTTTCGCCACGGGAGCGAGCGAAGTCGGCTGCGCAAATCTGCGCGGCAATCGCTGCGGCCAGCGTGGAAGGAGAGAATCCGCCGGCCTCTTCCCAGCGATCCTGATACGTGACCGGGCCACTCAAGATCAAGTAACGAGCTGCGGACCTGACCATGGGGTAAGGATCGAACTGCTCCAGAGCGCCGGCCTTCCACAGCCGCCAAGCCAGCATGATGGGGAAGGCGACTTCGTCGAGCTGAATGCCTTTCCAGTAGGGTGTGCCGTCGATCCAGAAATTCTGCGGGAACCCGCCATCGGGTTGCTGCGAGCAGGCCAGGTAGACCAGCGCGCGCAGCGGAGTGATCTTGTCGCCGGAAGCCAGCAACGCGGCGGCGCTGTTAACCATGTCCCGTACCCAGACGAGGTGGTAACCGCCAAGGTCTTCGTCACCCATCGCATCGCCCCAGGGAATGCTGGCGGAAGCGATCAGAGCTCCTGCGTAAGTTTTGTCTTCGTGGGAAAGTAGCAGAGTGCGGCTGGAACGATAGAGATTGCCGCCGTCGCCCGCGACCGGCTCCAGAGTTCGCAGTGTGCCGCTGATGCGCTGCCACTGGTCGATGAAGCGTGCCCGTTGCTGATCGAACTCGATCGCTTCGGATTGCACCAGGAGCGTAGTGGCGTGGTGGCGGCTTTCGCCAAAGGCCAAGGTGATGGTGGCCTCGTTGCTCTTGGAGAGGTCGATTTCGCCCATCACGGCTATGTTGCCGTTTTCGGCGCGATCGAAATCCCAATCCATTTTGAGATTGTCGTGCAGGTCCTGCCAGCCGTCACTGAAGCCGACAAAGCCGCAGGAGGCGCGGGCGAAGCCCCGGCTGCATCCGACGGCGAGAAAAGTGCTGTTCTTCCAGGCCAGCAGCGCGGTACGCCCCCCGACGTCGATCTTCATCGCCGAGTTGTTGCGGCCGCCTACCTCCAGATGCGGCGCCAGCAGGAAGAACAGCTGCAGCCTGTTCGCCCATGCTGGTGACGCCACCAGCCGCATGTTGATGAGCACGCATGAGCTGTGGGGGTCGGAGATGATGTCCTTTTCGATCCGATAGCGCCCTTCGGGATCGGAGCTGGTTACGTGATAGCCCAGGGTCTGGGCCTCCAGACGGACCACGTCGCTTGAGAGATCGCGCTTTTCTTCGTGGAAGAAGGTAACGCCGTCGGTTACCAGAAACTGCGCATCGCGTATCTGCGGCCGGTCGATGGTGGGATAGTAGATCTCCGTAACGATCCCCTGGGCCAACGTGAACCATAAGCGACTGGAGGTGGCATACGCGGTCCCGATTCCGTCTTTGTTGCTGGTGGTCCAGGTGGGCGAGACCCCGGGCTGACCAAAAGCTGCGCCAGTGGAAGTGCCGGTAGGGTTTGCGGGCATGGTCGGTCACCTGGTGTTGCCGCTTTCACGATAAAGAACGTGGTGCTCGGATGCAAATGCCCGGGTGGCGAGCGCCACCCAATGCCCGACTGCGGTGCCTGTCGCCGGTTTTTGTGCGCCTGGCTCCCGCCCGTCCGCAAGCCCTCGGCCGCTATCCCCGTCGGTGTATGTAACCCATTGCACCACTGGTGTTTTGACCCCCTTGAAAACTGTGCTAAATAACTCTGCTGGCTACGATGGAGACAGTGTTTCAAGACCCGAACGAACAGCAGGAAGGTGAGATTCAACTTTCGCCGCTGGACCACCTGCGCTCGCTTTGGAATCGGCAGGCGGGCTTCATCCCGTTCGTTAAACAGAAGAAGATGATCGAGGACAGCCCGGAGCTGCTGGCGTACGCCTCCCCATCTACGCTTCCCGGATGGGCCTCACCGCGCACTTTTGCTCTGGAAGGACTGGTGGTGGTGGCGTTGATCGTGGCCTTCCTCAACTGGTACAACACCCGTGACAGCGGCAAACTGCAAGACCAGATTGTGGCTTTGCGTGCCGACCTCCAGGTCGAGACCAGGCGGCAGCAGGGCATTATGGATGCCGCGGAGGCCGAGAGAAAGAAGATCCTGGTGTCCCCAAAAGCCATTGTGTGGAAGACCGTGCCTCGCGAAGAAGCCTTGCGCCAGGTTGCCAGTGCACTCGAGGATTCGCAGAAATCACTCGAGGAGTTCAAGCAGAAGGCGGCGGATCAGGAAATCGATCTTCAGGCTCGCCAGCGGGCAGAAGCGATTCTGAATTCGGGGACACCGCTCATCTTTACCCTGGCTCTGGTGTTCGGCGCAGGGCTGGTGGCGGGAGGTGCTCGGCACGATTTTCCTAAGGCCAACGTCCGCGCGGCTGGCGATTACTATCTCTACTTCGCCACCGCCGGCGGACTGTGGTTGAACCTGGTGTTCCTGGTGTTCATGAACTTCGCCTTGAGCGGCACATCCTGGGGCATCACAGGCTTTTCGGAGACGGTCGGGCCGCTGTTTTGGATTATGTTCTGGCTCGGCTTCTATGTCTTGCTGGTGTGGTACTTTGCCGGGGTCGCCCGGGCTATGTACAAAGCCATGCAGCTGCGTGTCCCGGCCGCCGAATGGAGCCTGGGCAACAAACTACTCGTGCGCATCCACAACAGTTTCCTGGTGATGTTTCTTACGCTGGAAGCCATGTTCCTGAGTGGAGCCTATCTGGTTTATCTGTTCAGCCGGCGCTTCGCGTAAGGCCAAGTCCGGGCCGCGAATCAACACCCAACACATCCAAGCTTCACTTGCTGGGCTCCGTCTGGTTTGTTCGCGTGCGTTCGCGACTAAAGTCCTTTCAGGGAAGTTCCGCGGACGCCTTCTGAATCAGCCTCCACAGTTCCTCGACATCGTTCCACGTCGTGGCCAAATTGCCGATGGCCATCCTCAGAACGAATTTTCTGTTCAGCACCGTGCCTGAGATGAATACCCGGCCTGAGGCATTTACCTGTTCCTGAAGAGACTGGTTCTCGGCGTCGGAGCCTTTGTAGCGGAAGCAGACGACGGAGAAAGGCACGGGCGCCACGCGCTCGAACTTCGGATCGGCGTCCACCAGGGCCGCAAAGCGCTGCGCCCATGCGATGTGCGAACGCAACATGGTCTCAATGCGGTCGCGCCCGAAGTAGCGCATCACGAACCAGAGTTTCAGGGCGCGGAAGCGATGGCCAAGAGGCAAGCCGAAATCCATCAAGTTGTGGGCACGCGGATCTTCCTGGGTCTTGAGGTATTCCGGCGTGAGCGAGAAGGCGCGGCGCAGGATATCGGGCCTCCGGGTGTAAAAAGCACTCAGATCGATAGGCGTGAGCATCCACTTGTGGGCGTTGAAGACCAGAGAATGGGCGCGCTCTACTCCACTGAAAATGTGGCGATGTTCGGGTAGTATCGCCGCCGCTCCAGCGTAGGCCGCATCCACGTGCACCCACATCCCGTGTTTCTCGGCGATGTCCTCGATTGCGGACAAAGGATCGATACTGGTGGAAGACGTTGTGCCAATTGTGGCTACCACGCAGGCGGGACGCTTGCCCGCTGCGCGATCTTCGTCGACCATCGCGGCCAGGGCATCGGCGCGCATGCTGAAAACGGAATCGACCGGAACCTTGCGCACGTTGTTCTGGCCCAGCCCTACGGCAATCGCACCCTTCTCGATCGACGAATGCGACTGCTCAGAGGTGTAGAGCACGAGGTCGCCGTGGCTGCCTTCGCGGCGCGCTTCCGGTGCCACCATCTCTCGCGCGCACACGATGGCGTGCATGCTACTGGTGGAAGCCGTGTCATAGACAATGCCGAACCAGCCTTCCGGCAGCCCGAGCCATTGCCGTAACCAGTCGAGCGTGCGTTCTTCGAGTTCAGCTACAGCGGGCGAGGTCTTCCAGTGCAGCCCGTTGGTGTTGAGCGCCGCAGCCAGCATCTCGCCCACGACCGCTGGCGTTGATCCGGTGCAGGCAAAGTACGCAAAAAACCGGGGATGGTTCCACTGCGTGACCGCCGGCATGATCTGTTGATCGAAGTCACGCAGGATCGCCGAAAAAGCTTGGCCCTGGTCCGGAGCAGACTGCGGCAGGCTGTCGAAGAGACCGCCGGGTTTGGTCTGGGCTAGAACCGGTAGGTTGCCGACGCTTGAGAGATAGTGTGCAATCCAATCCACGGTTTCATGGCCAGCGCGGCGGAAGTCTTCGACGTAGTCGGGCCATGCTTGAGCTGGAGGGGCTTGAGGGTTAGAGCTCTTGGGGTGCTTTGAATCTGCAGTTTTCATGAGCCTTCCTTGACTTTCCGGAACGAGCTAGACTACTATCCGTCCAGCATGCACGCCAGCCGATTTACGTTCGCTTTTAGCTACCGCTATTCCTTTACGGGTAGCGGCGAAGCGGATGGTGTGCGGACAATGTAGAACATTACACATCATAAACACCGCGAGCCGCGACCCCCCAGGGTTGCGGTTTTTGCTTTTTGGGGCGGTCCTGAGAACGTGTCCGAGAACAGACTTAAATTTACAAGAGATCGTCATTCCAGGGGTCGATTCGGGTGCTTGATCAAAGCCCAGGCTCGTTGGACGGAGTTCGAGGATGGCGCGTTTTGTAAGAGTTAGTTGCATGGGGATCAATATCCATGAACCAAGGCACTGAGCGAGGGGCCTCGAGGCTCAAGAAATGGCGTTGCGAAATCGACCGCCTAGACAACGAGTTGCTGCGGCTACTCAACCACAGGGCCAGGGTTGCCTGCGAGCTGGGCGTGGTCAAGATCGCTTCCGGCCTGCCGGCCTATGACCGCCGCCGCGAGCGCCAAGTGCTCTCGCGCATACGCGGCCGAAACCAGGGTCCGCTGAGCCAAGAAAGCGTTAACAAAATCTTCCGCCGCGTCATCCTCGAAACCCGAAGGATCGGGATCGAGTCGATGCGGCAACAACGTAGAAAATCCCTGGCGGTCCGCCGCCTGGGTAAGGAGCACAGCAATGGTCATTAACATGGCGGCAGGATCGACCGAGGCCGAACTTGAGCATGTTATCGAGCGCGTGAAGGAATGCGGGTTCCAGCCGCATGTGACGCGAGGCTCGGAACGTGCGATCGTCGCCGCAGTGGGCTCGGGAGGATCGCGAGCGGCCCTGGAGGCGCTCAGGGCTGCGCCCGGCGTAGAGGATGTAGTGCCGATCGCTCATCCCTTCAAGCTCGTGAGCCGCCAGACACGCCCAGACCGCACGCGGGTGGTCGTGGGCGGAGTCACCATCGGTGGGGAAGAAGCGGTCGTGATCGCGGGGCCGTGCTCGGTGGAGTCCGGGACGCAGATTCTCTCGACGGCGCGCGGCATCAAGGCTCTAGGCGCGTCGCTTTTGCGCGGGGGAGCTTACAAGCCGCGTACTTCGCCTTACGATTTTCAGGGACTGGGCCTGGAAGCGCTTGAACTGCTTCGTGAAGCGCGATCGGAAACTGGTCTGCCCATCGTGACGGAGGTAATGAGTACCAACGACATCCAGCTCATCAGCCAACATGCCGACATGCTGCAGGTGGGCGCGCGCAATATGCAGAATTACGACCTGCTGCGCCAGCTCGCCAAATCTTCGAAGCCCGTGCTGCTCAAGCGCGGACCTTCGGCGACCATCAAGGAATGGTTGCTGGCGGCCGAATACCTGCTGGCGGGAGGAAATCCCAACGTCGTGCTGTGCGAGCGCGGTATCAAGACTTTTGAAACCGAGACCCGCAACACCCTGGATTTGGCCGCCGTGGCGCTGGCCCGCGAGCTTTCCCACCTGCCGGTCATAGCCGACCCTTCGCACGGTACGGGACGCCGCGATCTAATCGCGCCGGCCAGCCGCGCGGCGCTGGCCATTGGCGCCGATGGGCTGATGATCGAGGTGCATCCCTGTCCGGAGCGCGCGATGTCCGACGGGGCGCAGTCTTTGAACCTCGACGAGTTTGGCCGTCTGATGACCGGCCTGAGGGCGCCGCTGCGGGCGGTCGCCGTCAGCTCTCACCTGGCGACCGCGTGATAAATGATGAGTGGCTGAATGGCGGTTCAGTGTATTCTGTATAAGCAGAGTTGGAGGTGGGGAGGCTGCATGAATACAACGACCATCGGCACTCATCCCTCGACCGGAGTCGCTCAGGTGGCCCGCGCCAGGACGGCGTCCACCCCCTGGCTGAGCTGGGCAGGTCTGATCGCTTCGGCGGCCATCGCTACCGGCGTTTATTGGGACATCTCGTGGCACATGACGATCGGCCGCGATTCCTTCTGGACACCGGCCCACCTCCTGATCCAATTTGGCGCCGTGGTGGCCGGGCTGGCTTCTTCCGGTGTGATTTTCCGCACCACGTTCGCTGGTTCCGCGCAGGCCAAGCAGACCTCGGTCAACGTGCTGGGCTTCCTGGGACCGTTGGGCGCTTTTATTCTGGCCTGGGGTGGGGCGGCGATGCTGACTTCGGCGCCGTTTGACAACTGGTGGCATGAGGCCTATGGGCTCGACGTGAAGATTGTGAGCCCGCCGCACATGCTCCTGGCGTTGGGGATCTTCGGCATCAACTGGGGCGCCGTGTTTCTGACCGTGGCCGAGCTGAATCGCGCTGAAGGCCGTAACCGCAAACTGCTCGAGTACCTGCTCCTGGCCACCGGCGGTTTCATCGTGATCCAGATGATGACCATCAAGCTCGAGAATACCGGACGCATCTTCCAACACAGCGCCTTCTCCTATGTGGTCATCAGCATCGGCCTGTTGCTGATTCTAGAATCGTTGGCGCGGGTCACCGGACATCGTTGGGCGCGGACCATCATGACCGGAATCTACACGTTTTTCGGCCTCACCATGCTCTGGATTCTACCGTTGTTCCCGGCGCAGCCTAAATTGGGACCGGTGTACGAGAACATCACGCACATGATGCCCTTGCCGTTCCCGCTCCTTATGGTAATTCCGGCGTTTTTCATGGATCTGGTATGGCCGAAGGTCAAGAATGCGGGCCGCTGGGCCCAGATTCTTTTCGGCGGCCTGGCTTTTTTGGCCATCCTGGTCGCGGTGCAATGGCCTTTCGCTTCATTCATGATGACGCCGGCGGCCAACAACTGGTTCTTCAACAACAACAACTACACCTACTTTACGCCGCCCGACTCGCCCGACATGCGCCACGTCTTCGTGGCATGGGAATCCAGCGCAGCGATGTTCTGGACCAATATGGCGATCGCATTCGTGGTGTCGGTGGTGAGCATGTGGCTTGGCGTTGTGTTTGGCGATTGGCTGAAGCGGGTCAAGAGATAAACCACCCGATTGGCGGAATTGCCAGGATTGGCAAAGATCGGCGGGATTACCCCGGCGCTCAATGGGTCGACTAAGCATACGTTTGGCAATTCTCAGGTTTGGCAAATTCTCGTCTGATCAAAACTCTATGAAGCTCCGATATTTTCTGTGCTCTACCGTGATTGTCGCCTCTTCGTCCCTCTGGGCCCACGTCAACAGTCCGGACGTTTTCTACGACGGCCAGGCTGGCCCCTATCATTTGCTGGTGACAGTGCGGCCGCCGGCTGTGGTGCCGGGCATCGCCGAGATTCTGATTCGCAGCGAGGGCAACCAGGTCGACAAGGTCGATGTGCTGCCCCTGAAGATGGTCGGAGCTCCCGGGAATCTTTCACCGACGCCCGACGTCGCAGAACGTTCCGGCAGCGATCCCCAGCTGTTTACCGGAAAGCTCTGGATTATGCAGCGCGGCTCCTGGAAGGTAGAGGTAAAAGTCGCCGGCAAACTAGGCGCTGGAGAGTTGGAAGTTCCAGTTCCGGCGGTCTCCACCCACTCGGCGACAATGAATGCTCCGCTGGGAGCGCTGCTGGCATTGCTGGGAGTGGCCTTGGTAGCGGGGATGGTGGGGATCGTCGGGGCCGCCAGTCGTGACGCCAAACTCGAGCCCGGCGCCGCTCCGTCGCCGCCGCAAAAGAAGCGCGCCCTGGTGCTGATGACCTGCGCCACGCTGGTCCTGATCGGCGTGGTGTGGGCGGCCAACAAATGGTGGACGGTTGACGCCAGCGCCAACGCCCGACTTAACTACAAACTGCCGCAGATGGGGGTGTCGCTGGCGTCGGGCAATGTGTTGCATCTCCAGCTCGAAAACCCGAACGCGCTCGAGAAGATCATTGACCCGACGCAGCTGGAGCGAATCAAGCGCGGCGGCTTCAGGATTCCTGACGCGCTCCGCCTCGACGACCTGATCCCCGACCACGGGCACATTCTCCATCTTTTCCTGGTGCGCATGCCTGACATGCAGAGCTTCTGGCATCTGCATCCCGACCAGACCGGCGTGGCGCAATTCGCAGACAATCTTCCCACTCTCCCCGCCGGCCACTACCAGCTCTATGCCGACATCGTGCACAACACCGGCTTCCCCGAGACGCAGGTGGCTACGATCGACCTGCCGGCGCTCACGGGCAGCGCTCTCACCGGCGACGATTCCGGTGGGTCCAGTTTGGTGGTGGCAAATGACGTGGCGCAGCTGTCCGACGGGTACCGCATGGTGTGGGAGCGAGATGAGGGCGCGGGCGGGAAGTCCCCGGCGAGCTTCAAGGCCGGTGACCCGGTGTGGTTCCGCTTTCGCGTTGAAGACCCGAACGGCAAGCCTGCGGAGCTCGAGAATTACATGGGCATGGCTGGTCATGCTGCTTTCATCAGCGACGACGGCAAGGTCTTCGCGCACGTCCATCCGGCCGGCTCGGTATCGATGGCCGCGGTGGCGCTTGCCGAAAACGGCGAGTCTGAACCCGCCGGCATGAGCATGCGTCATGACCTACCGTCGGGCGAAGTTTCGTTCCCTTACGGGTTCCCCCAGGCCGGCGATTACCGGATTTTTGTACAGGTCAAGCGCGCCGGACACGTGGAGACAGGCGTGTTCACCGCGCGGGTCGAAAAATAACTTTCCTGCTCTGAACAGCTGGGCGCTCGCGCAAGCGTATCTGTGGGTACGTAGAATTGACAGAGACGACCATGCGGGGCCTCTCGCTTATTCTCGGGCTGATGTTCTTGGCTCTGGCGCCTATTGCCGGCGGCGAGCCGGTGCACGCCAAGCATGCCCAGGTCGAGCTTCTTTCTCTCGAAACTAAGGCTCGGCCCGACGCGAAGCTCCTGGTCGGGGTTCACTTTGTGTTGGAGAAGGGCTGGCATATCTACTGGATCAATCCCGGCGATTCTGGCCAGTCGCCGTCATTTCAGTGGCAACTGCCGGAGGGATTCAGCGCGGGTTCGATCGAGTGGCCGAGACCCGAACGCATGCAGAGCTCTTCTGAGCTCACCGACTACGGGTATCACGACGAGGTGCTGCTCATGGTTCCAATCCACGCGGCTCAAGGTATCGCGCCCGATGGGCAGGCGCTCGGCTTTTCTGTCGATGCCAAATGGCTGATCTGCCGCGAGATTTGCTTGCCCGATCATGCGCGGTTACAGGGCTCGTGGAGTGTGGGAGGCGCGCGGAAGGCGAGCCCTGAGACTGTGGTTCTTTTCGCCAGGGCAAAAAAGCTCCTGCCGCAGCCGCTGCCCCCGGGTTGGGCGGCCCGCGTCGAGTCACGTCAGGACACTTTCGTGTTGAACCTCGACGGCAGCGTAACCGGCGGCCGGCCGCAATTTTTTCCTCTCGAACCGGGCCAAGTAGAGAATGCGGCGGCGCAACCGGTTGAAACTACCGCGCACGGGTTGAAGATCACGCTCAAGAAGTCCGATCTGCTGCTCAAACCGATTAGCGTGCTACGCGGCGTGCTCGTCTTCGCCGGCGGCGAGGCTTACCAGGTCGAAGCCCCCGTGATGGCCGCCAAAGGAATAAAATGATGGCCAAAGGAGGCGAGATGAAAAGCCTGCGGAATTTGTTGCTTGGTATCGGACTCCCTCTGGCGCTCGTGGCCGCAGCCCTGGCGGCCAAAGTCGGGGAGCCCGCGCCGAATTTCACGGCGGTCGATAGCAATGGCAAGAGCCAGACCCTGAGCGCTTACAAAGGCAAGTACGTGGTGCTCGAGTGGCACAACCAGGGATGTCCTTATACCCGGAAACATTATGAGAGCGGCAACATGCAGCGCTTGCAGAAGCAATGGACAGCGAAGGGCGTAGTGTGGCTCACCGTGATCTCTTCGGCGCCGGGCACGCAGGGATACGTGACCCCCACGCAGGAGAACCAATATCTCCAGCAGATGAACGCTATGCCGACCGCTGTGCTGATGGATCCGGGAGGCACGTTGGGTCACCTCTACGCTGCTAAGACCACGCCGCACATGTACATCATCGATCCCAGCGGGGTGCTGATCTACAACGGAGCCATCGACGACCATCCGACCTCGGATGTGGCGGACATTGCCTCGTCGAAAAACTATGTCTCGAATGCGCTGACGGAAGCGCTGGCAGGGAAACCGGTCGCCGATCCCGCGACTCAGCCTTACGGGTGCTCGGTTAAGTACCAGCATTGAGCCCGGCGACGCCCAATGAATACGCGTCTGCCGGAACAGTTGCGCATCGCCATCGAGCACGAGACTGGCAAGATCGAGCGCCGAGCGCTGAGGCGGGCTGTCGCCGAGCTGACGGAGTTGTACCAAGCCCGAGATCACTCAACGCCAATCCTCCCGAGTGAAGCGCACCGTGCCGCCTATCTGGCGGTGCGCCTTCCCGCGACATATGCCGCCTGCCGCCGGGTGTTCGAAGAGATTCGACGACTCGCCCCTGAAGCCCGAACCACCAGCGTGCTCGACCTCGGTGCGGGTCCAGGTACCGCGCTCTGGGCCGCGGCGGACGCTTTTCCCAACGCCGGTCAGGCCACGGCGGTCGACTGCGACGCCGCCTGGTTGAAGCTCGCGAAGCGGCTCGCGGCAGAGGGTCCGTATCCCCTCTTGGCTCAAGCGCAATGGAGAGCGGGTGACCTCGTTCGCGAAGAAAACTATCCGCAGCACGATCTGGTCATCGTTTCCTACGCGCTCGGAGAGCTGTCCCCTTCCGATAGAGAGGCCCTGGTGCGGAGGGCATGGAATTCAGCGGCACAATTTCTGGTGATTGTCGAAGCGGGGACGCCGCGTGGATTCTCCTCAGTGCACTCCGCGCGCGAGACCCTGATCGCAGCATGCGCAAAAATCCTGGCGCCCTGCCCGAATCGCCTTGCCTGTCCTATGGCCGCCGCCGGCGATTGGTGCCATTTCTCTCAGCGCGTGGAGCGCACGTCGCTGCATCGCCAACTGAAGGGCGCAACTTTGGCCTATGAAGACGAGAAGTTCTCCTATCTGGTCGCCAGCCGCGATTACGCGTCGTCCGGGCTGGCGCGGCTAGTTCGCCACCCCCACAAGAATCCCGGACACGTGCAACTCAGACTCTGTTCCGCCGGCCAGATCGAAGCCCGAACCGTCGCCCGCTCGCAAAAAGAGGCTTACAAGCTGGCCCGCCGGGCGGAGTGGGGAGAAACCTGGAAAGGACCTCCTCTGCCCTAGAATTAGTGCAAACTTATTTTTGACTTGGGGCAATTCTCTGTACGCGGCGAGCCCAAAAGCTCGTAGACTAGTCGTTTCGGTGATTCTTCATGTTGCACCCAGCCAGAGATTCAGTCCCTTCCCGCCCCATTGCCTCCAATCGACGGCCGAACCCGGAATTTCTGGTGGTATGCAGCGATGGTTCCTTGTTCAAGACGGTGGCTGCGGCCATTCGCCTAGTCAACGGACGCCTCAACTGCGCTCCCGGTACCTCGCGGGCACGCAGCTATGTCAGCCGCCGAAAAGTCGACGGCATCGTGATCGATATGGGCCTTCCCGGGGCGCTCGATCTGATCGCCCAGGTGCGACACGGCAGCTCCAACCGTTTCACCGTCGTCTTTGCCTGTATGGGTGCGTCGCCGGAAAACCAATTCGCCATTCGCGCCGGCGCAAACTTTGTTTTGCACCGGCCGCTGCTCCCCGAGAAAATTGCGCACATCTTCACGGTTGCTGCAGCGATGATGGTCTCGGAGAAACGGCGGTACTTCCGTTATCCCTTGATGGTGCCGGTGGAGATCACGATGAAGCAACGCCAGGTGGAGAGTACGATGTCAAACCTGAGCGAGGGCGGTATGGCCATCTGGTCGCTTTATTACCATCCAACAGGATCTCCGGTACAGTTTGCTTTCGAGATCCCCTACGGTGGACTCATTCGCGGCAGCGGCGAAGTCGCCTGGACCAACGCCGACGGCCTTGCAGGAATAAAGTTCAATATCATGCCCGACTCCGCGTATACACAGCTCTCCTCTTGGATAGCGCGTCGCGATGTCAAGCCCAGGGCCTAGCGTCCCCAACGTTACATCGATTAGGGCTTCCGAATCGGATCGGTGTGGGGTTGCGCCTGCTTTCGCTTCTCTTCGTCGCCGCGCGCCGCCGATACTGACGTCGCCAGAGCTCCAGCCGCCCCTGCGCCAGGGGTGATGGTGAAGCTTTCTGTTTCCGTAGCCGGTGCACCAAACTGATCGATGATGTCGAGAGTCACCGAATAGGAGCCTGGCGCCGCCAGCGTGTGCAAAGCCGCAGGAGTGAAAAAACTGGCGCCGTCAGAGAACTCGGACTTATAGCTCAGGATGAACCCGTCGGGATCGCGCGAGCCAGTAAAGCAGGCGAGCACCGTGTTCGGTGAAATCTGGGGCATGAAGATCACCTTGATCGCGGCGGTGGGCGGTAGATCGCCCGGCTCGCCAACGACTGATACCGATGCTTGCGAAACGGCTCCGGTTGAGTCGGTCGAGTTTACGCTGATCAGGTGCGTGCCCACGAACACCTTGAGCGCCGAGTTCACGGCGCCGAGGTTAGTGGCAAACGCCGGCCGACCATCAATCAGAACGTTGGTCCGCTCGACGGTATGGCCGGTGTGCGATGACGCCACAATCGGTGTAGGCCAGTTCACTGAAGACGAGTTGGCTGGGCTAAGAATGGTCAGGCCGGCGGCCGCCGACTTGTCCTCCACCCGTACGACCGCAACCGAAGAAGCGCCCAAGTTGTCGAACACTGTGGCGGTGACGGTGTAATCGCCGACCGCGGCATATTGATGTGTCGCAGTTGCGGCTTGGGCGACCGTTCCGTCGCCAAAAGCGATGGTGACGATCTTGACACCGCTCGAACCGGATGATCCCACCGTCGAAGCTCGAACACTGAGGTCGCCGGCCATGGTGACGTTGAGCACCGCATGCGGCTGAGTGTCACCAGCCCGCAAGACCACCGGCGAGGACATCACGTTGCTGATGCTTGACTGACCTACAGCTTTCACGAACAGGGAAACCGGCGACGGCAGCGGAAACTTCGTCAGGTTGAGCGAGTGCGTCCCGGCGG
>DATDGR010000324.1:0-44018 GCA_036521995.1 Terriglobia bacterium | reverse complement strand
TCCAGCCTGACGCCCGACGACTCCGCCATAGGGCGCATGAGGTCGACCACCTGCTGCGTCAGTTCGGCTGCAGTGCAAACTTTTTGGGCCAAAGTCACGCGCGCGGATTCCAAGCGGGCGTCGTCGAGAATGTCATTCACCAGGCGGACCAGCCGCTTCGCGTTATTGGCCGCAATTTCCAGCAACCGGCGCGCCCGGGGGGACCGCCCCAGCCTCTCGCCCGAGGCCAACAGACCCAGGGCTGCCCGGATCGCTGTGAGCGGCGTGCGCAACTCATGGCTGACCACGGAAACAAATTCGTCCTTCATTTTCTCCATGGCCCGCCGCTCGCTCACGTCACGGAAAATGATGACCGCGCCGGCCGCTTGGTCCTTCTCGAAGACTGGCGTGATGACCTCATCGACCGGAAAGGTAGTGCCATCCTTCCTCTGGAGAATATGACCTTGAGCTTGGCGAACAGCACCCAGGGTGAGCGCCTGGTAAATCCCACACTCTTCCCAACTGCAGGGAGCGCCATCCGGCAGTCGGTGGTGACCAAGGGTGTGCAGGTTCTGGCCGATGAATTCCTCGGGGGCGTAGCCGAGCATATGGGCGGCGGCGGGGTTCACGAAATGACATCTTCCGTCGAGGTCGACGCGAATGATCCCGTCTCCGGCCGAGTTGAGAATTAGCGCGCTCTGCTGTTGGAGCTTATCGAGCGCTTCCTCGGCCATCTTCCGCTCTGCGACTTCACTCGCCAGCTTACTGTTGGCGCTTGCCAACTCGGCCGTGCGCTTCGCTACCCGTTGCTCCAAGCCCGCGTTTAGCTTCCTGATTTCGTCTTCCGCCTGCTTGCGCTCGGTGATGTCCAGCTTGATGGCAATAAAATTCGTGATCGCGCCGCGCGCGTCTCGAACCGGGGTGATCGTCGTCTCCTCCGTGTAGAAACTGCCGTTCTTGCGCCGATTGATGATTTCGCCGTGCCAAACCCCACCGTTAAGAATGGTGGTCCACAGCTCACAGAAGAAACCACCATCGTGTCGGCCGGACTTGAAGATACTGGGGTTGTGCCCCGCCAGTTCAGGAGGAGAGTACCCGGTGAGCGCCGTACAGGCCGCATTCGCCCAAACGATGGCGCCCGCCCGGTCCGTAATCAGAATGCCGTTGGCAGCCGCTTCCAATGCCTCGATCGTAAGGTGCAATACCGCTTCAGTGCGGGCGCGAGCCCGACGTAACTCCCCCTCCTTCAACGCGCGTGCCACGGCCAACGGGAGCCGGGCGAGGTGGTCTTTAAGGACATAGTCAGAGGCTCCTTGCTTAATGCACTCCACCGCGCCCTCTTCTCCAAGCGATCCCGTTACCAGGATGAAGGGTATCTCGAGCCCCCGCTGCCGGACTTGGGTGAGGGCATCGGTTCCCGTCCAGCCTGGCAGGTTATGGTCCGCCAGAATGGCGTCGTATGAACCTCCAACTAGGCAGCGGTGAAACTCATCAGGCGCCTGAACAACGTCTGCTTGGACCTCGAACCCCGCCCGGCGCAGCTCTCGCAAGGCCAGGGCTGCATCTGCCCGGTCGTTCTCAATCATCATGATTCGTAACCGGCGAGCCGGGGTTGCGGGCGTTTCGGCGCCTTCAGCTTTCACGGGCGGGTCGCCGAGGTTCAAGTGCGGGTGCATGAAGCGTCTCCGTTTTTCCAGTCAAAGAGACCCTAACATGGATGGTATCACAATGTCAATACTCCAATGGTATACAAAACTTGTATTGATTATCTCAGCCGTGGGCTGTGTAGACTAGCCTAGCGCCTCGATAACTTTGCTATATCTATAGGTAAATCTGGGGCATAGCCAGGAGTTTTTCTTCAGGGAGAAATCGGAGCCGGGGGGGGCGGTGCGGGCGGCGATGTTGCGGCAGGCCGTACTGGTGCCCGTGCGCTCGCGCTTTCCTTCCTGCACCTTGACAACGCCTGAAATCTCTGTTTCACTCCGTCTTCTGGCGGGCGGTGTCCCGGCCTGGAAATGGTTGGGGCCCAGCGACGGAAGAAGCCGGGAGGCGTCAATGTCGCGACGATTAGATTTGCACGAGCGAACCCGGCGTCTTCCTGAACGCAAAGGGCTTATGGTCCAAACCCAGCATGTTGTTGATGGGACAAACCGTTGACTCTGACTAATTTGGGACGCAGCCTCCGAATTCTACGATGCTTATGAGAGGGGACTTAGCTGCGATATGCTACGATGTTGATGAAAATAAGGGCGATGCGGATCTCTGATGCCGGTGCGCCAGCCACCTTTACCTTCCTTGAGAGTTGGAGGCTCAACCCCGTGAAAACACCGAACACCCCAAGAAAGATTCTTTCGCTAGGCACATTTCTATTTTCGGCAGCCTTATTTTTCCTCGCAACGCCCTCGGAGGCGCAGGTAAGACAGATACTCCCAACTCAATTATCGGCGCCGGCGGGCGCACGAGTGATCGGCCGCCTTCCCAGCTCACAGCGGTTGAGTTTGGCGCTAACGCTGCGGTTGCGGAATGAGCCGGAACTCCGGGGGCTGCTGGGTCAGCTCTACGACCCGTCCAGTCCCAACTATCGTCAATATCTGACCGCGGAGGAGTTCACGGGCCGATTTGGCCCCACTGCCGATGATTACGAAGCCGCCCTTGGTTTCGTCAGGTCATACGGCTTAACGGTGACGCGCACGACCCCCAATCGGTTAGTGCTGGATGTGGACGGGACAGTTGCCGCGATCGAGCAGGCTTTCCAGGTGACGATGCAGGCTTACCAACACCCGGCCGAGCGGCGCACGTTCTACGCTCCAAACATCGAACCCTCGGTCGAGCTGGGCGTTCCCATCCAAGGTATCTCCGGTCTCAACAACTTCTCCCCGCCCCATCCTACAGGTCTGAAGCGGCTTGCCAAAGGTGAGCAAGTGCACACCAACCTGAGTGGCTCCGGGCCGGGCGGTCAATTTCTGGGAAGCGACATGAGGGCGGCCTACGCGTCTGGTGTCAGCCTCGACGGCTCCGGACAGGCGGTCGGGCTGTTTGAGTTCGGGCCTTACAACCTCAGCGACGTTCAGGCCTACTTCAGCACCATTAATCAGCCGCTCAACGTTCCCATCGTCAACGAGCTGCTGGACGGGGTCAGCGGAATCTGTGGCGCCGGTTGCGATGATGGAGAAGAGGTCATCGACATCGAACAGGCGATCTCCATGGCCCCCAATTTGTCGCTCGTAGTCGTTTATGAAGGCAACTTTGACGTCGACATGTTCAACCAAATGGCGACTGACAACATCGCCAAGCAACTGAGTTGCTCCTTTGGCTGGCTTCCGGCTGACCCCTCCTCGGACGAGCCGATCTTTCAGGAGTTCGCGGCGCAGGGTCAGAATCTGTTTGTGGCTTCCGGAGACGGCGGCGCCTACACCCCTCCCGGGTGCACCGGCAACTGCAACGTGATTTTCTACCCGACTGACGATCCCTACATCACGGCCGCCGGTGGAACCGACTTGCTGACCGACGGCCCCGGCGGACCCTGGGAGTCAGAAATTGCCTGGGTTGGGAGCGGCGGCGGGGTTAGCACGAATGGCTTCAAGATTCCCAGCTACCAGGTGCCGGTCATCAACTCGTTGAACCAAGGCTCGAAGACCTTGCGCAACATACCGGACCTGGCTGCGGAAGCGAATACCGACAACTATTATTGCGCCAATGGCTCATGCCAAGGGGGAGTTGGCGGAACCAGTCTTTCAGCGCCACGATGGGCAGGTTTTCTGGCCCTGGCCAACCAGCAGGCGGGTGGCACGCCGATCGGCTTTTTGAACCCGACTATCTATTCGATCGGCCAGGGAACGAACTACGATGAGGACTTCCACGACATTACGAAGGGCAATAACTTCAACAGCGAGAGTCCTGACCTGTTCCGAGCAGTTACCGCCTTCGACCTGGTGACCGGCTGGGGTTCGCCGAACGGACAGAGCCTGCTTAATGCAGTGGGGCCGGTGCCCACGGGTCCCAACTTTGATATGACGGCATCGCCGGGCACGATTAACCTCACGCAGGGTCAGAGCGGAGCCAGCACGATCACGGTCAGCGCCGTGGATGGCTTCGACGGTGCCGTTGATCTGACGGCCACGGCTGTCGGCCAGCCGGCAGGTGTGACGGTCAGCCTCAATCCGGCGTCGATCAGTGGCTCGGGCGCTTCAACACTGACGGTTTCGACCACGGACTCCACTCCCGGCGGAGACTTTCCCATCATCGTCACCGGCACGGCCAGCGGCTTGGCTCACACCGCTTATGTGACGCTTGCACTACCAGGCTTCACGCTGACAGCCCCGGCCAACGTGTTCCTGAACCAGAAGGCGACCACCATCAACACCATCACTGTTGACGCCGTGAACGGCTTCAACGGCAGCGTCAGTCTTTCCTTGTCCGGATTGCCGAAGGGCGTCACGGCATCCTTCAAGCCTCCCAGCACAAGCAGCACGAGTAAACTAGCTCTCACCGCCTCCAGCACGGCGGCGACGGGCTTCGCCACGATTATCATCACCGGCACGTCGGGTAATTTGACCCAAACGGCCAGCATCAATCTGGCTGTTAGCGCAGCGACCGGCACGGGCGGCACTGGAACGGTGGTGAATCTTACTCCATCATTCAACGTGTCCGGCTTCTACACCGACGGAACCATGTTCTCGTCCAGCGGCGGACTGGATGGTGGGGGCTTCGCGTACTCGGCAAACCTGTTGACTCCGTCGCGAATCCTGAACGGCATTCACTTCAGCTTTGGGCCGCCGAATCAACTCAATGTCGTCAGTGGCACTGGAGCGTCCATGGAGTTGCCGGCTGGCCACTACTCGACTCTGCTGATGCTGGCCACCGGCGTCCAAGGCAACCAGACGTCACAAGTGATCACCGTGAACTACGCCGACGGCACCAGTGCGCAGTTCACGCAGAGTTTCAGCGATTGGTTCACGCCCCAACAGTTTCCCCACGAAGCCGAGGCGGCGGCGATGGCCTATCGCGACGTCTGGAACGGCACCACGGACAACCGTACCTTTAACCTGTATAACTATTCGTTCGCCCTGGACAGCTCCAAGGTCGTTCAAAGCCTCACGCTGCCGGACAATCGAGACCTTTGTGTGCTCGCAATCACGTTGCGTTGATCGGACCGGACGCCAAAGCAGTTGAATACTTCTGTGTCAGGCGTAGCCCAAGCGCTGCGATAATCTGGACGCTGTAAACCGTCTAGGGGACGGCTGCGTAATACGAGTTCGAACGAGTTTCCGAACACCGGTGGAGGATGTGATGCCGCGATGCCGCACGAGTTTGATCCTGGTTCCACTGGCCTGCCTGACCTTGCTTGGGCAGACCCGCGCGCAAACGAACCAGAAACCTGATCTCAGCCGGCAGCCAACCCTCTACGTGGTCGGTTACGCCCACCTGGACACGGAATGGCGCTGGGAGTACCCCCAGGTCATCAGCGAATACATTCGCAAGACCATGGAGGACAATTTCAAGCTGTTCGAAGCCTATCCCCATTACATCTTCAATTTCACCGGCTCCAACCGCTATCGTTTCATGAAGGAGTATTTCCCGGCCGACTTCGCCAAGGTGAAGCGGTACGTTGATGCGGGGAGGTGGTACCCGGCGGGCTCTTCGGTCGAAGAGGGGGATGTCAATACTCCCAGCGCTGAGACCATCATTCGTCAAGTCCTGTACGGGAACGAATGGTTCCGGAGGGAGTTTGGCAAGGCCAGTGCGGAATACATGCTGCCTGACTGCTTCGGGTTTCCGGCGTCGCTGCCGACCATCCTTGCCCACTCGGGGGTGAAGGGCTTCTCGACCCAAAAGCTGGTGTGGGGTTCTTCGGCCGACGCCGGAGGTCCGGAATCACGCGAGAAGACGCCGGAAGGGACGCCGTTCAACGTGGGCGCCTGGGTGGGGCCGGATGGCGAGAGCGTGCTGGCAGGTCTCAACCCCGGAAGCTATAGCGCCGGCATTGACACCGACCTCAGCAAGCCGTTGCCGCCCGCGCCGCCGGACACCGCCCTTCAAGATGCTGAGAAGAAGCTCCAGGCGCTGCGGGAAAAGCTGGAACAGGTCGACGCCAGCGGGCAGCCGTTCGATCAGAAGGATATACAGGAGTTCATGAGCCTGCAGAGCCTGGTGGAGGGTCTCACCAAGGCCCAGCAGGATCGCGATCTCGACCGCTATCAGGAGGACTGGGCCACGCGTGTCGACCACAACGGCAAGGTTAGCGGCGTCTTCACGGACTATCACTACTTCGGCACGGGTGACATTGGCGGGGCCCCGGATGAAGATTCCGTCAAGCGGCTTGAGGCCATCGTCACCAAAGGGACCGCGAGCCTGCCACCGTATGGCCAGTACTTCCCGCCAGACCGGCCGCATCCCGAGTGGCCGGGGGTTAGAGTGGGAGACGGCCCTGTGAGCGTGATCTCCTCCAACGCAGATCAGATGTTCCTGGATATTACGCCCGCTGAGGCGGCCGGGCTTCCGCGCTATACAGGTGAGATGGAGCTGACCAACCATTCGGCCGGCTCGCTGACTTCCCAGGCCTACCAGAAGCGCTGGCTCCGCAAAGAAGAGTTGCTGGCCGAGGCGGCGGAGGAGGCCTCCATTGCCGCCCAGTGGCTGGGCGCCCGGACGTATCCGCTTCAGCGCCTGAACGATGCCTGGACGCTCGTGATGGGCGGCCAGTTCCACGACATCGCGGCCGGAACCGCCACTCCCAAAGCGTACGAGTTCGCCTGGAACGATGATGTGATCGCGTTAAACCAGTTCGCGGGTGTGCTGAAGAGCGCCACCGAAGCCGTTTCGGCGGCGCTCGATACGCAGACTCAGGGCGTCCCCGTCGTGGTCTTCAACCCGCTCAACGTCAACCGTGAAGACGTGGTGGAAGCGAGCGTCAGCTTTCCAGGAGGCATGCCTGACGTGGTCCACGTGACGGGTCCGGATGGCAATGAGGTTCCGGCGCAGATCTCCGACGGCAAAGTGCTCTTTGTGCCCAAAGTTCCCTCCGTAGGCTACGCCGTCTACGACGTGGCGCCAGGCTCGGGCGGGACCGCCTCCACCCTCCAGGTGTCCGAGAATTCGCTCGAGAACCAGTACTATCGCGTGAAGCTCGACGCGAGCGGTGATGTCTCCAGCATCTTTGACAAGTCGATCGGAAAGGAATTGCTGGCGGCGCCGGCGCGCCTGGCGATCTCCTATGATAATCCCACGCAGTGGCCGGCTTGGAACATGGATTGGGACCAGGAGCAGGCCGCCCCGAAGGCTTACGTCGAGGGTCCGGCGCGGACACGCGTCGTGGAGAACGGTCCGGCGCGGGTGGCGGTGGAAGTGTCGCGTCAGACGGCAGGCTCCACCTTTGTTCAGACCATCATGCTTTCGGCAGGCGACGCAGGAAAGCGGGTGGAGTTCGGAAACGCCATCGACTGGAACACGCGCGAATCCAACCTGAAGGCGAGCTTTCCCTTGTCGGCTTCGAACAGCATGGCGACCTACAATTGGGACATCGGCACCATTCGGCGGCCCACCGCCAAACCCAAGAAGTTCGAGGTGCCGTCGCACCAGTGGGTTGACCTCACCGATATGAGCGGCGAGTTCGGCGTCACTCTCCTGACCGACTGCAAGAACGGGTCGGATAAGCCCGATGACCACACCCTGCGGCTGACGTTGATCCGCACCCCGGGCACGCGCGGCGGCTACCACGACCAGGCCACTCAGGACCTCGGGCACCACGAGTTCGTCTACGGTCTTGGCGGACATCCTGCCGGCTGGCGCGAGGCCGGCACCGACTGGCAGGGTCAGCGTCTCAATGATCCGCTGATCGCCTTTGAAACCCCGAAGCATCCGGGTGAGCTGGGCCGGGAGTTTTCCCTCCTCAAGGTCAGCAGTCCTCGGATTCGAGTCTTGGCGCTGAAGAAAGCCGAACAAAGCGACGAGGTCATCTTGCGGCTCGTTGAGCTCGACGGCAAACCGCAACCGGATGTCCGAATTTCCTTCGCAGCGCCCATCACGGCGGCGCGCGAAGTCAACGGCCAGGAACAGGCGGTAGGCCCTGCCTCCCTGGACGGCGGCGCCCTGGTAACCTCGTTCAGCGCCTATCAGCCGCGGACGTTCGCTCTCATGCTGGGTGCGCCCCAGACGCAGGTCGCCGGCGTCCGCTCGGCTCCGGTGACCCTGCATTACGATCTCGCGGCGGCCACCAACGACGGCGCGCCTTCGAGGGGTGGGTTCGACGGCAAAGGCAACGCGCTGCCGGCGGAAATGCTGCCCGCCGAAGTCTCGTTTGACGGTGTACAGCTCCGGCTCGCCCCGGCTAAGACCGGCGAGCCCGACGCCGTGGTGCCCAAGGGGCAGAAGATCGATCTACCCGCGGGCCACTACAATCGCGTGTACGTGCTGGCAGCCTCGGCGGACGGCGATCAGAAGGCAGCGTTCGAAATCGGCAGCACCACGGTGGATCTGAACATCCAGGATTGGGGCGGATTCATCGGGCAGTGGGATGACCGGCAATGGATCGCCAAGGACATCTCCATACCCGGGCCGAAGCCTCGAACGGAGCACGATGACTACGCCGAGATGACGGGCATCAAGCCGGGCTACATCAAGCGGGCGAACCTGGCATGGTACTGCGACCATCACCACGACGCCAAGGGCGAGAACGTACCCTACGCTTACTCCTACCTGTTTGCGTATTCCCTCGGCCTGCCGGACGGTGCCAAAACCATTCGTCTGCCCGATAACGATAAGATTCGAGTTCTGGCCATATCGGTGGCCGATGAGAACCCGGAAGTGAAGCCGGCTCAGCCGCTGTACGATACGCTGTCGCGACCTCAGTCACCTTAGCGGCTCAGCGTCTCCTCGGAGAGGGGGATCTCCCCGCCCGATTCCTGGGCGAAGGAGCTCAGGGTAGCCGGAAGGGATCAGCCCGAAATCCATCGCAGGTTCGGAGTCAGAAATCGGCTCGCGCGAGTCAATCGCCCAAATCAGGCGATTCACTGAATCTCCAATCACGTGAAGAATTCCGGTTTTCCTTGGGTGAATTAGCTGCGTCGTAATGTTCCCAAAATCAGCCTTACAGGTGTAAACTTCCTGCCTGCCGGGTTCTCCAAGGAAATCTTGGTCTGAGATCCGCAAACCGTTGGATCATGAACTTTATCGCGAAGAAGAAAGGACACTGTCTATGCATCGGGCTGGGAAAAGATGGGTTTCACTGGCTTTATTCGTTTTCATTCTGGGAGTCTTTGGCCTCAATTACCGCGCCTTGACGGCTGACGAAGGGATGTGGACGTTTGACAACCCTCCGGCGAAGCAACTCCAGGAGCGCTACGGGTTCACGCCCACTCAGGAATGGCTCGACAATGTGCGGCTGGCGAGCATCCGCTTCAACGACGGTGGTTCAGGATCATTCGTGAGCGCGCGCGGCCTCGCGCTCACGAACCATCACGTGGCGCTCGGCCAGTTGCAAAAGGTCTCGAATGCCCAGAAAGATTACGTAAAAGACGGCTTTTTGGCCAAGACCGAAGCCGCGGAGATGAAGTGTCCCGACCTCGAGTTGAACGTGCTGGAATCAACGGAGAACGTTACGGCACGCGTCCAAGGTGTGGCGAAGCCTGGCATGACCGACAAAGACGCGCTCGACGCCCGCAAGGCCGAGATGGCCAAGATTGAAAAGGAAAGTCTCGACGCCACTAAACTGCGCTCCGACGTCATCTCCCTTTACCAGGGCGGCGAGTACTGGCTTTACCGGTACAAGAAATACACCGACGTCCGGCTCGTGTTCGCGCCCGAGGAACAGATCGCATTCTTCGGAGGCGATCCCGACAACTTCACCTATCCGCGCTACGACATCGACTTCGCTCTCTTTCGCGCCTACGAAGACGGCAAGCCTGCCGACACGCCGCACTACCTGAAGTGGAATAACAAGGGACCGTCGAACGGCGAGCTCGTTTTTGTCTCGGGTAATCCCGGATCCACCTCACGGCTTGACACGGTGGCGCAGATTGAGACCACGCGAGACTATACCTTCCCGGAGATCCTCGAGATCCTGAACGAGCGTCTGGCCGTGCTGCAGAAGTACGCGGCTCTGGGTACCGAGCAGGAGCGTCAGGCCACGGACATGATCTTCGGAATTCAAAATGGCCTCAAGGCCATCAACGGGGAGGAAAACGGTCTTCGCGACAAATCCCTGATCGCCAAGAAGCAGAAGGAAGAAGACGAGTTCCGGGCGCGCGTGGACGCCAATCCGGAATGGAGGCAGAAATACGGCGGCGCCTGGGACGAGATTCAGGAGGCAGAACAGAAGTATGCGGGAAGAGCGAAGCAGGAGCGCTTTCGGGGAGTAAACTCTTCGCGCATGGCCCGCATGGCGCTGACCATCGTTCAGTACGTGGCCGAAGTACAGAAACCAGATGGAAAAAGGCTGGACGGCTTCCACGATTCCCAACTCGACTCGCTCAAGTTCCAGCTCTTTTCGCCGGCACCTGTCTACCCGCAGATGGAAGAAGCGCTTCTTTCCGCCGGCCTGGCTCTGTCAGCGCGCGAACTGGGCTCCGATGATCCCTTTGTTCAGGCGGCCCTCGGCGGGCAGCCTCCGAAAGAAGTGGTGCGTGACGTGATCACAGGCACTAAGATGGGAGATCCCGCGTTCCGGAAGTCGCTGGTCGAGGGCGGTGAAGCTGCGGTGGCAGCTTCCAACGACCCCATGATCGTGCTGGCCCGGAAGATCGACCCGCCGATACGCGAGATCCGCAAGTGGGTGGAAGACAACGTGGAAAGCGTCGAAACGGAAGCCGGAGAGAAGCTGGGCCAGGCGCGATTCGCAGTGTACGGCACGTCGACTTATCCGGACGCCACCTTCACTCTGCGTCTGTCCTACGGGACCGTCACCGGCTATCCGATGAACGGCACCGAAGCGCCTCCCAAGACGACACTCTATGGGCTTTACGATCGCTCTCTGGGCTTCGACCAGAAACCGCCTTTTGATCTGCCCGCGGTTTACTGGCAGCAACAGGGTCGATTGGACCTGGCGACGCCCGTGAACTTCGTCAACACCTGCGACATCATTGGCGGCAACTCGGGATCCCCGGTGATCAATCGTAATGGCGAGTTGGTGGGCCTGATCTTCGACGGCAACATCGAGAGCCTGGTGGGAGACTATGTTTACAACGAGGCCAACAATCGTGCCGTGGCCGTCGACACCGCGGTCATGATCGAGACCATGCGCAAGCTGTATGACGCCGGAGCGCTGGCGGACGAACTGCAAGGCAAGATGTGAGGCGAGGGCCATGACCTTTCTCAGGAGAATCACTGCGGCCGCTGGTCGGCGGACGGTTCCACAGCAGTCCGCGGGTGGATCAACAGGAACACCGACGCAGTGGCAAACAGAGGCAGGATCCCCGCAGCCAGGAACGCCGGCCCGTAAGAGTGGGAGCGGTCAACCAGCATTCCCACAGCCAGCGTAAAGCCGGTGCCCGCCAGGCCGGACGCCACCAGACCGCTGAGGCCGGTGACGGAGGCCACCACGTCCTGCGGAAAGAGGTCTGAGGGAAAGGTGAGGCCCATCGTCGACCAGCTTGCGTAGCCCCACAGAGCGACGCAAATCAGCGCCAGGGCCAGATAAGCGCTGTGCACGCGAGCGGCCGGTATGCCGGCCAGTACCGGAATGCAACTGACGGCGCATACCCACTTGCGGGCGCGAATCACCGGGAGACCCCGCCGGACGCAATATCCGGAGATGAGGCCGCCGGTGAAGTTACCGAGGTCCGCCGCGGCAAACGGAATCCAGGCGAAAAGGGCGATGCGCTTTAAGTCGAACCCACGGGCGTCGCTCAAGTACTGCGGCAGCCAGAAGACGTAGAACCACCAGATGGGATCGGTCAGCGAACGGCCCAGTACAATCCCCCAGACGTTCGAGTCCCTCAGCAATCCAAGCCAGCGGCTGACGCCGCGCCGCCCGGACGTTAGAGCGGTGTCCCGGCCTGCCTGAATGAGCGCCAATTCTTCTAGCGTCAGGCGCGGATGGCGGTCGAGCGGATGATAAACCCGCAGCCAAACCAGCAGCCAGACCAGGCCGACCATTCCCGAGAACACAAACGCCCAGCGCCAGCCGAAGGCCAGTGCGATCCAGGGAATCGCCAGGGCCGCCAGGGCGCCGCCGACGCTGGAGCCGCTATCGAAGATGGCCACGGCCAGGCTGCGTTCCTGGCGCGGGAACCACTCACCGACCGCCTTGCTCGCGGCCGGCCAGTTGAATCCTTCACCGATCCCCAGCATGAAGCGGAAGAAGGCAAAGCCGGAGACCGAACCGGCGAGTCCGGTGAGCATGTTCATCACGGACCACCATCCCGCCGCGAGCGCCAGCCCCAGGCGGGTTCCGACGGCGTCCAGGAGGATGCCGCCGAGCAACCACGTGACCGCGTAAGAGACTTGGAAGGCGCCCAGAATTCTCGAAAGATCGGTATGGCTCAGGTGAAACTGGCGAGTGATCACCGGCGACAGCACTGAGAAGGTCTGCCGACTAATGTAATTGGTGACCGTCGAGAAGAAAAGAGTCCAGACGATCCACCAGCGCACACGCCGGGAGGATCCTGAACCGCTGGAAGGCGGCGTCTTGACTGAAGCTGCGGGCTGATTCACCAAGGGTCAATCAATGACACTTCGGTCGGGCAGCGTGGCCAGCGCTTCTTTAACCGAAGTATCGATGCTGCGCACGTGAAGGTCCCGTTGCGGAAAGGGGACCTCGATGCCGGCGTCCCGTAGGGCCCTGGCGACGCCGATCGTTACGTCGCTCTTGAGTCGGAACCAAGTGTCTTGACCTGACCAGAAGCGGAGCTCGAAGTTGAGCGCGCTGTCACCAAAGCCCAGGAAGAAAGCCATGGGCTTGGGATAGCGCATGACTCCGGGATTCGACTCCGCCACGTCGACGAGCAGCTTGAGGACTTGTTCCGGATCCGTGCCGTAGGCCACCCCAAGCGGTATCTCCACGCGCCGCCGCGGCGATGACAAGGTCCAGTTGATGACCTGATTTGAGACCAAGTTGCTGTTGGGCACAATCACTTCCGCGTCCTGAAAAGTCTGGACGGTGCTGGAGCGAGCTCCAATCCGCTTCACAGTACCGGACAATCCGCCGACTTCCACGATGTCGCCCACACGGATGGGGCGCTCGAAAAGCAGGATCAAACCGGATGCGAAGTTGTTGACGATATTCTGCAAGCCGAAGCCCACGCCCACACCCAAGGCGCCCGTGACAAGCGTGAACTTGTTGAGTTCCACTCCCGCGTCAGTCAGGGCCGCCAGAAAAACCAGTACCAAAAGGACGTAGTAGGTGACCCTTGAGATGGCGTAGGGCAGGCCGCGTTGCAGGGGCAACCTCGCGAAAACGAACTTCTGCAGCACGAACGTAACGCCGTTGGCGAGGGCGTACCCGAGTAACAGAATGAGGGTGAGACTCAGCACAGTGCCGAGCGTAATATGGACTCTCTCGAAACCGATGGGGTATTGAAGCGCGTCCGAAACAGCGCTCATGACAATCTTGGAGATGGCAAACAAATGCAGTACGGCACCGAGCCACAACAATGCGGCGGCCGAGGCCAGGATGCGCTTGGCCCAGCGTTCGATGGTCTCGCGGCGTCCTTCGGGCAGCGAACGCGCCCACTCGCCGCGCACGACGGTGATCAGAATCAAAGTGAGGACCCGAAAAGCAGTGTAAAGAGCAGCCGCCGCGAAGGCGCCGAGCAGCGTAGCCACCCCAAGGATCTGCGCCAAGGCGAGAAAGCCGAAAATGTTCGCAGCGAGCGACGCAGCCAACAGGACCAGCCCGGCTCGGACCGCGGCCGCCAGCATGAGCAGGCTCCGGCGGGGTACGCGGAGTTGGCGCAGCCGGGAGGGACGCGTGAGCCAGCCAAGAATAACCAGAGCGGCCATGATTTCGAGCGCGAAGAGCTCGCGCTTCACCACCGGCGGAAACTGGATCATGAAGAGCATGCCCTGCAGCAGGTAGAAGCCCGTCAGGGTGTACAGAAGAATCCTCGCCCCGGGCTCGATCAGAGGCGGCAGCAACCGCAACGCCGGAATCACATACAGCAGATAGATGAACCAGGCAACGCCAGTCGGCGCCGACGCAGCCTGACCGATGGTTCCCAGCAGGGCTACCAGCACCGCCACCGAAAAGGGGCGGGCAAAGATCTCCGAAGCCTCTGAACGGGCTCCGGGCGGCCTGCCGCCGCTGGCGTAACGCCTGAGTTTCAAAGCTCCCAGCAAACCCAGAAGGTACAGCGCCGCCACGCTCAACACCCGCCACTTCTCCGCCCGCAGGAAATCCCCCGCGGTCGTGAACTCCCGGTTGACGGACTCGCGGATTAGCGAGGTCATCGGCTGGTCGAGCTTGCGCACTTCGCGAGCGTCCCAGAGCGGGTGGCTATCCCTCTCCAGCAGACGGCCTCGCAATCGCTCCAGGGCTTCGTCAACCCTGACCAGCACGTCCGAGATTTGCTGGTTCTGCTGGGAAACCCGGTTCTGAAGAGTGAGGATTAGATTCAGTTGGTCCTGGGCTTGCGAGCGGGCCATGCGGATTCCGTCCACTTCCTGCCGGACGCGATCGACGACTCCCTCAATGCCTTCGGTCCCACGAAGCTGATCCCAAGTAGCTTGCCACGCCACCTGCTGGCCATCGAGCAAACCAATCTGCTCCTCCAGGTCGGCAGCGCGGGACGTTAGAAGGTTGCGCTGGGCGGCGTACTGCTGACCGAGAGAGCGCCAGTACCGGTCTTCTTCGCTCAGTTGAAGCATGTTCGGTGTGTCGGCAAGGAGGTTGTTAACTTGAAGCGTGCGCTGGCGAATCTCTTCAGCTTGGGCCTCGGCCGTGCGGAAAGACTCCTGCAGTTCCGGGGTGGGCGTCAGTTGCTTGGAAACCTGCCGCAGCAGGCGGTCCAATTCCTCAGCCCTGTCGGCAATCTGAGGCAAAGGGATCGCTTGCTCAGAAGGCGGCGTGGGTGAGGGCGGTGGTGGTGCTGCCTGTTGAGGCGTGGGGCTCGGACTCTGAACAGCCGTCGGGCGGGGTGGCGTCTGGGCCTGCACCACCAGCCCCGATCGAGGGAAGGAAACCAGGAGCAGCACGCCGAGCCGAAGCCATTGACCCCCTGCGTGGTGGAAAGGGTTCTGACTGCCACGCGCCGGAGGCGACCGATGGAAAGCACCCCGTTGCATCTCTGCCCCATCCATTTGCATGTCTAATATAGCGTGCGACGAGGCGTTTGTCGCGGTCATGCAAGGCCGTCAGTCCGCGGGTGGCGAGAGACATCAGCCACTGAGGAATTCTGGCGCGGCCTGCCCGCCCGCGTCCCCGAACCCAAACAAGGACGGGAGCAATCCCCCGAAGCTCACGAAAAGGCCTCATTTAGGCCCGAGATCTGCGCCCGGCACGGTGGTAGTCTTCTGTAAGCGTTCAAACGCAGCGGTCTCTGCTTGGGCTTCATTCGTGCGGCCCAAATCGCGGTAGATCTGGGCCAAAAGGAAGTGGATGGCGGGGTCGCCCGGCGCGCTCTTTAGGGCAGGTTCGAGAGCGGCCAGCGCCTCCGGCTTGCGGCCGAGTTCGCGCAAGGCCTTGGCCAATCCCAAGCGGACCGGCACGGCATTGGGATCCAGCTCGAGCGCCTGCTCAAAGGCCTTGACGGCCGGCTCCGGCTGCTGGTGCTTCCGGTAGGCTTCGCCGATCTCGTACTCCGCCTCGGCGCTGGTGGGATTGAGTTTAAGTTCCTCATTCAATTCGGTTATGGCCTCGTGCCAGGCGTTCGGTTCCGTCGAGTTCGTCAGCAGCAGGACGGCGATCTGAAGGTGGGCGCCCTGGAGATTGGGTTCCAGGTGGAGAGCCTTCCGGTAGGCGTCAATGGCCCCTTTCCAATTGCCGTCGGCCGCAGCCACCGATCCCATCAGTTGATAGGTGCGCGGAGAAGCGGGCGCCACCTGCAAAAGCTTCAGGTTGATCTCCGAAGAGAGTCTTCCGTAAAGCTGTCCCGCCGTGTAGAGAACGTCAGGATCGTCAGGGTAGGCGGCGAGCAACTTCTGCATGGCCACATCCGCTTCCATTTGCCTGCCGGCATCAGACCAGCACTTCTCGAGGCTGAGGCCCAGGACGCGGCGCAGCTTCACATCAGGGTTGGAGGCAAACTCACGATCGAGCCCCGGAATCGCTTGGGCACAGTCGCCGGACGCTGCCAGGCTAAGAGGAAGGAAAGAGTTGGCAGTTTGCAGCGAAGCGTCCTGGCGCAGCGCTTCCTGGAACTCACTGATTGCCTTGGGATACTGGTGATCAACGTAATAGGCTAGACCAAGATTGGCCCGGACCTCGGCCCCCTTCGGAAGATTTGGGTCCATCTTCAAGGCGGCCAAAAAATGCTGCTCAGCGGCGCCGAAATCGCCGCGCTGAAAGGCCTCTGTCCCCTGCTGAACCTCGGCTTCAGCCGGCGCTTGGGCAGAAGGTGATGCTTGCGGGAAGGCGCGAGAAATGAGTAAGAGCAAAAAAATCGCGAACGCCGACCAAGAATGCTTCATCACCAGCATTGTAACGAGTCGAGCGCTTGATGATCAATGCGGAAGCGCAATCGCGTTGGTGAGCAGGGACTGAAGAACAAACTTTCAGGAGACCGTAAGACGGTAGGATGAAAATTCTTCAATGAGAGGGTGGCATCTTCGAGCTAAGGTCCTTATTTATCAATAACATCGTGGGATATCCCTGATCGTGGCTGTATAAAGCCTTTGTAATCAATGAGATCGTGGGATATTCCCCAAGTCGATTTTTAACTCATTGGCCTTCAATCACATCGTGGGATATTCCGAACTTTTTGGCGGCGCCACCCAGCGCCAAGCGTGCCGATATTTGGGCGGCTGCGACTCGCCAGAGGCCTGGGGAGGGTTACAGATGTTCATAATTATTATCGAATGTCACATCGCGCCCGAAAGGTCGAGTGAAATTCTGGTCTCTGCTCTGGTAATGCAGGGGCGCCTCGCGAAGCGCCCCCCCATCACACTGTCAAGGGCGTCAGAAGAATATCTTCAGCCCCAGTTGAATCTGCCGTGGTGCTATTACATTGTTGATCGCGCCAAAATTGCTGTCAAACACGCCGGCATCGACGCCGGTGAACGACGGATGGTTGAAGATGTTGAAGAACTCACCCCGGAATTGGTACGTGAACCTCTCCGTAATGTGGCCGTTCTTCATCAGGGCAAAGTCGAAGTTATCGATTCCGGGCCCCTCGATGGCGTTCGGCGCCACCGTTCCGGCCAAGCCGCCAGGCACCTGCAGCGAAGAGGGGAAGCAGCTCGTGTTAAAGAACTGCGTGAAACTGCGGGTGCCCCGGTAGTTGCAATTGGGTGAGACGTAGGCATATTCGGTCCCGCCTACGCTTGTGACACCGTTACCCAGCAGGTCATTGCCACTGGTGGTCACGCTGGTGGGGAATCCACTGTAGAGGGCCACGTCCCCGGAGATTTGCCAGCCGCCTAGAATCTTGCCTACCAACTCGGTATTGTGCTGCAGGAATGGTAGACCGTAAATGTAGGTCATGGTCAGGTTGTGGGCCTGGTTGAAGCCGGCAAGCTGCCAGTTGTACCTGGGATTGTAGGTGTCTGTAGTCACAGCGTAGATGCTGTCTGCCATGTCGAACGCTTTCGAGTAGGTGTAGGCCACGCTGTATTGCAGGTTGTTTGTAAAGCGTCTTTGCACCTGAACCTGCAAAGCGTCGTACTTTGAATTTGCGTCCTGCTCAACGGCGGTGGCGCCGCCAATGCCGGGATAAGGCCTCAAGGCCGCCTGGTTGATGCCGGCGTTGTCGGGATTGGTGAAGGTCCCGATGGCCGGCTGGTTCAAATCGGAATTGATGATGAAGTGCCGGGCCCGATTGCCCACATAACTCACGTCCACCAACGTGTTGTTGAAGAACATGTGCTCAGCGGTGAGGTTCCACGAATAAACCACCGGCGTCTGGTTCAGCAAGCTCTGGCCCGTCATGGGAATCGGCAACTGGGGAGCCGTGGTGGAAGAGGGGGCGCAGGTTCGTTGAGCGGTTACGGCAGATCCCGGGCAGTCCGCCAGGCCGCTGAACACCTCCTGGGCCAACTGGAATGGCGAGTTTCCGCCCATCAAGGTCACGTCACTAAGCGTGTTGTGGTTGTAAAAGATGCCAGCGCCGGCGCGAATGGAGCTCTTCCCGTCACCCTTCGGGTCCCAGGCGAAACCGAGGCGCGGCTGGAAGTTGCGGTTCTGGCCTCCGATGATGGAGGGCGTGAGACCGCGCTGCATGCCGTAAGCACGCAACTGCGCGTTGATGCTGCTCAGGTTCTCTGTGGTCAGCTCCTGGCCTAGCGCCGCGAAGTGCCCGACCGCGTCTTGCGGCAACTGGTTGCAAGGCGTGGCGATGCCATTGTACGGGTTGCCTGAGGTGATGAAGCCGGTGGTAGGATCCACCACCTGCTGGACTCCCGGAAATGTGGAGTAAAAGGTCGGACTGAACATGGCGAAATTGCACCAGTTGCTCCGGTAGGGCTGGAAATAATCCCACCGCAGGCCGCCTTGGAGGGTAAAGCGCGGCGTCATCTTCCAACTATCCTGGCCGAAGACGCCGATCTGGTAGGCGTGCCACGGAGTGTAGTCGCGGTATCCGAGCTCGGAGTAGGCGTCGAAGTTGCCGAGCAATGTATCGGCCAGCGCAGACCCGGTTGAATTCGGATTGGAGCCGTTAAACGTAAACTGGCCGTTCAGGTTATTCCCCACGCCGCCGCCCGGCGTGACCCGCACCTGGTCGTGATCGTTCTCGCCATCGTGCTCCCACCACACGCCGCCCTTAATGGTGTGATCCCCTTTAACCTTGGTCACCACGTCCTGGATGGTATAAATGTGTCCGGTACTGCCGGAGGGATAGGGCAGTCCGCTCACCTGCTCAAAACCGCTCATGATGAGCGTGGGGATCTTGCCCGGAATGTCCTTGCTGGCGTCGCCCCCGGGGATGATATAAGGGTAATCGACACCCAGCGAATTGCGGTCCACACCGTTGCCGCCGTAAGAGCCGCCCGGCACTAGCACGTGAACGGGATCCTCCGTGGAGGACACCGTGAAGTCGTTCAGGAGGGTGGGGCTGAAGGTCGTGGTGAGATCCACGGTGCCGCCGCGGCCCGGGAACTCATAGGCCTGGTCCAGCAGGGCTGAACCACCGCCGCTGCCCGCCGGGCTGCTGAGGCTGTTGGAAAGGTAGCGCAGGCTCACAGCCAGATGGTTCTTGTCGTTGATGATGTAATCGACCTTAACGACACTGCTGAGCGCGTTGGTGGGAGTATTGTAGTTGTAAACCTCATTGTTCCCGCCCTCGTAGGGGTTGAGAGTGCTGAGATTGGTCTGGGTGTTAGGCTGCAAGTAGAAGTGCCCCACCATTGACGAACCGTTCGGGCTAAACAGGTTGGCGGGGATGACGTTATTGGGGAAATGCTGCCCGGCCACCAAGCCATCGACTCCGTTCAGATAACCCGGAACTTTGGGGCAACTGCTGGCGAAAGCCTGGCAATAGGGAGCCAGATCGCCGGTGCGATCGTCGGTGGTGGGCACGGTGCCGATCTCAGTGTTGCCCTGGATTTCGCGCTGCCACTCTTCGGACCAGAAGAAGTAGAGCTTGTGGTGGCGCGGAATCACGGGCCCCCCGATGGTGAAGCCGAAGTCGTTGACGTTCAGTGTGGGAACCGTCGCCGCGAAGAAATTCCGCGAGTCGAAGGCGTTGTTGCGGACGAACTCGTAGGCGTCGCCGTGGTACTGGTCGGTGCCGGATTTCAGGTTCACCACCATCTGGCCGCCGGCGGCGCGCGAGTATTCCGGCATGTATCCGGTAGTGATGATATTGACCTCCGAGACGGCGTCCATGCTGGGCACGGCTACGGTGGCGCCGTTGGCCCGGGTGCGCGTGGACGGCGCGCCATCGATCAGCAGGGCGTTGGACTCGCCCGTAAGGCCATTGACCTGCGTGCACTGGGAGGCAAACATTGAGAATCCGTTTATGCCGTTGAAGCTATTGAAACTGAAGCTCTGAACCACGCCCGGCTGGAGGCCCAGGAGGTTGACAAAATTGCGCCCATTGACCGGCAACTCCTCCATTTGCGTCGAGTCCACGGTCCGCGACACCCTCGAATCCGTAACGTTCACCTGCACGGCTGAGGATGTGACTTCCACGGTTTGGGTCACTTGGCCGACCGTCAAAGTACAGTTCACCTGCAGGGTGGCAGCCGGATCCAGGTGGACACTCTTGTTCAGGCAGGTCTGGAATCCCTCCTTCTCGGCCTTCACCTCGTAGTCGCCAGCCGGCAGGCTGGGAATGGTGTAATAGCCTGAGGGGTTGGTGGTGGTTGTCCTGGTGAGCTGAGTGCCGGCGTTGGTCACCGTGAGGCTGACATCGGGAATGACGGCGCCGGACGAGTCCGAGATGACGCCGCTGATGGTGCCCGAGACGGCGGTCTGGGCGAAGACGGGTCTCGACAGCCCAACCCCGCAAACGAGAGACAGGGCCACGACCACACCTTGTAGGGCAAGCCTTTTCATTTGAACCTCCTGGTCTGATAGGTCAGTTGCGCTTGACGATCAAACCCGTGTTCAACACGGGACGGCACGTTCCGGCCGAAATATCGGCTTCCGGCAAGCCCGAACGGTCTTCCGAGTCTCACGTCAATGGCGCTCTGGTTTGAGAACACAACAAGGCGGGAGGGCTTGCGCCCCAAGAAGACATACAGCGGATAAGAAACGCCGTCGCACGGAGAAGCTAAAGTCGTGACCAGTCTCACAGTCGCCTTGCCGCTGGCTCGCTATCGGCCCTGCTTAAGCAGCTCTACTCAGCGAAACCACCTTCGCTTCGTACCTCGGCAACCCGACTCCAATAACGCGCCAAACTTCCAGCTTGAACTGATCAACAAACCGCCAGCCCGCTTTTCCCGCCGGACCTGGGTTCGACTTCGTTTTGTCGCTGGGGCACCCTTCTTTTTGGCTATCGACCCCATTAACAAAACCTACTATATAGTGGCAATGGAATGTCGTCAAGTAATATTTTTAGGGTAGGCAAATCCGTTAGGTTCGAGGCTGACCTAGTGGCCTGCGAGTTCGCGAGCATCGAGCTGCGCTTGAATATTTTGGGGAAACGCCTGCAGATACCGTTCGTAGGTCTGGCGCTGCTTCGCAGTGTCATGCGAATCTTGATAGGCTGCGGCGAGCGCGGGATAGGCCTGCTCCAGGAGGGGATCGAGTTGCAGGGATTCTTCCAGATACTGGGCAGCTTTCTTTGAGTCATGCGCAGCGCTGCAAGCAAGGCCCGCGTGGAAGTAGTTCCAGGCGACCTGGGGTTCCACCTGAATCGCCCGCTCGAATACAGCAATCGCGTCTCTCGCGTGCTCATCTTGCCCGGTGCTGATCAGCACCTCGCCAATACCCGTCAGCACCGGCGGATCGTTCGGAAACTGGGACCAGCATCGCAACAGCAATTGAAACCCCGCCATAACCAGGGTGGATGATTCCACTTTCTCGCCAACCTGGAGTTCAGCCAACCCCAGATTGCGCTGGGCGAGTACGGCCGGAGGATCATGCCAAGCCACCAACGCCCGGGGTGTCTCGGTAGAGGTGGTGCCGGTGTCGGGCGGTGGCCGCCGCGCGATGTGGTGATCGGTAAAGACCGTGTGACCTCCATCTGTAACCGGCCGGCGTGGCATGTGACAGCCAATGCAATCATCATTCGGCTTGGGGTGAGTGGAGAGGAGGGCGGTGCCATGACACGAAAGACAACGATCGCGAAAGTAGGTCTTGGGGTCGGCAGGTTGTTGATGGGGGTCATGGCAGGTTCCACACCAGAGCTTCCCTTGGCTCCTCCGGGCGCACGTACTCAAAGCAAGCTGCTGCGACTGGCTGATCACCCTAAGCCGGTCAGGGCTCGCCGGGTCAAGCGATCCCGCCGAGACGTACACCGTATACACCTCTTCCAGGTCCTCGCCGGGCCGGAAGTCAATGATTTGCTTGCCCGGATTGGGGATCTGGGCTTCTCCGCTGAGGTGGCATTGCTCGCAAACGCTGTCGCGCGCCCGCGGCGGCAGCTTGGCGGGGTTGATGATGGAACCCGGCAGCGGTGCGTGCAAGTGGGCTTCCACCGCCCCATGACAGCGCTCGCAAGTGATGACCTCCGCCTCGAAGGGAGGCGTGCGATAGGTGTTAATGGTCTGGGGCACGGGCCGCGCCTCTCCCGAATGGCAGAACAGGCAGGGTGGGTTTATGGGCCGGTAGAAGTCTGGTGCTCGGTTCCCCTCGTACCCGGGCGCCATATCCCAGCCACGGCCCGCATAGTAGGTGAGAGGCGATTGGAACAGGTGGTCGCGGAGCTCGATCAGATACCCCACGGCATGGGTTCCGGAACCGATCGCGTAAGCGGGTTCGTACTCGCCCGTGACCCCGTCGCGCTCGATGCGCTGAAGCATCCGGGATCCACTCCACTCTATGGAGAAATGGGTATTCGAGGCCGGATGTGTAAACTTGTCTGGCGGCTCTCGCGCCGGGAGCCCCAGGGAACGACCCATCGGCGTGGAGGAGAATGCGGCGGTTTCCTTCGGGTGGCACTGGGCGCAGGGGAGAACGCTCCAGGCTGGCAACGCGGTGAGCACTATGACCACGGCCAGGGGCACGCACACCAAGCTGAATCTGAGTCCCCGGTGCATAACAAGCCTTGCCCATCGTAATGAACCAGGGCCGAGAATTCAACGCCGGAATGGATTCGAACTGGTCCGCTTGGTGTTCGCGGCGAACAAAAGAAGAACTGTGTGCCAAAACGGCTTGAAGCCGCTGCGCCCGAATCTTCTTGAGACCCCTCACTGAAAGCTGTAAAATCCTCTTCTCGATGCTCCGCCGAGAATTCATTGCGCTAGCGGCCGTCGGCGGGGGAGGCTTGCTCCTGCCGAGCGGGTCGCGACCTCTTGCCGACTCCATTCTGCTTTCGTCGGATCCCTTGATCGCCGAGTTTAACCTCCAATCGTCATTTGAAAGGTACACTCCCACACCAGATTTTTACGTCCGCAACCATTTCCCGATACCTCAGAGCGGCAAAGATGGGGGAGCAGCTTTTTTAGGCATTGAGGGCAAAGTCAATCAGCCGGTCAGACTCTCGGCCGCGGAGCTTTCAAGACTGAAAATAAAGGAGATAGGAGCCGTTTTGGAGTGCTCTGGCAACGGCACTGGCCCGGAGGCGCTGGCGAGCAATGGCTTATGGGAGGGCTGGGCTCTTGCTGACGTAATCGGCCTGGCGCGCCCTACCTCGGTGGCCAAGTACATGCATCTCATAGGCCAGGATGGCTTTAGCCGCAGCGTTGAGATCAGCCAGACGGGTCCGGATGCTATGCTGGCGACGCGCCTCAACCACCAGCCGCTGACCCCGGAGCACGGCGCTCCTTGGCGGGCTCTGTTTCCGGGCTGGTACGGAATGAATTCCGTTAAGTGGCTGGAACGAATCGTATTATCGGACACTCCCGTGCCCTCCAAGACAGACGAGTACCTCGCGAAAGTTGGCACCCCGTCAGGCCGGTCTGAATACCATCCCTTGCCCAATGTACAGGTTAAGTCGGTCGTGACCTACCCAGCGATCGGAGTGATCCTGCACCCTGGTACGGTGACAGTTCGCGGCCTGGCTTGGTCGGGCACAGCAAAGATCGCCGCGGTCGAGGTAAGCACCGACAATGGAGCAACTTGGCGCGTCGCCGAGCTCGACCCCGGCGGCCGCTATGAATGGACGCTCTGGAAGATAACGGTGAAGGTTCCGGAGTCTGGTGTTCTCAATATTGCCTGTAAGGCCATTGACGACAAGGGCTTAGAGCAACCCGCGCAGCGCGATTCGAACCGGCTCGACGGCTACGCCAACAACACCATCGAGCGGGTCCGATTCCTAGTGGAGTGAACCCGAATAGGGCCGCCCAAGCCCTGTTGAGTCGACCTGAAACGTCGAACCTATTTTCAACAACTTACAGACCGAGTTCCGCAATCAAAAGTGTTACCTTTTTGCACACTTTTGTGCAAGACGCCCCCTGCAAGCCTCGTAGCTTGAATTCAAAGGAACACACAGGCGTTACAAAAGTTCATGCACAGTTTACTCTCATTTAAACATCCGAACTCCTGTTCTCCGCAACTGGCCGGGGTCTAGGTCGTCAGGATTAGCGAAAAATCGTGTCAGGGTTGTTGAGGAATCCCGCGCGGTAGGATTGTGGCGGCTGGGTGTGGGGGGGCGTAATGGCCGGCCCTGGCGTTGGGGTACGTCAGTCTACACCACGCCGTTGACCGCGGGTTACCCGGGGCTTGGAGATTCGTCGCCTGGAAACCCGCTAAGGCGACTTCCGGGTATCTCGTCATCTGCCGGAAATCGCGCTTGCATCACTATAAACTCGCTGCAAGAGCAGAATCCACGCCGTGTCGGTCAATGGATTGGACGGCGTCTGAAAATCCAGCGTACGACGGTCGAGGTCCGCGGTAAAAATGTCCATAATGCGATCCAGAGTTAGATTGTCGGGCCTCGACTCTCTGTCCCGGACTTCCGCCTTCCAGAGTACGGAAAACCGAATCGCCTGGCTTGGATAAAGGGCGCGGGCTTCTTCATTCTCCAGAATGGTCCAGTTGCCCTCGCCATCCGGCCGGATCTCTGCTGAGGCTGACATCTGTGGCAATTCTGCATTGCCATCTCCAATGGGACCGATACGGTGGTATATCCGATCAGTATCTACGCAGAGAGCAACGTTGCCGAATGGCGGTTGTTCGCTCAGCATCGGTCCATCCATCCCTTCTGGCCAGTAGTCGAAGTTGCCACCCGTGCCGTCATAAAACCATGAAAGTGTGCTGGCGCGAACTACGCGCCATGGCTCGAAGAGTCCCGATGCACCCATCACTCTCAGAAACGGCAACGGATAATCGACGCGTGTTGCTCCGTAGAAAGAAGGATTGTCAATGTGAGTTGGTCCGCTGGCCGAGGGGGCATTGACGTTGACCACGACGAATTCCGGATCCACGAACGATGCGCCAAACGCGGCTTTGGCCGCCGCGACGAACCTCTTGTTGTGCAGGATTGCCTCTGCTCCATCAACAAGCGGCTTCCCTCCCACAGCCCAGTCTCCCCGAAACCACGGAAGAATCGGCCGCCTTGCCTTTGGTTGCGTTTCCTCCTCGATTCCCTGTGGAGCGTAAGCTGCGAGCGCCCGATACGGAGCACACCGCTCGAACATGGTGCGGATCTGTTCGCGGTCGTCAAATGCGGGCTCGATACGAAGAGGCTTATGAAAGATCCTCATAGTTCCTCCAGTAGTGGTTTGGAACATGTTCCGATGTCACTCGCGCTTAATGGTTCCCCCGCTGCAAACCGGGCTCGCTTAGGCAGGAGAAGAGCCAAGCTCGCTGACACAAGGAAGAACACTCCGGCGCAGATCAGGCCGGAGTAGAAGCTGCCCGTCTTTTGGCGAATCAGGCCTACCGTGTAAGGGCCGACAAAGCCGCCCAAGTTGGTCACCGATGTCACCAGTGCAATGCCCGCTGCCGCTGAGAATCCGGTCAGGAATTCGCCGGGGAGCGAGAAAAAGATAGGCAAGAAGCTGTAGCCTCCGACAGCAACAGCAGACAAAAGAACAAGAGACAATGAGGCGGAGCGAGGCACAGCGACGAGCAGAAAGGCCATTCCCGCTAAAGCGTTCAGAGCTGCCAAGTGATATCGGCGCTCCAGAGTGCGGTCGGAGTGCCGGGCTATAACGATCATGGCGACGAGAGCAAGCAGACCGGGGATCATCACCGCGAAGCCGACGAGGGTATTGGACTGCCCGCCAAAAACTGACTTCGTGACCTGAGGCAGCCAGAAGCTAAAGGTGTAGCTGCCAAAGCCGTGACAAAAACCGACACCAGCCACAAGCCAGACTCTCGGGTTAACCAGCGTCCGTGCCACAGAAATGGATTGCCTTTCCGCGCCCAACTTCAGCCGGTCTTCTCGCTCCAATTGGCTGGCGATCCACGCCTTCTCTTCGGCGGTCAGGAATCCCGCTTCTGCCGGCCTCGACGGCAACAGCAAAGGCACCAGAAAGGCGCACGTTGCGGCGGGCAATCCTTCCAGAATGAATAGCCATCTCCAACTGCTGAGGCCGAACCAGCGTGTGTGGTCCAGAATAAGACCTGAAATTGGGCCGCCCAGCACGCTGGCCAAAGGTATGCCGATCAAGATCAAAGCAATCGCCTGAGCCTTCTCTTTTTGCCGAAACCAGTAGCCCAGGTACAGAACGATGCCGGGAAAATATCCTGCCTCAGCGAGGCCGAGCGCAAAACGGGCGGCATACAGTTGATGGACGGACTGCACAAACCCTGTCAGAGCGGCAACCGCGCCCCATGTAATCAGAATGCGGGCGATCCAGACACGCGCGCCGATTTTGTGAAGAATGAGATTGCTGGGGACCTCGAGCAGGAAGTAACCCCAAAAGAAAATCCCCGCCGCGAATCCGAACTGTTGGCTGGTGATCGCCAGTTCCCGATTCATGGTGAGCGCCGCGAATCCCAGGTTGATTCTATCGACGAAGGCGACCACATAAAGCGCAAACAGAAACGGCAGCAGCCTGATCCTCAGCTTCCTTATGAACGCCGCCTCGACCAGGTTCGAAGCCACGCTGGGGCTACTCATCATGATTTCCTTTCTGAGAGGTGGCCATGCCGAAAAAGAATCCATTCTCATCAGGCCGGACCACCGCAAGCTCGTCACCAGGAACTATCTGCCAGGCGGACGAAGGAATGCCCGTCGCCATTGCAAAAGCCTCCAGCAGAGAACTTAAACTAATACTCGCCACGGTGGTCACCTCCTTTGAAAAAGTGCGCTATCCGCACCCGTTCCTTTTTTGCCCGCTGCGATGCCAGCTTACCTGCTCACTCGGACATGACAATGGTTCGCATCTGACCAAAATGTTGACAGGTAAATGACTGAAAGCCAGAATCTTGATACGTCCATGAGCGTCCGTTTCGGAGCATTCGAGGTCGATCTTGAAGGCCGCCGGCTGTTGAAGAGGGGGGTGCCCATCCCCCTCCGGGAACAGTCGTTTCAAGTGCTCGCTGCTCTTATGGAACGGCCCGGAGAGATCGTAACCCGGGAAGAGCTGCGCGGGCGGCTTTGGCCGTCGGACACGTTTGTGGATTTCGAAGTCGCGCTCAATTCCGCCGTCAGCCGATTGCGCGACGCGCTGGGCGACTCGGCCAATTCACCCAGCTTCATCGAGACCATTCCGAAGCGCGGCTACCGCTTTGTCGTCCCGATCCCCAAGCGCCCCTCTGTGGCGGTGATGCCCTTCGTGAACCAAACCGCAGACGCCAAGGATGAATACTTCGGTGATGGGTTGACGGACGAATTGATCCGCGTGCTCTCGCGGGTCGAAGGCTTGCGGGTCACTGCACCCAGCGTGGTGTTTCGCTTCAAAGGAAAGCCGCACGATGCCAGACAGGTGGGCCGGGAACTGGGCGTCGAAGCCGTGCTGGAGGGATCGGTTTGGAGATCCGGAGACCGCATTCGCGTCACCGTCAACCTGGTCGGTGTGAGAGATGGATTCAATCTCTGGGCACAGAGGTTCGACGGCAACCTGGGGGACGTGTTCGCCGTTCAGGACCAGGTTTGTGCTGCGACAGCGGAGGCACTGCACCTCCGTCTGGCAAAGCGGGTCACGCAAAGTCGTCCCCGGAATACGACCGCGTATGTGCAGTACTTGAAGGGACGGCACATGATGGGGAGGCGGCGCCCGAACGATGTCCAGCGCGCCTTCGAGTACTTCCAGGAGGCCATCCGGCTGGAGCCCGGTTACGCCGAGCCGTACGTCGGTGCGGCCCTATACCACATCATCGGCGCAGTATTCGGGGCGTTGCCTCCCCGTTCAGCCCTTCCCGAAGCCGAGCACCTCATCACCAAGGGCCTGGCTCTCGATGCAGATTCGGTCAACCTTAACGCGATCCTCGGACACCTGCGGACGTTTCAATGGCGTTGGGCCGAGTCGGAACAGATTCAGCGGCACGCCATGAGCCTGGAACCCGCGAATGCGTATCCCCACATGGTATATCCACTTCTCTGCAGTATGCTCGGCAGACACGAGGAAGCCGTGGCCCATGCCGCCAAAGCCGTCGAGCTCGACCCGCTCGATTTGATGACTAACTTCCGTCTCGTGCAGGCCAACTACTATGCCCGCCGCTACGACGAGGCGGTCCGCACCGGACGCATCGCAGTCGAACTGGCGCCCGACTCGCCCTACACCTTCTTCTATTTGGCATTGGCTCTGGCGGCGACCGGCCTGAACGACGAAGCTTGGAGCGTTGCTAATAAGGGCAAACAGCTCAATGAGGGGCTACCCCTTGGGGAGGGCTATTTTGGCTATCTTGCGGGATTGTTGGGACACACTGTCGAAGCTCGCGGAGTCATCACGGAGTTGGAAGTCCGTCGCCAAAAAGGTTACACCCCTGCCTTGCCGATTGCATGGACCTGCCTCGGCTTGGGTGAAACAGCTGCGTGTCTCGAATGGTTGGAGACAGCTCTGGCTGAACGCGAACCGTTCCTGGGATCTGCAATGGTATTCCCCGCTTACGACGCTATACGCGATCAACCAAGATTCAGGCGACTGGCACGCGAGCTCAACCTTCCGACCTAGCGAATTCCAGTCCACAAAACCGCGCGCGCTTATCGCAGGCTCCTGTGTTGTCGGCTACTCGCAAATTGGGTCACACCTTCTGCTGATGACTCCTACCTGGTCGGCTAGCGTTTACTGATCGACTCACTCCGGTACGGCTCGAATAGCTTGCCCAGAAGTCCCACGAAGGCGCAGTGCCCCCACCCGCATGTTTTCGCGTGGCGTTATTTCAACAACAACTGTGACATGGACGTAGGACCTTTCAGGAATCGCGGCACAGATTTTTCATGACTCGTGACATTGGCCGCTGAAAGTCCTTTAAGCTCGACGGTCACGATTTCGCTTACTCTGGCATCTTACACGGGGCCTCCGAGCCAGACTCTACTTCCCTGCCCCGGCCAGCGCCTTCGCGACCTCCGGAGGCAGGGCTGCACCCAGTTGCGGGTTGAGCCGGATACCCTCTTCGATCTCAGATCGCGCCGCCGGGTCCAGGGGGCCAGTCGATAAGCTAGCATGGGAGGCTAGTAGCAGGCCGAGTTCGAAGTGGGCCACCGCCATCTGCGGATCGAGGGTCAGGGCCTGGCGGAACTCCGCCTCCGCCCGCTGATGCTCGCCGGCTTTGGCCAAAGCCATGCCCAGGCTGAAGTGGCCAGTGGCGAAGCCCGGTTCGAGGGATACCGCGGCTTGGAATTGCTCGATCGCGCCCTTCGGGTCCCCCGCGCTCATGAGGGCGTTGCCATAATTATTTCGGGCTTTGGCGAAATCCGGCTTGGCTTGCACGGCGGCGGCAAACTCCCGGGTAGCTTCGCTGGTGTTCTTCTGCTGCCAGAGCACGCCCCCCAGATTGTTGTGAGCGTCGGCGTAACCGGCGTCGGCGGCCAGGGCGCTGCGGAAGGCGGCGGCAGCCCCGGGCAGGTCCCCGGCGTCCCACAACTGCAGCCCGCGATTATTCTCTCCCTGGGCCCGGGCTGCCGCGGTGTTCATTCTCATCAGCGATCGAGCCTTGGCAAATTCAGCCTCCGCCTGCGGCGCATCACCCAGGTGCCGAAGGGCCGTGGCCAAGCCATAGACGGCCATGGCCTCGTCCGGCTTATCCTTGAGGGCAAGCTCAAAAGCTCGGCGGGCGCCTGCCCAGTCCTCGAGCTTCAGAAGCGTGTTCCCCAGGTTCTCCTGTGCCTCGGGGAAATCGGGCTTTCCGGCCACCGCCTTGCGAAAGTTCGCGACCGCAGCTTGAAGATCGCCGCCTTGCAACTGGAGAAAGCCCAAGCCGTCAAGGGCGTGAGGATTATCAGGGTCAAGGCGCAGAACAGCCTGGATCTGGCTGCCCGCGCCATCAAAGTTGCCGTCCCGGAAAAGCAGGGAGGCGAGTTCAAGCCGCGCCGGAATGCTCTTGGGATCGGCTTGGACGGCCCTTTGGAAATCGTCCGTAGCCGCCTTCAGCGTGTCGCCATCCATCGCGATCAGGCCCTTCTGCAGCCAAGCCGCGGCCAGCGTGGGATCGAGCGAGAGCGCCAAGTTGATGGCGTCGAGGGCCCCCTGCGGATCGCCGCCCGATCGCAGTGCTGTCCCCAGCCGCAGGTAGGCCTGGGCGGAGTCGTGGTGTTCGTGGATCGCCTGGCGAGCGGCGGTGACTTCGCTCAGTACCTGGTCGGGCTGAATGACGGCAGGCGCGGGTGCGATTTCGCCCTGCGCTGGCTCGCGCTCCGTGACCTGCGCCGAAGCGAAGATCACCGAGCACAGGCACACCGCAACAGGAACGAGCCGACGTCTGAATCCGGGCAAGATGCGGTTCGTGAAGCGTCGGCGGCGAACGTGGGACACGCCCTCGGCATGGCACGACAGTGGGAAGGTCTCCAAAAGCCCACGGTCAGAAAGACGCTGACCGTGGCTACCCGCTCGTAATGAATTCATGCCAACTCTCAACTCTGACCCTTGCCAGCCTTGTCTGCCTGCCGGAAGGCGTACTCGCGGTTCACCCCCAGGTGCTCGTACTTGTCCTCCTGCCGGTCAGGCCAGCGAATTTCGACCTTCTCGATTGACGTGGACTGTCCCAGGCCGAAATGAAGGCGCGGATCGCACGAGCAAAGATAGCTCTGACCGCTCCGCACTTCGTCCGTCTGAGTGATGCCTCCGGCCGTGACCCGGACGCGGGCGCCGATCGCGTCCCGATTGCTCTTCGTGCCGTTTAGCCTGAATCGCACCCATGCTCCGGGAAGGGCCCCGGCCGCGCCTTGAGGTTTGTACAGGAAAGGCTCCTGGTCGATGTTATTGACCACGGCCCAGACGCGTCCGCCGTTATCGAGATCGCCGAAGGCGGCGCCCCGGCTGCTCCACGCTTGGGTGAATCCGCTTTCGGCGCTGTCCACCGGGGCAAAGCGGCCGTTGCGTAGATTGCGGAACAACTGGTTGGCCTGATTGTAGGTGTTGCCGGCCCTCTCGGCCTGCGGGTAGATGTGCCCGTCGGCCACAAAGAGGTCCTTCCATCCGTCGTTATCGAAATCCAGAAAGCCTGTCCCCCACTTCAACTGCTTGAAGCTGACGGTTCCGAGACCGGCCTCGAAGGTGACATCGTCAAATTGGCCGCCGCTATTGCGATAAAGCGTGCTGTAGTCCTCGGAGAAATTGGTCACCAGCAGGTCCATCCACCCATCGTTGTTGTAGTCGCCCACCGCGATGCCCATCGACGATTGCGGGCGGCCATCGCCGCTGACGGCGCAGCCGGCCTCCATCCCGATCTCCTCGAAGGTGCCATTGCGTTTGTTGTGCCAAAGGTAGTTCGGCATGGAATCATTGGCCACGTAGATGTCGGGGTAGCCATCGTTGTCGAAATCGCACCAGACCACGCCGAATCCGTAAGCCCGATCACTGTCGCGAATGCCTACGTCCCTGCTTACCTCGCGAAACTTGCCGCCGCCTTCGTTGTGATAAAAAAGGTCCGCAAGGCCGGGGAGGCCCTGGGGGCCGCAGGCCACGGAAACACCGCGATACAAGCAGTATTTGGCGGTCCCCGGACGGGGAATCCGGGCCCGGTCGAAATCCACGTAGCGGGAGACATAGAGGTCAAGCCGGCCATCGCCGTCGTAGTCGCCCCAGGCACAGCCCGTCGACCAGTTCCCACCTTCGAGCCCCGCCTCGCGCGTGATGTTGGTGAACGTGCCGTTGCCGTTGTTGTGGAAAAGTGCGTTGGTACCGAAATTGGTGATGAAAACATCGGCGTGACCGTCGTTGTCAAAATCAGCGGCCGCCACGCCCATGCCCCAGCCTTCACTGACAAGACCGCTTTGCCGTGTCACGTCGGTGTAGCTCCCATCGCCATTGTTGCGGAACAGACGGCTCGAGGTTCGCGGCAGGCTCGGATCGTCGAGTAACTGGAAAGAGGACCCGTTCACCAAGAGGATGTCCATTAGCCCGTCGCCGTTGTAGTCGAAGATGGCCAGGCCGCTCCCCACCGTCTCCACCAAGTAGTCCTTGGCCGGCGAGCCGCAGGTGTCGCGAAAAGCTCCCAGGCCGGACTCCTTCGCGACGTCGACAAACCACGTCTCCGGCGGACCCGGTGCAAGCACCGGCTGGCCCAGCTTGCCGCCGCGAAATACCGGGAGGATGAAGCACAGGCCGGCAGCCTGGCGCAGGAAATTGCGGCGGCCCGTCAGGGCAGATCCGGGCTTGGGGCCGTCATTCGACACGATGGGAATCTCGATCCTCGATGGACTGCTCCTGAGCATTCAGAATATCACCCTCAGAGTGTCCACCCGCCACACGAAGCTCCCGGCAGGCTGCCCATTCGAAGCAGGGGTAAGATAGGACACATGGAGCGGCTTGTCCTGATTGACGACCATCGGAGACGGAGGCGAGAGCCGGCCGTGACCGGTTTCCTTCGTCTTGCAACGGCCGTCTGCGGGGCTTGGCTTGCCCTCCAGGGAGGTGCGCCCTCATGGGGGCAAGCTTCGCCTCAGGATGAGCTGGCGGCTGCCGCCAAAGCCGACGAGTCCGGGCGCTACGAGGAGGCGGTTCGTCATTATGAGAAGTTCCTCTCCACCCAAGCTGCTTTGCCGCTCTCGCCCGCCGTGATTGAGGCGCGGACCCGGCTGGCCGATGCGGACTTTTTCCTCCATCGCTACCGGGAATCCCTGGAGGCGCTCAAACCCTTGCCTTTCGACCTTGTCGAAGACGCGACGCCGGACCGGGTGGCTTCATCGAAGGGGTCCGCACCCAAACAGGCGGGCGCTTCCGCGATTCCGGTTCACGCCTGGCTGGTGAGGGGCCTGGACTACCTCGATCTCAATCAACTTCCCGACGCCATCAAGTGTCTGCACCAAACGCTTGTGCTGGATCCTGACAGCGGGACGGCGCGGTTGGCCTTGGGAGACGCGCTCGCTCGCAGCGGTCGGCCCGAGGAAGCTGCGGACGCTTACCGCGAGCAGTTGCGCCGCACTCCCGGCGTCGCTGAGGCCTGGTACAAATTGGGCGTGGTTTACACCGATCTGGCGCAGAAAGTCAGCACAGACTTCGCGCGCGAGCGAAGCGATTCCGCCCTACCCGTTCTTCTAGCTGCCGAGCAACTGGAGGATCGCGGCGACTATTGGGGTGCAGCTCAGGCGCTTCTTCCGATCGTGCACAGCTCTCAGCCGAGTCCTGCAACCTCCAGCGGGCCGGCGAATCCCAGCGCGGACAATCCCCACTCAACGATTCCTCAGCAAAGTTTCCAGCCGGGTCTTCATGCCGATCTGGGAGCGGCCCTTTTGTATCTAGGCTATCCGCGTGCCGCCGGACGGGAGTTCGGTGCCGAGCTCTCACAAGATCCAGAGTCGCTACCTGCTCTGTTGGGTACCGTGGAGATCGAGGCCTTGGGGTCTCGCTGGGACGAGGCGCTCGAGGCCTTTCAGCGGCTGATGAATCTCTACCCGGGCGAGCTGCCACTGCGGCTGGAATCACCGCCGCCGGCCCCATTGTCTGAAGCCTGGAAACAGGGTCGGGTGGCACTACCCCCTCGCCTCGCTGATTTGCCAGCCGGAAAGTTGCTGAGCCTCTGGCTGGGAAGCGACGGCTTGGGATGGCCTGCGCGGCTGGACCCCGCTGAGACGAAATGTTCCCCTCCTCCCGCGAATCAGCGGCTCAATCCAGGACGTTGGATCGCGGAAGTGTGCGCGGCACAGTGGAGTGAGGAACTCAACTCGAAGACCGGGCTAAACGAGAATCAAACAGCCCGGCTGATCGAGTTGGACTACCACCTGGGACGATACGAAGAGTCGCGCGAGCGCGCTCGAATCCTGTTGCGGTCGGCTCCGAATGATGCCTGGGCGCAGTACTGGCTGACGAAATCCTACTCGGCGCTCGCAGGACAATGCTTCGCGAAGCTCGCTGAGCTCAGCCCTGATTCAGCGAGAGTCCACGAAATGCTCGCTCGCAGCGACGCCGATCAGAACCGGCTGTCGGCGGCTGGCCATGAGTATGAGGTGGCGTTGCACCTGGCCCCGGAGTTGCCCGATCTGCATCTGGGGCTGGGCACAGTTTACTGGCTGGCCGGGGACTGGACGCGCGCCGAAGACGAGCTGAAGAAGACTCTGGAGTTGTCGCCTGGCTCGGCCGTCGCTTCTTACGAGCTCGGCGACAGTTACACCCAGCAGCATCAATGGCAGCAGGCGGTTGGTCCTCTCAAACGCGCCCTCACGAACTCGGCTGTGGAGAGCAGAGCCAGGCTCGACCTTGCCAAAACCGAAGAGGAGCTGGGACAACCATCCGCCGCCATCGAGGATCTGTTGCTTCTTGCTCCCGGGGACCGCAACGGAGAGGTCCACTACCGCCTGGCCATGCTCTATCGCAAAATTGGGGAGAACACCGAGGCGCAGGCAGAGCTGGCAACGTCGGAGGCTCTTCGAAAATCATCGGACCAACTCAGCCAGCAACGGCTCGAAGCCCTGGAGCAGGAGGGCGGCGACGTTCAGTCTTTTCAAACGCCAAAGTGATATTCGAATGCGTAGCGTCCAAAAAACTCAACTCAACGCCGCGTCGTAGGCCAGCGATGCCGGGCGCAGATAATCCTCTTCGATCTGTGCGCGGGCAAAAGGCTTTCAGGAGGCGACAACAACCACGATAGCAGTTTAGCAAGGGGGGCGCGGTGGTGTGGTTAGCGGTCCGCTGGTTCGCCTGGATCTTCATCTATGTGGCCGCCATCGGCTTTGCAGCCGGAAGCGGGCGTTCTGCGCCTGAGACTTCCGACAGGCGGAGCAGCAGCTTCGCCTCAGGCCCGGCTATCGTCCTTTATCTCGCAGCCGCCAAACTCTTTTTCCACCTGCTTACTGCAAACCGCTATGGAATCTCCGGCGACGAACTGTACTACCTGGCCTGCGCCGGGCATCTCGCCTGGGGCTATGTCGATCAGCCTCCGCTCATCGCTTTGTTAGTCTGGTTTGCCAGGCACGTGCTCGGCGATTCATTGCTCGGGCTGCGTTTGCTGCCGGCCATCGCGGGCGCAACGCTGGTGTGGCTGACGGGCAGGATAACTCGGGAGGTGGGCGGCGGCCGGTTCGCGCAGGCGCTCGCCGCACTCGCGGTGGCGGTGGTTCCCGCTTACATGATACTGCAGCATTGGATGAGGATGAACGCCTTCGAGCCGATCATCTGGACGGCTTGCGCATGGTGCGTGGTGCGGGCCATCAACAGTGGCCAGCCGCGATATTGGCTGGGTTTCGGGGCTCTTGCCGGCGTCGGCATGGAGAACAAGTATTCTGTGGCGTTCTTCGTTCTGAGCGTGCTGATCGGACTGGCGGCCACTCCGGAACGGCGCTTATTGACGAGCCGCTGGCTTTGGGCCGGCGGTCTGGCCGGGTTCCTGATCTTTCTCCCCAATCTGATCTGGCTCTTCCGGCACCACTTCCCCTTTCTGGAGCTGATGCACAACGTCCACACTTACGGGGGAGTGACGTGGTTCGTCGACCTGCTGGCGTTCATCCAGGATCAGGCTATCGTCCTGAATCCAGCCCTGCTCCCGCTCTGGGTGGGTGGCCTGGCGTGGCTGCTGTTCGGCCGCGGTGGCACTCACTACCGGGGGCTCGCTCTCGCCTATCTCGTGATGCTGGCCGTGTTCACCGTCTTGGGGGGTAAGGACTATTACCTTGCCCCTGCCTACCCGATGCTGCTAGCGGCCGGCGCTGTCTCTTTTGAGAGAGCCACCCGAGACCGCCGGGCGTGGAGCAGGAGCGCTTACGTCGCGCTGACGGTCGGGGCAGGTGCGCTGGCGGCTCTTCTTTCGGCGCCTATTCTGCCCGTGGACACCTACGTCCGGATGACTCGTCCTGCCGGCGCCACCCAAGGCGGAGAATTCGACGCCGATCCTTTGCCGCTATATTTCAGCGACGAGTTCGGCTGGGAGGATATGACGCGCGAAGTCGCACGCGTCTACAACAGCCTTCCACCCGATCAGCGCTTTCGAACGGCCATTTTGGCGAAGGACTACAGCGAAGCCGGCGCCATCGATTTCTTCGGGCCGAAATATGGGTTGCCCAAGGCGATTTGCCCTCACCAGAATTACTGGCTCTGGGGGCCGCGCAACTATTCCGGCGACATGATCATCATGCTGGGCAGTGACTTCAACGAGAGCTACTTCAGGAGCGTTGAGATCGTGGGCCACGTCGATGGCCGCTACTCGCGGCGTGACGAGCACTTTGACATCTTTCTTTGCCGGGGCTTGAAATGGCCCCTCCCGGAGGTCTGGCCCAAGATGAAGCATTGGAGCTGAAGATGAATTTCCCTGGTGCCGCAGGCGCGTACAGCCGGGGAGTGCTGCCGCAGGCAAAGAACAACAAAAAGGTTGCCTTTTTCACTCGGCCATGCTAATATGCAACCTGGGGGTTGCTTATGACGATTGATCGCATTGAGAAGCGTATTGAACTCAAGGCTCTGGTTTCAGGGGTCTGGCGTGCGCTGACGGATTACCGTGAGTTCGGCGAGTGGTTCCGCGTGAAGCTGGACGGCCCGTTCGTACCGGGCCAGATCTCGCGGGGCCAGATCACCTACCCCGGCTACGAGCACGTCCGATGGGAGGCCGTGGTGCAGAAGATGGAGCCCGAACGCCTCTTTTCCTTCACCTGGCACCCTTATTCCGTCGATCCTAAAATGGATTACTCGCAGGAAGCGCCCACCCTCGTCGAATTCAGGCTGGAGAAGACTGCGAGCGGCACCCTGCTTCTGCTCACCGAGTCTGGTTTCGACCAAATCGCCAGCGACCGCCGCCTCGAAGCGTTCCGCATGAATGACGGCGGCTGGGCACAGCAAATGAAGAGTATTGAGAGCTATGTCTCGCAAAGGTCGTAGCAGCGCGACCGCCAAGCGGCAGGCTTTCGCACCCGTCTTTGCGGCTCTGGGCGACGAGACGCGGCTCGCGCTGGTGGCGAAGCTTTGCGGCGGACAGCCACGCTCAATCTCTGCGCTAACAGAGGGCTCTAAGCTTACCCGGCAGGCGATCACCAAGCATCTTCGAGTGTTGGAGAAGGTAGAAATCGTTCACAGCGCCCGTAGTGGTCGCGAGAGCCGATTTGAGTTCGATCCGGAGCCGATTGAAGAAATCAAGAAATACCTCGATCTCGTCTCCGAGCAATGGGATCAGGCCCTGGCGAGGCTAAAGTCGTTCGTCGAAGTTGAGCGCCTGGAATAAGTCAAGCCCTGATAGTGAAAACTGATCGTTTGACCCTCGAATGCGGGCCCCATCCCCGGAGCAATTTGGCGACCTCGGTCCGCCCACGGAAGCAAGCCATCCAGATTCTTTTCTTTGAGTTTCGAAATTCCGTGTATACTCTCGCAGGCCAGAAACTTAAAACCGGTCAAAACGGAAATTCCAGGCATATTGCCCTTGCCTGGCATGCCGAAATCGAAACCTGGGGGGAGAATTCAGATGAACAAACTTGAGCGGATCGTTGCTTACACCTTGTTTCTCATGCTGGTGCTGTGGGTTCCCGTATCATCGTTTGCGCAAAGCCCATTCGACGGCACATGGCGCACCAACATGGACCAATCCAAGCTGTCACCGAAGCCTTATGTCTTTTCGCTGAACGCAGGCATGTATGACTGTTCCAGTTGCAGCCCGAAGATTCATGTGAAGGGTGACGGGCAGGACCAGGCCGTTACCGGCCAGCCTTATGACACGGTCAGCGTGAATGAAGTTGATTCCAAGTCGATTGCTGCCACGACCAAAAAGAGCGGCAAGACGGTGACCGAGCAGACCCGGACCGTGTCGGACGACGGCAACACTCTGACAGTGAAGGTTACCAGCCATCCGGAGAACGGCGATCAACCGGTGAGCGTGGAAGTTACGTACACGCGGGTAGGAAAGGCACCGGCCGGAGCGAATGCGACTTCTGGCGCATGGCGAGTCAACAAGGTTCAAGAGAGTGAAAATGGCCTCACGACCACTTACACGAGCAGTGGCGATGAGCTGACGATGTCCACACCGACAGGAGCGAGCTATACCGCGAAGCTGGACGGCAAAGACTACCCGGTCAAGGGATCGTATACCTATAACTCTGTTTCTCTGAAGCGCGTTGATGACCGCACCATCGAGGAGACAGACAAGCGTGATGGCAAGGTCGTCGAAGCAGTGAAAATGACGGTCGGGCCTGATGAGAAGAAAATGACGGTGGTCGCTACGAATAAGCTGACCGGCGCAACCTCAACGTTCGTCGCCGAGAAGCAGTAGTGGTATTTTCGCGCGACGGGAAGCGTAGAAACAGACCCTGGACGCGTAGGCGTCAGTCTCCAGCCGGATTCATGAAGCGGAAGATGGAGCAAGAGTGGCGCGGATCCGATCTATGGGTCGCGGCTCTTGGCGTCCGCCCAGGGTTGCCCGGCTCTTTGTGGCCTCTGCACCACGTCTACCCCGATTGACTGGGAGCCGATTAGCTGGGCATCTGCTCCTTCATCTTCTTTTTCATTTCCTGAGGCGTGAGTTCTGCAGTGTGGGTGGCAACCATCCAAGTGTAACCCTCGGGATCGACAACCGTGCCACAGCGGTCGCCCCAAAACATATCGATCACGGGCCCCTTGGGCGCGGCCCCGAGCTTTACGGCCTTTGCAACCACCTTGTCTGCGTTCTCTGTCAGCAGATACAAACTCGCCGGCGAAGCGCCGATGGTTTTCGCACTGCGGGAACCCATCTGCGCAACTTCCGGCCCCAACATTAGTGTCGTACCCCGGAGCGTCAGCTCGGCATGTATCGCCTTGCCGTCCGGGCCACTCATGATTCCCCGCTTAGCAAAGCCGAATGCCTTTTGATAGAAGGCTGCTGCCGCTTTCACGTCAGTCACCGTCAGAATTGTCGTGATCGAACCATACACCTTCTTATTGAGCGGATCGATTTTTTTTGACATAACACTCCTTTACTGATGTGAGTATTCGAGCTGAATTCGGCGAAACCAATCCATCACGCACCGCTCCGAAAAACGGCTGGGTCCGGGAATCAACAATACTTCAACGAGAAACGGCCGGTCAATCTGCGACCAAGCGCAGCTTGCTATTCCATTACTCCATTTGCTATTCCATTGCTCCATAAGCCAGCGTCCAGAAATCGGTGAATACCTTCGGCGGTTCCGGCGAATCCATCATGCGCTGCGTGAAAAGGATGCCGATCATTCCCTCTGCGGGATCGGTGTAGGCCGACGTGCCGAAGCCGCCGTCCCAGCCGAATCGGCCTGGGGTGCGGAAGATTTCGTTGCGCTGAATGTCCACCGCCGTTCCGAAGCCCCAGCTGCGATGTGCACCGAAAAAGATTTCGGCGCGTGCGCGTTGCTCCGGCGTGAGTTGATCAGAAGTCATCAGCTCCACGGCGGCGCGTGAAAGAACTTGCTCGCGACCGTGCCGGCCTTTGTTCAGCATCAGGCGGCTGAAGGCAAAATAGTCATCGATGGTCGAGACCAGCCCGCCTCCGCCCGATTCGAACGGCGGCTCAGCTCGCCATGCGCTGTTCGCCACGTCGTCAAACAAATCCAGCGCATCCGTCTGACGGTTGAAGAAGTAGCACGCAGGCAAGCGCTCGATTTTTCCGGAAGGCACGTGGAATGCCGTGTCTTTCATTCCGAGCGGATCGAAGATGCGCTCGCGCATGAACGTGCCGAGCGATTGTCCCGACACTCGCGCGATCAAGACCCCGAGCACATCGGCGCTCACGTGATACATCCACCGCTCGCCCGGTTGCGCCATCCAAGGGAGCGAACCGAGCTTCTGCAACCATTCTTCCGTACCAGGCGCTTGCGCAGGCAGTGGCGGGCCGTCGCCACCAATCCGATATTCACGGATCAACTTCTGAATCGGATACGTATCCGGCATCGCCATCACACTGCCGAAGCCCATGCGGAACGCCAGCAGGTCGCGAACGGTGATCGCACGCAGCGCAGGCAGCGTGTCATCGGGCGGCGAGGACATGGACTTCAGAACGCGACGATTGGCAAGTTCCGGCAGCCATGCCTCGATCGATTCGTCGAGCCGTAGCTTGCATTCCTCCACCAGAATCATGGCCGCAACCGCAGTGATCGGCTTCGTGAGCGAAGCGATGCGAAAGATCGTGTCGCGCTTCATGGGCGCGGGATGGCCGACCGACAGGGTGCCCAGCGTCTCCACCTGAACGTCGTCATGATGACTGACGAGCGCAACGAGCCCAGGCAGATCTTTTCGTTCGACGTATCCCGACAACACCTGATGCATGCGCTCGAGCCGCGACTTCGAAAGACCTGCGGCGCTCATGTTCAGCCCCTCCCCCCGACGGCTTGGCTCTTGTTGCCTCGGCACCGGCGGTAGGTGGATCGCGCGTGAAGTCACGCCGTCCCCTTCATGACCGCTATTATATATGTTCGTGACCGTGGATTTGCGGCATGGAGGAGCACGCTGAGACGTGACTCCGACGATTTCGCCGGCTTGGGTGCCACCGCACAGGGGAAGCGGCGCGGGCCGGCTATTGACCGCGTGCGTTTGCACAAGCAATCGTCACTGCCCGCAACCGAACGGCGCGGCCCGGCGTTTGTCTCGCTCATAATACAATACGACGATGCTGAAAAATCGCTCAGTGCCGACGGATATCGTACTGCCGCACATCACGTATCACAATGTTGCCGATGCGCTCGTTTGGCTGACGAAAGCATTCGGTTTTACCGAGCATTACCGTTACGGCGAATCAGGCGGCAGGGTCGACGGCGCGCAGATGCATCTCGGAGATGCCTGGATCATGCTCAATAGCGCGAGGCCAGGGTGCGCCAGCCCCGCGCAGGTCGGGCACCAAACTCAGAGCCTCACAGTCTTCGTCGAAGACGTTGACGCTCACTTTCAAAGAGCGAAGTTAGCAGGAGCCAAGATCGTGGAGGATCTGCACGAGACTGAATACGGCGAACGGCAGTACGGAGTGGAAGATCTTGAAGGACATCACTGGCTCTTCTCACGGCACGCTCGAGACGTGAGCCCTGAGGAATGGGGCGCGAGGATAGCGGTCCGCTGAAGAGCGGGCGTAGCGTGGATCTCTCTTTCCAGGTCCACGGCCCTTCGTGTCCAGCCCAGTGTCGCCGGCTCGGCTCTTGGTTGTCTTAGGCCCGTACCGCCGGTAGCAAGGGCAGCAGACCTGAAGGTCTGCGCCAGCCTGACCCGCCCTCTGACATGGCGATCCCGAGCCAAGCCCTGCCGGAGCAATCAGCGTTCCGGTTGGGAAGGTGTAGAGACTAGACGGGCAGCGCCTAATCCCGAAACTGATTTGGGGCAAGGCGAAGGGATAGTCCAGACCCCAAACCTTGCTGCAATCAAGCGGGGGCGAAAGCCGTAGTGGCAAGAAAATCCGTTGGACCGCAAGGTCCGTGAGGGTTCAAGTCCCTCCGCCCGCACCGGCGCCCTGGGATTGGAGCCATCCCTTCGTAACGTTTCACCGGGAACGCCTGTGCTATCCTGAACTCTTTTTGCTCACGATCCGACTCATGCTCGACGCTACTGGTATCATGGCGCCCGATTCAATCGGGATGCGCGTCGCGAAGAATACAGGAGAACAATATGAAAATACTGATGGTCCTGACATCGCACAACCAACTGGGGAACACGGGCCGCCCGACTGGTTTCTGGCTTGAGGAATTCGCGGCGCCCTATTTCGTATTCAGGGATGCCGGCATTGAGCTTACGCTCGCCTCTCCTAAAGGCGGGCAGCCTCCGCTCGATCCGAAAAGCGATCTGCCCGAAAATCAAACGCCGGCGATGGCGCGGTTCAAGAAGGACGCGGCGGCGCAAGAGGCTCTTGCCAACACGGTCAAACTTGCGGAGGTGAAGGCGGAAGACTTCGAGACCGTTTTCTATCCCGGTGGGCACGGCCCGATGTGGGATCTCGCGGAGAGCCCTACGTCGATCGCCCTTCTGGAGGCCTTCTACAATTCCGGCAAGCCAATCGCATTGGTGTGCCATTCGCCAGGCGTGCTTCGCCACGTTACCTACCAGGGGGCTCCGCTGGTGAAAGGAAAACACGTCGCCGGTTTCACGAATGGCGAGGAAGAGGTGATGCAGCTCACGAAAGTTGTGCCGTTCCTGGTCGAAGATGAATTGCTGCGGCTCGGCGCCACATTCGAGAAGAAGGCGAACTGGCAGCCTTTTTCCGTCACTGACGGCCGTCTCATTACCGGCCAGAATCCTGCGTCGTCGACCTCGGCAGCTCAGGCGATTCTGAAACTCATGACTGTATCGGAGCCGTCAATAAACAGCGTACAGGTCGAACAGAAGAGCTATGAGATGCCCCCGCGGGACGGAATCAGCATCGCACATTTTCTCACCGTCGCCGACATCGACCGATCGGTTCGCTTCTATGAAACGGTCTTCGGCGGCCGCGCTCTGAGCAGAGGCGACAGCAAGGGCGCGCCCGGGTACATTCAGATCGAGAATACGTGGCTCCTGGTCAACGTCGGCGGCGGGCCGACTCCCGACAAGCCGACGGTAACGCTTAGCGTCCCCGACCCGGATAAGATCAACGGGTTTATGAATATCCGCGTTGCGGATATTCAAGCGTGCTATAAATTATGGAAAAGTCGAGGAGCCGAGTTCATCACCGAGCCGATCCCCAAGTACGGCGAGACGCGCTGCTACATCCGCGATCCTGACGGTTATATTATCGAGGTCGGACAGAGTACCGCCCTCAAGTACGGTTAACGCCCGGCCGGGACTTAAGGAGACCACGCGCATGACCACCCCCATCACGTCGAATACGCTTGGCGTCAACGTCTTTACCGCGCCGGGAAAGACCATGGTAGGCGAGCGGCCAAAGCCCTTCGGCGAGGCGCTCGGCTTTGACCCAATGACGTCGACTTTAATCTTCGGCGAGTATGACGCGGTGCTGGTAGACGCAATGACGACGGTGGCTGAGGCCGAGGCTCTCGCGGATTGGGTCGCGCTGCACAACCGCAACCTGGAGACCATCTATATAACGCACGCCCATTTCGATCACTTCTACGGTCTGAGCATTCTGCTCGACCGTTTCCCGAGCGCTCGGGCGATCGCAACGCCCAAGACGGTGAACGCCATGCAGATGTCTTTCACTCCCCCAGTGGAGCGGTTAGCCCGCCGGTTGTTTCCCGGGCAAGTGGCCACTAAATTGGTTCCACCTCAGCCCTATGAGCACGACACGTTCACTCTCGAAGGCCAGGAATTGCGCATCATCGAGCAGGGCCACACCGATAGTCCCAATACGACGTCTCTATACGTTCCATCGATCGACCTGGTCGTCGCTGGCGATGTGGTGTACAACCAGTGCCACATGTACGTCGGCGACACCACACCCGAGAGCCGGAAGAACTGGGTCGCGGCGCTGGACCGGTTGGCAGCGCTGAAGCCAGCGATTGTTGTTGCCGGTCACAGGAAGCCTGGGGCGCCCGACTCACCGTCGGCGATCCAGGACACTAAGCGCTACCTGCTGGACTTTGACCGGCTGCAGCAGACCGCGGCGTCCGACGAAGAGCTGTTCAACCAGATGACCGAGCTTTACCCCCACTGGGTAGCCAACCAGTCGTGGTTGATGTTCGGATTCCCGAGCGGCTGATGTGAACGCTCGCTCGCGTAGGATCGGATTCGGAGTCGTCAATGAACAGCGTACAAATCCGACAGAAGACCTATGAGATGCCGCCGCGGGACGGGTTCACCGTCGCGTATTTTCTCACTGTCGCCGACATCGACCGATCGACTCGCTTCTACGAAACGGTCTTCGGCGGCCGCATTCTGAGCGGAGGTGACAGCAAGGGCGCGCCTGGGTACATTCAGATCGCGAATATGTGGCTGATTGTCAACGTCGGGGGCGGGCCGACCCCCGAAAAGCCGTCGGTAACACTCAGCGTCCCCGACCCGAATAAGATGAGCGCCTTTATGAATAT
>DATDGR010000323.1:0-32836 GCA_036521995.1 Terriglobia bacterium | reverse complement strand
AGCTCCAAGCCCAGTTCGCAAGCTGGCGACGTAGGCCGCAAAGTCATCGGGCTCCACCAGCTCGTCCTGGCAGCGCGAAAAGAACTCGTTCAAATCGTGCAGAAATGCGCCGGGCTCCGCCAGCTTGCGGTAGCGCTCCAGGGCGAGCGCGCGCAGGCGACGGCGCAGAAAGATCCAGAGGTCGATGTTATCGAGCAGTTGCTGGTCAAAGCTGCGTTCGGCCAGGACCTTGTAGCAAAAGGCGTGGAAGGTCGAGATGGTCGGAGACGCGTCGAGGCCCGGAACCGCCTTCTTGATCCGCCACTGCATCTCCCCGGCAGCCTTTTCGGTATAGGTCAGGGCCAGAATGTTCTCAGGGCGAGCGCGGGAGTCAAAGCCGGCCGTGGGGTGGCCCCCGATCGCGATCTCGCCGGCCGATGTCTCGGGGCCTCCCAGCAGGTGAACAATCCGCTCCGTGATCACCCGAGTCTTGCCGCTGCCGGGCCCGGCGATGATCAGCAACGGTCCTTCGCCGTGCTCGACCGCCGCGCGCTGTTCAGGATTTAACTCTAGGATGGAACCCACACCCACATTATTCCGCCAAGCGCACGGGCGTGGCAAGGTGCCGCCCGACGCTTCGTGTTCGGTCAAGGCGAACCCCGGGTGGCGCAGAGGTGCGCCTCTGAGCATGTCTGCGATTCGAGTCACTCGCCTAATCACATCCGAAAGAGTCGCAGGGATGCGCCAGGGGAGCAGACGTCAGAAGGCGATGTCTGCGCCGCCCGGCCCCGGCCCGGCGTCTTTGCTCGGTTGAGGACAAGCTCTTCAAGCCTCACTCGCTCGCTGACAAACCGCTCTGGTGATCCCAGCCCGACTGCGGACTTGACTTCAGCTAAACTCATGCGATGATGATTGTCCGGTAAATTTAGCTTGCCACGGCACGCCCAGCTCGACGGATTGATAGCGAGCCTGACCAGGTGCCCCGCTGGAGGGTTGTAGATAAGGAGGGGGTCTTGGAACGAAGCCGGGCCGACGGCTTTGGGAACAAAGCTGGAATCTATCACAAAACAAAAGGCCTGGAGCCTGCGAGTACTCACCGGTCAATGAGCCGGGAAGGTGTAGCCGCCCTGGGCCGTCAGGACCGCACCCCAGGAACGCGATCAACTATCTGAAAATAAATAGGTTAGCCAAAGACGAGTAGTAGCTTTATGATTCTATTAGAGATAAATTTGCACTGCCGCGCCTAGGCTGGGTTGACAGATCGGGATGTCAAGGGAAGGATATAGATAAGGAAGACGGTGCGGCTGGGGCGGGCGGATCCTTATCGGCGGCAAGTTCGGTGGCTGCCACTCTCGGGCCGATGAGCCAAGCCCGGCTGCTGCCGCTGGCGGTCGGGCACTCGCTGGGGGACAAATGCACCGCCGCACTGTCTTGAAATCGGTGGCGAAGTCGCTGGCGCTGGGCGGTGCTGCCCTGACGTATTCCGAGCCTCCCGCGGCCGCCGCGCCACCTCCCTTGACGATTACACGGGTTCGCTTCTACTACAATCCAAAGTCGCCTCCCCACTTCAATCAAAGCTTCCACATCGTCACGGTGGAAACCGACCAAGGAATCACGGGGGTGGGCGAGGGCGGTTCGAAGGAGGCGGTCGACCAGTGCGCGGCCATGATCATCGGCGAGAACCCGTTCAACACCGAACGGTTGTGGCAGATGATGTTTCGCGGCTACTTCTACCCAGCCGGGCGCGAGAAGCTGGACGCGTTGGGCGCGATCGACCTCGCTTTGTGGGACATCAAGGGCAAGGCCCTTGGCGTGCCCGCATACGAATTGCTGGGCGGCCTTTCGCGCACTCATGTGGAATGCTATTCCACCGCCTTTCCGAATAAGGGAAGTGAGAAAGAGACCGCTCGAGCGTGCATGGAAGCGGGATTCCGGGCCTTTCGTTACGCCACCGCCGATCCGCCCAAAGGGCAGCCGTTCAATTCGCACGAGGCCGTGCAGCAAACCTACGCGGACTGCGTCCAGATCCGCGAGGGCGTAGGCCCGGACGGCGATTGGGCCCTGGACTACCACACCCGGTTTGACTTCCCCGACGCGGTGCGGTTGAGCACGCTGATCGAACCGCTCGAGCCTTATTTTGCCGAAGACCTCATCCGTTCCGAAAATCCGGAGGTGTATCGTGAGCTGCGGGAGCACGTCAAAGTGCCGATCGCGGTGGGAGAGCAGTTCGGATCGAAATGGGACGTGAACGCGCTTGTTGAGCAGCAGCTTATCGATTATGCGCGCGTGACGCTGCCCAACGTGGGAGGAATCACGGAATACTTGAAGATCGCGGCGATCTGTGAAACCCACTACGTCGGTCTGATCCCGCACTTCACAGGACCGGTTTCCGAAGCCGCTCTGGTGCAGGCTTGCTCTGTTTTTCCAGGTCCGGTCCTGATGGAGATGCTCGGTGACGGCCAGGCCACCTACCCGCATCTGCCCGAGTGCTATGATTTCCGGAACGGCAAGATGTGGCCGAACCGTCGTCCCGGCCTCGGAGTGACGCTCGATACCAAGCCCTTGCAACTCGCTTCCGAGATCGCGGAACGCAAGCGGCCGGTCCCCATGCTGGAACGGCTGGACGGCTCCATCACGAACTGGTGAGCATGCGCTGGTTTCTGATCTTCTGGGTCTTCATCCTGGGCGCGGTCGGATTTCTGGACCGCGTAAACATCTCCGTGGCCGGCAGTTCCATCGCGGCGGAATACGGCTTCAGCAACGTTCAGCTAGGCTACGTGTTCAGCTCCTTCCTGATCGGATACGCGATCTTCCAGACTCCCTGCGGCCGCCTGGCCGACCGTTTCGGGCCGCGCCTTGTCATCGCCCTGGCGGTCGTGTGGTGGGGAATCTTCACCGTCCTCACCGCCAGCGTCCCAGTTGGGATCGGCAGGCCCCTGCTGCTGTTCATGGCCGTACGGTTTCTTCTCGGAGCGGGCGAGGCCATCATCTATCCGGCCTCCAACCATTTTGTGGCCAACTGGATACCTACCACCGAGCGCGGTCTGGCCAACGGACTGATCTTTGCTGGCGTGGGCGCTGGAGCGGGCCTGACGCCGCCGTTCGTTGCTTACATCATGATCCACCACGGCTGGCGGGCGTCTTTTTGGATGAGCGCGGCCATCGGGCTGGCGGCGGGCGCCGTATGGTTCATTGCGGCGCGGGACAGGCCAGAACAGCATCCTTGGGTGACCGCCCCCGAGCTTGGGCAGATCAAGGCCGGGCTTACGTTCAGGTGTGATGACAGGGGCGAAGGCGAGCATCTGCCCTGGAGACGAATTCTTCGGAGTAAGGAAGTGCTGGCTACCACCCTGAGCTACTTTACCTACGGCTACGTGGCCTGGATCTTTTTTGCCTGGTTCTTCATCTACCTCGCGAAAGTCCGGGGCTTGAACCTGAAATCCAGCGCCGAGTTCGCCATGCTGCCCTTTCTGGCCATGTCGGCCGGCTCCACCGCGGGCGGCTTCATTAGCGACCGGCTGGTGCGCAGGTTCGACAAAAGAGTGGGACGCTGTGTGTTTTCCTGCGCCGTCATGCTGCTGGCGGCCCTGTTTCTGGCCACCGGATGTCTGGTTGAGAGCGCGGGATTGGCCAGCGTGGTGCTGGCCGGGGGCGCCGGAGCCCTCTACCTCAGCCAGAGCGCGTATTGGTCGATTACGGCGGATATTTCGGGGAACTCATCAGGTTCGGTTTCCGGACTGATGAACATGGGCGGGCAGATCGGCGGCGCCGTCACCGCCTCGCTGACGCCGGCGATCGCGGCTGTGTACGGGTGGACCGCTTCATTCCTCGCCGCGGCGGTCCTCTGCTCGCTCGGAGGAATGGCCTGGCTGCTGGTGGATCCGGGGCGCAGCCTAATTGGCGAAGGGTAAAGGTTTGGTTTCGGAACCACAGTACAGGCCACTGACGCGCCACCGATGTAATCCCAATGTTGGATCTATGATCGTTATCCAGGGTTCAGGCCAGAGGAACGCGAAGACCTCTTCTACGCTCAGGAGCTTGTTATGAAATCTTCGGCCAGAAAGCGGGGGATGATCTTTGTTTTGATCCTGAGTGCGACTTGGCTCTGCGGATTGGCGCCGCCCTTGATGGCCGCCGGCGCGGAAGGCATAGCCTCGACTCCGCCCATGGGATGGAACAGTTGGGATTGTTACGGCACGACCGTGACCGAGCCCGAAGTAAAGGCCAACGCCGACTACATGGCCCGGCACTTGAAGCAGCATGGCTGGCAGTATGTTGTGGTTGACATCCAGTGGTCCGAGCCAAATCCGAAGGCGCACGGCTACCGCCCGGGCGCCAATTTGGCCATGGATGAGTACGGACGGCTGATTCCCGCCGCGAACCGGTTCCCGTCGTCGTCGGATGGCCGCGGCTTCAAGCCCTTGGCCGACTACGTCCACAGCCTGGGCCTGCGGTTTGGGATCCACATCATGCGCGGGATCCCGCGGCAAGCAGTGAAGGCGAACCTCCCGGTGTTAGGCAGCCAGGTGCGCGCGGCTGATATCGCCGATCCGTATTCGATCTGCCCCTGGAACACAGACATGTATGGCGTCGATATGAGCCGCCCGGGCGCGCAGGACTACTACGATTCGATTCTTAAGCTGTACGCCGAATGGGGCGTTGATTACATCAAGGCTGACGACATCGCCCGTCCCACCCACCGCGAGGAGATTGCCGCTCTGCATCGGGCCATCCAGAAAACGGGCCGGCCGATCGTTCTGAGCCTTTCGCCTGGTCCCGCCATGATCAAGGACGTGGCATTTCTCCAGGAAAACGCCAATCTGTGGCGCATCTCCGATGATTTCTGGGACAACTGGAAGGCGCTGCGTCTGAATTTCGTTCTGATGTCGATTTGGAGCGGCGTGGGACGACCTGGGGCGTGGCCCGATGCCGACATGCTTCCGCTCGGCCACATCGGTCTTCGCGCTGAGCGCGGGGAAGACCGAACGACCCGATTCACCCGCGATGAACAGCGAACTGTCATCAGCCTCTGGTCCATCGCGCAGTCACCTTTGATGTTCGGCGGCGACCTGCCCACCAGCGACGACTACTCCGTCTCGCTCATCGCCAACGACGAGGTGTTGGCGGTCGATCAGAAGGGCGCCCGCGGTGGCGCCTTCGCGGAGGGCGGGGACGACGTCGTCTGGACCGCCGATGCGATGGGATCCGATGCGAAGTACGTCGCTGTTTTCAATGTGGGCGACCGGGAGCCAGTCGACATTCGGGTTGACTGGCGCGCGCTCAGGATGCCTGAGACCTGCGAGTTGCGGGATCTCTGGGAGCGGAAGGACCTAGGAGAGATTCGAGGCGGGCACACCTTCCGCGTCGCGCCGCACGCGTCGGGCCTCTACAAACTGACTCCCGCGAGATAGGCTGCGCTTCAGCAGCCGGCGCAGGCATTGGGAAACGATCGGGGGTTGAGTTGAGTTATCCGGACACGCGCGGGTCGCTCGAAGTGCCTCCGGCGGCGGGAACATAGCAGTATAGCGTGTAATCCATCACCATGCGATCGGCATTGAACCGCCAGCCCAGGGTGCGAATGGTTCGCTTCATACGCTTGATCCAGCCCCGCGGCAGCCCATCCTCGTCGCGGTGATAGTACAGTGGAATTACCTCGTCACGGAGGACCCGATACAGGTCATCCCCGTCCTGGGCATCGTGAAGCTTCTCATTGGAGTGGGTCCGGCCCTTTCCGATGGCGAAACCGTTCAGGCCGTCGTAAGCTTCCGCCCACCAGCCGTCCAGGATGGAAAGGTTGAGGCCTCCATTCAGCACCACCTTTTGACCGCTGGTCCCCGAGGCCTCAAAGGGCCGGCGCGGATTATTCAGCCAGACGTCGACGCCTTGCACGAAATGACGGCCGACGTTGATGTCGTAATCCTCGACGAAGACGAAACGGTCGGCAAACTGCGGATCCCGCGTCATCTCCGCAATCTGCTGCAGCACCCGTTTGCCGGGTTCGTCGCGCGGGTGCGCCTTGCCGGCGAAAACGAACTGCAGGGGGCGCTTGGGGTCGTTCATCAGCGCGGTCAGTCTTTCGATATCGGACAGAATCAGGCTGGCGCGCTTGTAGGTCGCGAAGCGGCGGGCGAACCCGATCGTCAGGGCATCGGGACTCAGCACCCGGCCAAGCCTCTGCAGGGTTTCTGTCAGTTCGCCGCGGCGCTCGGCCTGTTCGACGCCTCGGTGGCGGACAAACTTCAGGAGCTGTGACTTCAGGCTCAGATGCGTTTCCCAGAGCTCGCCATCGTTGACGCTCTCAATTCGCTCCCAGGTCCGCGCCTCGCTGCTGTGCTCGTGCCAGCCCGTTCCCAAATGGCGGTCGTAGAGTCGGAACATCTGCGGCGCCAGCCACGAGGGGACATGGACGCCGTTGGTGATGTGACCGATAGGAACGGCGTCTTCCGGCTTGCCCGGATACAGCCCTGTCCACATGGCCCGCGACACCTTGCCGTGCAGCGCCGAAACGGCGTTGGCCCGCCGCGACAGTCTCAGGCCCAGCACGGTCATGCAAAAATCCTCGTTCGGATCGCTCGCGTTCTCGCGCCCCAAGCCCATAAAAGCTTCGCGGGAAAGACCCAGGCGGTCGCGAAGCGGTCCCAGATGCTCTTCGACCAGATCGGCGTCAAACCGGTCGTGCCCTGCCGGCACCGGCGTGTGCGTGGTGAACACCACTTCCCGTGAGACGCGGGACGCCGCCTCGTCGAAGTCGAGACCCTCGTCCTGCATTCGATTCTGAATGGCTTCGAGCACGGCGAAAGCGCTATGCCCCTCGTTCAGGTGAAGGACTCCCGGCGTGACGCCCATGGCTCGCAAGGCGCGGAAGCCCCCGACGCCGAGCAGCAGCTCCTGGCGGATTCGGATGCGACGGTCCCCGCCATACAAACGCGAGCTGAGCTCCAGATCTTCAGGAGAGTTGCCGGCCACGTTCGAGTCGAGCAGAAGGAGGTCGCAGCGTCCGACTTTCAGACGCCAGATTTTCGCCCGGATGGAGCCGTCGCGAGTCTCCATCGACACCACCACGGGCTCGCCGTGCGTCCCGATGGCCGGTTCCATAGGCAGCAGATTGACCTCCGTCTGCAGGTACTCCTCCTGCTGCCAGCCGTCCAGGTCGAGCCGCTGCCGGAAATACCCCTGGCCATAAAACAGGCCGATGCCGATCAGCGGAATACCCAGGTCCGATGCGCTCTTGATGTGATCGCCGGCCAGAACGCCCAAACCGCCGGAATAGATGGGAATCGACTCGTGCAATCCGAATTCTGCGGAGAAGTAGGCCACCGGACGAGGCCGCAGAACGCCCGCGTGCCTCGCGCCCCAGGTGCGGTCGGCCTCGAGATACTCGTGCTGGCGGCGGTAAGCATAATTGATCCGGCTGTGCAGCAGGAGTTCCCCGGCGCGGCGTTCGATCTGAGCCAGAGGAGTTTCCCCGAGCAGCGCCAACGGATTGTGATTCAACTCGCGCCAGCGGGCCGGATCCAGGTCGAGAAACAGGCTGGCCGAATCGTGGTCCCAGCTCCACCACAGATTGCGAGCCAGCGACCAGAGCCGCTCCTGGGAGGGAGCGATGAATCGATCGAGCGTGCGCGCCTCGCTGACCACCGGCGCCACCTGGGCGGCGGCCTCCGCCAGCATGCGAACCTCATCCTCCCGAAAGGTACGGGCCTCCACGGTCTGCACCACCAGCACGCCTTGGAGGACGCCGCGATCGATGAGTGGGACCCCGAGGAATGACTGGTAAGCGTCTTCGCCGGCTTCGCTGAAGTACTTGAAGCGCGGATGGTTTCTCACCCGCTCCACGGCCACCGGCCGCACTTGCTCAGCGACGAGACCGGCCAGGCCTTCATGGAGCGCCATGCGAAGAGTGCCAACACACTGCGGGCGGAGCCCGAGCGTAGCCGCCAGCACGAGGTTGGCCCGATCCGGCTCGAGCAAATACGCCGAGCAAACATCGGTCTCAAACCGTTTGGCAATCAAGGCCACGACATTCATGAGGGTCGCGGCCGGCTTGCCACCCTCCTTCGTCAAATTAGCGATTTCGTCCAGTGTCAGGACGTGGCTTGCGTCACGCTCTTGTGCCGTTTGGCTCACGTGGTGGATTCTGTCGCTCTCTTCGATCAATCTGAAGTCGATGGGCGCCGTTCGGCTGGCCGCATCGCGCACACCGGCTAGCACTCTAGGTGCGGGCTACAAACGAGTCCAATTGAAAGTGCTTATGGCGAGCATAAGCGCGTGAGCGAGAGCTAAGGCTAACACAAGATCGCAAAGCTCCCAACATTTGCGACTCCGATCGGATGGCGCTTACAGCCTGCTCAGTCTGTTTGGCTTGCGACGCGCCTAGGTGTCTCCAAATCCGTAGTGAGAATCGGCTTACGTATCGGCCCAACAGAGGGGATCTTGGGTGAGCAGGAGCCAAGATCCAGGGCGGAGTCACCCGCTGTCCCCGCTTTGTCATCAGAAGACTCCAGGCGATCCAAGCTGTTGAAATGGTGGGCGATAGAGGATTCGAACCTCTGACTTCTACCGTGTGAAGGTAGCACTCTACCGCTGAGTTAATCGCCCAATCCTGAGAGAAAGGTAGCAGATTCTGGGCGTTGCGTCCAGATTGGATAAAGCATAGCATCTCAAGGTAAGCGTCCGAACCGATGATCATGGTCCGAAGTCTGCCCGATAGCGCGATGAACAGGAGCGAAACCAAAATCGAGCCCGTCCCGGCCGCGACCTTTGCCGAACCGATCGCCCGTCTGGAGCGCGCGGTCCAAAGCGTGATTCGCGGCAAAGATGAGGTGGTGAAACTCGCGCTGGTGACGCTGTTCGCCCGCGGGCACCTGCTGATCGAAGACGTTCCCGGCGTCGGCAAGACCACCCTGGCGCGCGTGCTGGCGCGTTCCTTCAACTGCGCCTTCCACCGTATCCAGTTCACCTCAGACCTGCTGCCCGCCGACGTGGTCGGCACGAGCATCTTCAGTCTGGAGACGCAGCAGTTCGAGTTCCGGCCAGGGCCCATCTTCGCCAACATCGTGCTGGCAGACGAAATCAACCGCACCACGCCCAAGACTCAGAGCGCGTTGCTCGAGGCGATGAATGAGTACCAGGTAACGGTGGAGAAGACCACCTTTCCTCTGCCGGAACCGTTTCTGGTGATCGCCACCCAAAACCCTATCGAGCATCACGGCACCTACCCGTTGCCGGAAAGCCAGCTGGACCGCTTTCTGCTGCGCGTGCGCATGGGTTACCCCAACCCGGATAGTGAAAGGGAGATTCTGGCGAGTTCGGCAAGAGGAGATCCGCTCGAAGCCCTTGAGCCCGTGATGAGCGCCGATGAGGTCGTCGAGATTCAACGGGCGGTGCGTGGCGTAACCGTGGACCCTGACCTGGTGACCTACATTCTCGCCATGGTCGAGAAGACCCGGCATCACGAGTACCTGAGCCTGGGCGTAAGCCCGCGCGGCTCTGTTTCCCTCTACCGAGCCGCCCAGGCCAGGGCTCTGGTGGAAGGCCGCGGCTACTGCATCCCGGACGATTTCAAGCGTCTGGCTCTGCCGGTACTCGCTCATCGTTCGGTGGTGAACTCCCGGTACGTGTCAACCCTCAAGCAGACCGAGCAGGCCGAGGCGGTGCTCCAGGAGATCATTGAATCGACGCCGGTGCCGACGTAGGCGAAGTATTTCGAAGGGCCGCGTTAACAGGCCGAAGCCGAGTGCCGCAGGGCGGCCAGTCGACCGCGCGAGCCCTTCCGTTGGATACGCCTTCGCCGACTACCCTGGCATCCTCGCGACGCGCAGGTCATGTCCACCACGGCTGAACAAGAGCGCTATCTGCACAGCTGACGCTATTCAAGCCTACTTCGAAATCCTCTCTGACATCGGCTATCAGCTGTACTCAAGAGGATTTCGCTGAAGGGTATGAGGGATGAGCACCTCCTACAACCGCATCGCCGGCCAGAGCGTGGAGCGCCTCGCGGCCCTGAGCGACGGCATTTTCGCCGTCGCCATGACGCTGCTCGTGCTGGACCTGCGGGTACCCGCCACGGAGGCCGTTCACAGCGAGCACGACCTATGGCGGGCCCTAGTGCTACTCGCCCCACGCCTCGTGATGTATCTAATGAGCTTCCTGACCTTGGGAATTTTCTGGGTGGGCCAGCAGACGCAACTCAATCACCTGGCGCGCTCAGACCGCCATCTGACGTGGATTCACCTGGCGTTCCTGTTAGCGGTCACTGTCACCCCGTTTTCCACCGCGCTGCTGGCCGAACACTCCCGCTACCGCATCGCGCTCCTCACCTATTGGGCCAACATCCTGCTTCTCGGAACGGTCCTGTATGGTAGTTGGGGATATGCGATCAGGAGGCGTCTGGTGAAGGACAACCTATCCCCTGATGTAGCAGCCGCGATTTGCCGACGGATCGTGATTGGGCAATCGCTCTATGCGTTCGGCGCTCTGCTCTGTGTCTTCAACACGTATTGGAGCATCGCCTTGATCGTGCTGGTGCAGCTCAACTACGCAGCTGGGGCCATCGGGATGGTTGTGCCACCGATAGGACGCTGGTCTTCGGGCGGGCCCGACCGAGAGTGATGCCAGACCGGGCAGGCAAACCACAAACGCTGTTAGTTTTGACGATGGCCGTTGCCTTCGACAAAGCCTCGGCGCCTCGTGATCCCGCGCGGAATCGCCACCTGCGGGGACGTCTATGCGGCCCCTACCGCCCGCCGCCGGACTGGCTGCGGAGGAGTCGCTGCGCGGCCGAGGTTCGGCGTCGTGTAGGCCACAACCATACCTGAATAGAAGTCGCGAACGAGGTACTCGCCTCCGGGCGCGGGGTCGGGAAGATCGTGCATCTTCTTCTTGGCCTCGGGAAGGTCGCTTGCCGAATCGATCCACTGCGGAAAGCCGCCGGGCGGAAGCTCAAACAAATCGTATCTTTTTTCCATGACCGGCCTCACAACTTGATCGCGGTACGGACCGCAGGTTGAATGGTTACTGGGGCCATTCTCTTGGATGCTACGCGCGCAGCCAGGTGTGCAACCCTCACAGCCCCAAGCGGCGCGCCATCCTCGCCCCCTTGTCCAGTAAATGATCTAAGGCCGTGGGTTTTCAGTGACGCTCGTCACAGTCGCCTGTGACCAGCTGGGTGAAGGGTCGGCCCCACGCGGCTGTGATCCCTTCGCTCAAATGGTTTCTTGGTGAACTGCCAGCGGGATCTCCCAAAAAGGATCCACCCGCTACGGAGGAACGCTGCTGCTCTCTGCGTCAATGCTGTGCAGCAATGGTCGGGAAGGCCGACCGCCCAGCTGGCGCTTCAAACTTGGCCCGTGCCGGAGGGTGCCAAATCAGCGAGCTCTATGGTTAGTTTAATGTTTTCGTGGTAAGAGTCAAGCGAAAAGTTTGTCGAGGCTTGACGTGGGTTGGCTTGGCACTGGAGCCACTCAGAACGCCTGGTCGATCAATGGATTCCAGCCTTATGTCGAGGCGGCTCCCTCGGCCGTCGCTGGAGCCTGAGATAAGCGGCGGCCGCACGCAGGCGCACGGCCTCTTTCTTGTCATCCAGCAAGCCCACTAGGTCCTGCTTGTATTGGGGATAGGGATGCATGGCGATCACGTGAACGGTCGCGGCCCGAACTGACCATTCCTTGGCCGACAGAGCCGGCAGGACCGCGTCGGCCAGCGCCGGATCCCGCTCGTTTTCGAGCAACAGCAGGGCGGCGGCGCGGGCTGTGGAATCGGCGCCAGAAAGGATGCCTTGAACCGAAGATAGGCCTAATCCGAAGCCAGGTACCGGAACCACCAGGGTCACGAAATCCGGAGCGACTGTGGTAAATAGCTTGGTGGGCGTCTGCAACAACCGCAACGTATCGCGGCTCTTTTTCGTGACGAAGCCCGAAGATCCCTTGGTCTCTCCGGATACCACCGATAGCAGGAAGCGCTCCCCATCCGGTTCGTGGCGCCGAAAAAGTACCTTAGCGGCCGTGAAGCCAACCTCAGGAACGGGATCTTGAAGAGCCTTCTGCAGGAGAGGAAGAACGCGCCGATCCTTAAAGTCCCCCAAGGTGGAGACCACGGCAACGCGGACTGGGACGTCATGGTCATCGAGCATCGAACCGAGCTGCCCAAGCAGCTTGTCGTCGATCGGCAAGAGGCTCATCGCGGTCACAGCTTCCTTGCGAATGTCCGGATTCTTATCTGCGATCGCCTCTTCCAGCATCTCCTGGCACCGTTGAGCGATACCGGCAGTGTCCGGGGGCGGCGTCTGTTGAGGCGCCAGCACCATGGCGGACAGCGTCATCCAAAAAATCGGCACGATGACCAGTTTTTTCATAGGCTGATCATAGCGCCTCCGGTGTCGCGAAGAGGCGTTAGACTCTGGTGTCTCGGGGATCAGCGATCCGGAGGACGGCCGCCCTGCTCAGAGTCCTGGCCCTCAGCCCTACGGCCCGCAACGGCGCTGGCGAGCTCTTCCTTGCTCTCAACCCGCAGCAGCAGCGGAGCCGAAGCGTGCTCGGTGGGCGAATTCGACTCCACCTCGCCTACCACGTAGATCGGCTGGTCGATGGGCTTGGCCCAATCCTCGGCGCGCAGGGTGAAGGTGCGGGTAGACTGATCTTCCGTTACCAGCACGCCATTCAATCCTACGTTGACCACGTGGACGCCTGGGGGAAGATTTCGAACCGAGCAGGGCACCCGGCCTTTGAAACCATTCTGGCGCTCGATGTGAAGAGTGACGGTAACTTCCTTGCCGGGCCCAACGGCAATCTGCCTAGGCTCGGCCGACACCGCCACGTCTGGCGGGGGAATGATCGAGGCAAGCTGGAGCGGCGCGCCCTGGTTCGCCTGTCTCACGAGGTCCCGGCCGTTCACACTGGCGTGACCCACGATCTGAACGGACGCCGGGGGCTCGTCAGTCGCGGCGTTCGCGGAGGCCGACAGCAAGACCACCGTGGAATCCTGCCCCTCGGGAATCGTGGCCGGGCTGGCCGTAATCCGGGCTGGTAGACCTTTCACTTCGATTCGGATAGGTCCCTCATAACCATGAAGGCGGTCCGCCGAAACCGTCACCGGCACGGAGCCCCCTTTTGGGATGTTGGGATTATCCGGGTCTGCTGCAAGCTTAAAATCCGGGCTGGCGGCGCGCACAGTGAGACGATATGCGAAGTCAGCCCCTTCCAGCCCGCGACTGTCCTTAAGATGCAGGATATAATCACCGTCTCGGGGCGCGACGAAATCCAGCTTCGAGTCCGCTCCATAGTCGGGGCCGCCGTCATCATTGCGCCAGGTCAAGCGGAAGACCGGCAGGCCGTTCGGGGGAAACTCCGCGTCGGGAGGCAGGATCTCAGCCTTGTAGACCGGCGTGTTGACGGCGCGCACGTCCGGCGACGTCCCGAGAAAGGCTTGGCGCAGCCCGTTAACTCCTTTTACGAATATGTCCGCGTCGGGCTGATCTGAAATGAAGGCAATCTGGTCAAGCTCGTCGCCGATCATCAGGTAATCCCCCTCGCGGAGACCCGAGGTGGATACCAGCCGAACGCCCACGTCCCGCGAGTCGCGGTCGGAAAGCGTGGTGGTGGTCTGATTCAGGCACCGGACCGTGGCGCGCGGAATGGGGTTCCCCTGATCGTCCAGAATCTCAATCACGGAGTCGAGTGGCGAGCCCAGTCGGGCAGCTTCGACTTCGATGGTCAGTTGCTCACCTTTTTGGGCACGGAAGCGGAAGTAGTCTTCATCCGCGGAGCCTCCGGCTCTTGAGCCACCGTCAATGTGCCCGTTGATGGCGACAGGCAACAAGACCATTTGGGCTTGTGCAGGCGTATTGTTGGGTTCCTGCTCCAGGATCTCGGGTTGGTTGCCAACCGCGAGATCGACCTTGTTAAACGACGGCCCCTGGTCGGTCTTGATCGCGAGGGGTGTGGTCGTCCAGCCGTCGGCCGACTTGGGGGGCTCAACCTTCGCCCTTTGGACGCCACCAAGGTTAGCCCCTTTCACTGCCACCTCATCGGCTTGGCCCGCGCGCACCCCGAGCGGAAAAACACCGGTGATGTACACCAAAGAACCCGCATTGAGGCGGTAGAAGTGGTCCATGCCTCCGCCTTTTTCGCGATCGCTAATCGATAGGGTGTATTTTCCGTCTTGGGGCAGTTGGTAGGTCAGCACAGCGTCCGCCTTGCGATCGTTCTCACCGGCCTTCGCCAGCTCCTGCCCGGCAGCATCGCGCAAGATGAGTAGCGACTCGAGCCGCGAACCGAGCGCCGACGCGGTCACCTGAAAAACGAGCTGCTGACCCTTCGTGCCCTCGAATTCGTAACTGTCGGTATCGCCCGGAGCTGCCACCGTACCCACGATCGTCGCTGGCAATTCGACCGGCTGCGCTTGGGACGCAGCATTTGCTGGCTTCTCGCTCTCATGAACCTCGGGGAGGGAACCGATGTCGAGCACAACCATGTCTGAAGTTCCAAGCGGCGTCTGGACGCGGAAATGGTGGATGCCCGGCTCGACATCCTTGGCGGCCGACACTTCAAGCTTGGCGGTCTGCTTCTTGCCAAGCGGCACTTGGGCGCCGAGATCAACGCCGGCTCGGGGCCCGCTGATCTTTTCGGGCACATCCGTGATGTCTGTGATCCGGGCGCTGAGTCCCGGCGAATCGAAGATGACGTTCTTCGCGCCTAAGAGGCTCCGGCCCTCGATGGTGAAGGTTGCCGTGGTGCCCCGCTCCATCCCGGCAGGCCATATCTTGGAGACGCTGGGAGGTATGATGGGCTCGTCAGCGCCGAGCGGAGGGCAAAACACCACTGCCAGCACCAGGACGAGGAAACAAGCCAGGCTCCCGCCGCGGGGAGCACGCGCTACCCCCCATTTCCTCATTGACCGGGAGGTACTTGCAGCCGCTCGGCCCTTTGTTTTGTGTGAGATTCCAGCTTTGTTCCCAGAGAGCGGTCTGGACTCCACTTGGACCAGTTGACTAACCCGTTCGTTGGTCTCGAAGCTCTTCGTCTTCATGTCAGACCTCCCGGCCACGGATTGCCAAGCCTGTCAAAGTTAGGTCGATCGAGCAAAAAAGCCTCTTCTTGAAGGGTTTTGAGTGCTCTTGGCTCCGATTTGGGTTGTTTTTGGTCCATTTTTGGAAGCCTGTCCTTTGTTTTCAACAAGTTGATGGGTTCGTTTGCCCCAAAATGATTCATTCTCGAAACCCCTTTCACCACAGAGAGCACCCCGCCTCGATCTCCGTGCCCCTCTGTGTCCTCCGTGGTGAAGCCGGAAGCACCCGATCTATCTTCTCGCGTTTCGCTGTGCACGTTTCGAATAGGTTGACCTTTTGTTTTCAATAAGTTGACGGGTTCGTTTCCCCAAATAGCATTCTTTCTTGTCTCAGACACGCCGGGCATAGTCGATTCGCACTCATTGGCTTGCCGTGGACTTTTCGACGGCCTTAACGGAGGCCTCGGAGGGCGCGAAAGCCATCATGGGTCTCGCGGTCGGTTTGTACGTCTTGAAGTTGTAGACGCTCAAGGTGCCGTTGTACCTGCCCGCGGCCAGCCACTTGCCGTCAGGGCTGAGACCAAGGGCCTCAACCCAGTCGGGTTGATGATCGATGACACTGATGGGGTTCAACGTGGCGGCGTCGCGGAAGCGAATGGAGCCGTCCGAAGAGCTAGTGATGATCTCCTTGCCATCCGGTGACCAGACGAGCGCCAGGATGCTATCTTCGTCTGCAATGAGCGAATGGACCAGGCGGCCGCCGTCTTTGCCCAGGCTCCAGACGTAAATGGTCTTGTCGTAGCCAGCGGCGGCGATCTGGTCGCCGGAAGGGGAATAGGCAAGGCCGGAGAGGCCGTCCGAGGCGTCGCTCAAGGTGTACAGTCGCTCGCCCGTGGCCACGTCCCAGATCTTGACGGTGCGGTCCTGGGACCCCGAAGCCAGCCGTTCGCCGTCGGGGCTGAAGGCCACCGCGAACACCGCGTCAATGTGATCCTGCAGATTGCGTAACTCCTTACCCGTGGTCACGTCCCAGATTTTCACCATCTTGTCGTAGCTGCCCGAGGCGATCAGCTTCCCGTCCGGGCTCCAGGCCACCGAGTAGATGCAATCCTTGTGGCCTTGCAGGGTGTTCAATAGCCGGCGCGAAGCCACGTCCCAGATCTTGATCTCGCCGCTGCGCTGGCAGGCGCCTCCTGCCGCCGCCAGCCTCTTCCCGTCAGGGCTGAACGCGATGGAGCGTACATAATCCGCATGGCCGGAAAGGGTTGTGATTGCTTCTCCGCTGGCCGGATCGATGAGCCGGACCTCCTGATAGCCCCCGATCGCCAGGAGCTTTCCGTCCGGAGAGAATTTGAGCGACGAGACCGGTGAGACCACCGGAACCTGCGGTTTGATATCGGGAATCGCAACCGCAGACAGGTTCCCGCTGGCTTCGCCCGGAGCCAGCCCCTTGGCGCCGCCCGCGATCCACGTCTTGATGGTAGCAATGTCGGCCGCCGGAAGGGGATCGCTGTTGAACGGCATCCGGGGCTGGATCTTGCCTTCCAGCATTTCGACCAGCCGGCTAGCCTCGGCCTGACCGGGAACAATCACTTGGCCGTGCGCGCCGCCCTTCATCAGCGCGCCGTAGCTGTCCATGATGAGACCGCCCATCTTGGCGGCGCTCGAATGGCAGGCGAGGCAGTTCTTCTGCAGTATGGGAGCGATCTCGGAGTTGAAGGTAGGTCCTGTGGCATCGTTGGCGCGGAGTCCCACGGAAATGACGGTCATCGATGCCGCGAGTAAAGCAGCAGAAAGCCGGGGGATTCGTCTGCGCTCGACGGCGGTAAAGCTCTCACCACAGAGGACCCAGAGGGCACAGAGGTCCAGGTGGGTGCTTTTCCTCTGTGGCTCTCGGTGATCTCTATGGTGAAAGCTCTTATAGGTTCCCATCAGTGGTTGAACATGAACTCCTGGCTCGTCAGCATAGCCCACGCCATGTCAATCAGCGCCGCCCGGCGTGGATTCTCCGCTCCTTCCACCTTCTGCTGCTCGGCGGAGCTGAGAGCCTTGACCAGCGCCGAGCGCTCGGCGTCCTTAGGTGGACGGTTGAACGCCGCGAGATAAAAATAGTCGACAATCTGCTCATCCGAGAACCCGAGCTGCAGCAACATGCTGACTGAGCTCGCCGGATCGCGCAGCTTGTCGTTAAGCGTGTCACCGTTGATGATGTGCAGCGCCTGGGTGATCGTAGGTACCGAGGTGCGCTCACTCTCTCGCGTTTGCTGGCGCGCGGGACGGCCGAAGGCATCCAGGAAGTATGACTTGACCGCGGTATCCGGCAACTGCAAGGCGCGCATGCCCACGGGATACCCATCGAACTTCTCGGGCACCTGCGTCACCTGCGAGTAAGCATCCAGCAGCACTTCGGCCGGCAGGCGCTTGATGACGTAGTGGGACCCGTACTTTTCATCGTCGGCGTTTTCCTTGAGCGGTACGGACGAAGTCTGGTACGTCGCCGACTGCATGATGGTGCGGATCATGTAGTTGATGTCGAACTCGTGCGCCCTAAAATCTTTCACCAGCGCGTTCAGCAGTTCGTCGTTCGTGGCTGGGTTGGTGTCGCGCAGATCATCGACGGGCTCAACCAACCCGCGCCCCATAAAGTTGCGCCAGATGCGGTTGACAACGTTGCGGGCAAAAAAGGGATTGTCCGGCGAGGTGAGCCACTTGGCAAAGTAAACGCGCGTGTCGCCGGGCACGGCCTCGGGGAGCGCCCCGGCGTCGAGCGGCTTGGGCGGGAGCACCATCATGAAACGATCGTCCGTAAATTCGCCGGTAGGCGCGGAATAGACCGTGACGTCATTGAAAAGCGGCCCCACTGCCGGGCGGAATCCACCGGGCGCAAAGGTCTTGAGCCTCACCCGGGCGAACAGATTGGCCATGCCGTAGTAATCCTTCTGGGTCCACTTGGCCAGCGGGTGGTTGTGGCAATGAGCGCAGGTGATGGTGATGCCGAGAAACGCCTGGGCCATGTTCTCTGACGTGTCCAGGGGATCTCGATGGATCACCCAGTAGTTGGCGGCGCCATTCTCCACCGTCGGGCCGGTGGCGGTCACAATCTGATAAATCATCCGGTCCCACGGCTTGTTCTCCGCCACGCTCCCCCGAATCCAGTTGTAGTAGCTCCACATCTCCTCGTTAGAGAGGCGGTTGCTCGAGACCAGCAGCAAATCCGACCATTTGTAAGCCCAGTAATCCACGAACTCCGGCCGCTTCATGAGCGCGTCGATCAACCGGTCCCGCTTGTCGGGTGAGGAGTCCGCCAGAAACCTCTCAACCTCGGCCGGCGTGGGCAGGATGCCCGCGGCATCCAGATAGGCTCGCCGGATGAACGCCGCGTCCGTCGCCGGCGGCGACGGCGGAATGTGGAGCACCTCGAGATGCTGCAGGACGGCGTCATCCACGTAGTTGTGGCGCGGCGCCTTTTTGAACGTTGCCTCGTCCAGCTTGTAAGGGAAGGGAATGCGCAGCCGCGAAAAGGTCACGTGGCTCTGATACCACACCGTTACCGGAGCTTCGCCGTAGCCGTGCATGGTGACGTGGCCATTGTTGTCCACGGTGGCGACGCCTTCATCACCGCTGTCGTACTTGGCCCAGCGGGTGACGTCCTCAGTATGCCCGTCTGAGAACACGGCGGTCACAATCAACTGCTGCTCTGCCGCCGGGCGTAACGAGGCTTCGCGCGGCAGCACCTGGATTTCCGTCACCCGCGAATCCGAATCCTGCGGTGGGGGCATCCCCTCAGCAATCCACCCGGCGATGACCTGGTATTCAGGTGATCCCACTGCAAAGCGTCTTCCGCCGCCGTGCTGAATGGTTAGGGTTGGCTTCAGCAGGATCAGACTCTTGGCAGGCTCAAGCCGGTCCGTGCGGCGCGCCAGCGCTTGATGAGTGAGAGTGTAGTAGTCGGTTTCGGGATCGTAGCCGCGCAGAGTCAGCTTGAAGCCGTTCTTGCCGGCCGCCGCGCCATGGCAAGGTCCGGAGTTGCATCCGGCCTTGGTCATCACGGGCTGCACGTCATTACGAAAGCTCCAGTTGGAAGCAACCGAGTAGTCCTTCACACTGAGCGACGCGCTGGCGCGGTGGCCCCGCACGCTGGCGGTGAGGGTGGTCTGGCCGTCTGCTTGAGGGACGGCGAAAGCGTCGCTGTTCACGATTGCAACTTTCGCGTTTGACGAAACAACCCGGGCCTCGCGGGTCAGGTCCTCGTGGTGGCCGTCCGCGAACGTACCCTCCACAATCAGCCGCTGGCTGAAGCGTGGTCCGGTCATGGAAATCGACGATGGCAGAACCTCGATCTTGGTGAGCGGTACCTCGGGGTAGCTCGCATGGGCTGCTGCCATCTGCAGAGCAGCGCTGGCCTTGGACGGCTCTTGGTTGCCCCCGGGTTTCGACATATCCGTTTGGTGGAAGGGAGCGTCGTTCCGGGGCTTCGGAGAGGGCGCTGGAGTCTGGTCTGATTGTGAGGCTCGAATGAGATAAGGCAGATTCAAGACGGCGAGTAATGCTACGAGCAGCAGAAAATTCCGGGGCTTCATGTCTCCTGCAAAATGGAGCTGTCATCTCAAGAAAGCAGATTCTCAGAATGACAGTCACCGTGATTTAGTTGTTCAATCTGCTAGACGAGTAACTCATCGATAGGATCAAAGCCGTGATCCACCAGGCGCACCACGCGACCTTGTGGAGTCTTCAGCTCCTGATCGATCGGGATTCCCAGGCACTTGTAGACAGTGGCCGCCACGTGCGCGGGCATTACGGGACGGTCCTTGGGTGCGCCGCCGATGTTGTCCGAAGCGCCCACGATCTGGCCGCCCTTGATGCCTCCACCCGCCAGCACCACCGTCCAGCACTGCGGCCAGTGGTCGCGGCCGCCCGCGGGATTGATGCGCGGCGTGCGCCCAAATTCGCCCGTGGCCAGCACCAGCGTACTATCGAGCAGGCCTTGCCGGCTCAAGTCTTCGAGCAGGGAGCTGTAGGCATTGTCAAACATGGGGCCCACCAGGTTGCTGTAGCAACTGATGGGGCTGAAGGGCGCCGATCCGTGAATGTCCCAGGTGATCTCGTTAAAAACGGTCTCAAACATGTTGACGGTGACGAACCGCACGCCACGTTCCACCAGCCGCCGCGCCAGCAAACATCCCTGTCCAAAGCGATTCATGCCGTATTGTTTGCGGACCTCCTCAGACTCCTGCGTCAGCTCGAACGCTTCACGCGCCTTGGCGGAAGTCATCAAGGTGTAGGCCTGATCGAAGGTCGCATCCATCAGCTTCGAGTCTTGGTTCGATTCCTCAAAATACTGCACCGACTGGTCAATCTCCTCCCGCCAGCTTCGCCGCCGGTCCACCCGCACGGCAGCGATATAGTCGGGCGGCAGCATGTCCGGCACCTTGAAGTTCGGATCAGAGGGATCGGCGTTCAGGACAAAGGGATCGTAAGCCTTGCCGAGGAATCCGGCCGTGTCGCCGTGAGGCAGATTGCCGCCGAGCTGGCCGATGGGCACCGGGATGAGGACGTTGGGAGGCATGTCGCCGCGCGGTCCTCTGTCAAACCGCAGCACGGAGCCGTAATTGGGCGATTCTAGGCCGCCCTGGAACAGCCGGCCGGTCTGCATCATCTGGCAGCCGGTATCGTGCACGGCGGCGGCCGTGTGGTAGCAGGACCGCAGAAGCGCGAACTTGTCCGCGTGCTTCGCCATGCGCGGAAAGATCTCGGAGATCTCAACACCGGAGACGTTCGTCTTGATGGGCTTGTAGGGACCGCGGATCGAGGCCGGCGCGTCCGGCTTCATGTCCCAGGTGTCGAGCTGGCTGGGCCCGCCTACCAGCATCAACTGAATGCAGTTGATATCCTTCTTGGGATCGACGGCGCCCGCCGCCTTGAGCGTGAAGAACTCGGGCAGGGTCAAACCGAGGAACCCGAGCGCACCGGCGTGCAGAAAGTCGCGGCGCGTCACGCCATCGCAGAAGTGGACTTTCTTTTCGGCATCAAGCCTGAACATTTTCCGTTCCGCCCCTCACAGACGGCGGTTCTCCGATCAGAAAAACGCTCACCACAGAGAGCACCGAGAGCACTGAGCAAAAGCACCCGCCTCGACCTCCGTGCCCTCTGTGTTCTCCGTAGTGAAAGCCATCCAGATTCCCTTTGATGACAGGGCGGCCGCTTGTCACTGCGTCTTCATACCCTCTTCAGCTTCGTTACCCGCCCCTCTTGAATCCACTCCACCACGTAAATGTCCCCGCGCTTGTCCCAGCAGGCGGCGTGCGGAGAGATGAACTTGCCCGGCACCCAGGTGGTGTCGGGCAGATTGGGCCAGCCCTTCGCTTCCCACACACCGGGATTGTCGCCGAGCTGGGTCACCGGCTTGTTTTCCTTGTCGTAGATCGTGACCACACCCCAAAGATCCGGGATCAGCAGATCGCCGTTCTTTGCCTGATCGAAGTGGCACGGACGCCGCATATCTTCCGAATAGAAGCCGATGTGCTTGCCGTCGAGCGTGAACGTCTGCAGCCGGGCGTTGGAGCGGTCGGCCACCACTACGATAGGCGTGGCACCGCGCGTATCGATCCAGATGCCGTGGGGACAATCGAGCTTGCCGGGCTCGCTGCCCTTGCCGCCCCAGGTGCGGATGCGCTCGAGTTTGGGAGTGTACTGATGGACGTAACTCAGACCGTAGCCGTCGGCCACGTAGATGTCACCGTTCGGCGCCACGACCGTGTTGGTGGGCTTGAACTGCTCTTCCTTCTCGTAGACGCCGGAATCCTTAGGCCAGTTCAGCGTCCAAAGGATCTCCCCGTCCAGCGTAGTCTTCACCACTATGTGGCGCTCGTAGTCCGAAAGGTACAGATACTCCGTGCCGCCTTCCTTGCGCAGAAGGCACCCGTGGGCTCCCTTCTGAAATTCCGGTCCCCAGGACTTGATGTACTTGCCTTTGTGATCGAAGATGATTACGGAGTCTTTGCTCTGGTTGTGGACAATGACCTGGTTGTGAGAATCGACCTGAACCCCGTGCGTGTAACCATACTTGATGCCGGCCGGCAGCACTCCCCAGCCGGGGACGAGCTCGTAGGTATGCGCACCACTCCCGAGCACGACCCGGCTGCCGGACTTGTTGGTGCTGCCGAGAGCGAGCGCGGGCGCCACCGCGGCGGCAGCCGTTCCCACGCCGAGCCTCGTCAGGAATCCTCGCCGGGACAGGGACGATCGTTTACTGGTTGTCACCCTTTGCGTGGTCACATCAACACCCCTTGGGCGGGCACAGGCGCCACTGGGCCTGATTCAACGCCTACCCAGAGTGTAGACCTCCTCATGAGTTCCGTCAATCGCTCGTTGCGTGTGCGTTACCGGAAGTTCTTGAGTAGCGGGATCAACCTGACACCGCCCTCTGCGCTTCGCGATCACGCCTCTCCCAGGCGGGGCGGTAAGAGGGCATATCTGAGGAGACTTGAATGAGCGTTGAAGGGTCGTTTCGTCTGGATGGGCAGGTGGCAGTCGTGACCGGTGCCGGGCAAGGGATCGGCGAAGGCATCGCGCGACGGCTGCACGCTGCCGGAGCCAGGGTGGCGGTGCTCGATCTGCAGGAGGCGGCCGCGGTCAACGTGGCCCATGAAATCGGCGGCGCCGGCCTTGCCTGCGACATCGCTTCGGCGGCCTCGGTGAATCAGGCTTTTGCAGAGGTGGCCAGACGCCTGGGCGAGGTCAGCATCCTCGTGAACAACGCCGGGATCACGGGCCGCACGGTGCCGCTCTGGGAACTCGATGAGCGCGATTTCGACGCCGTCTACGCCGTTAACCTGCGCGGTGTGTTCCTGTGCTGCCGGGCGGTGATTCGCGGCATGCTGGAGCGCGGATACGGCCGCATCCTCAACGTGGCCTCCGTCGCTGGTAAGGAAGGCAATCCCAACATGAGCCCTTACTCCAGCACCAAAGCGGCCGTCATCGGCCTTACCAAGTCGCTGGCCAAGGAGGTGGCGGGCAAGGGCGACGTCACGGTGAACTGCATCTCACCGGCCGTGATCCGGACCAAGATCCTGGAGGGCCTCGCTCCGGAAACGGTGCAATACATGGTCAGTCGAATCCCGATAGGCCGCACGGGCACCATCGATGAGGTCGCCAGCCTGGTACAATTTCTGGTGTCAAGGGAGGCGTCCTTTACCACCGGCCAGTGTTACGACATTTCGGGCGGTCGCTGCACCTACTAAGGAGGCTCACTTGGCAAGCTTTTCGCTTGCCATTGACAGGCCAGATTACTCATGGTACACTTAGCATTGTGGGTAATTTAAGTCCCTCATCCCGTTGGCTTTGGTGGCGTCCTCAAGAAGTTCGGCAGCCGCCGCAAGTTCAAACATCGAATTTCAAACGAACGAACCCAGCATCTTATAGAAAACAAAAGATATACCATTCTTGGAATTCGCAAAAACGCAGCATCTCATTGAAAGCAAACGAGTTTTTAGCTCTAACCCAGCATCTCGTTCATAAGATGAGCGGTTAAGTCGAAAAAAAGGGGTTTCCACACGGAACCTGGACACAAAAAAGGCTCAAAAGGCGCACAAGTTGAGCTGTTCCCGGGATGTCTTTGAAAACAAATATGATACAAGATGCTCAAAACCAAGCCGACGAACATCCCTGACACCCGACGGTCTGCGGGATGGCAAGCGAACGATTCTGGAACCAACGACGCGCAGTCAGAGCACTGAGCAGGATTGCGGAAAGGCGCCGAAAACGCCGGTACAGTGGAATGAACCTCAGCCGACGCCGGTCCGATCAGAAGCTGCTGAACCTTTCTAGGAGACTGGCTGGCGACTTCGACTCCGCCTGCCTGCACCGGGGCCAGACCTATTTCTGGCAGGGCCGGGTGCACATCGAGCGCGGCGCGCCTTCTGAAGTGGAAGCCCGCGTAATAGGCTCTCAAGCCTACAAGGTCACCCTGGCTTGCCAGTCGGGTGGCGTTATCTCCGCCTGGTGCGACTGCCCCTATTTCGGTTCGGATGGTCCGTGCAAGCATCTGTGGGCCACGATCCTCGCCGCCGAGAAGGGCGGCTTTCTGTCGGATGCACCCGCTTCGCCTCGGAGCCTGATGCTGGATTGTGGCGGCTACACTGATGAGCGGTTCGAGGGGCAAGTCGAAAGAGGCTTGCGGCTTCCGCCGTCGGCGATTCGGCTTGCGCCCAGGCCGCCCGCATGGCGCAGCCAGATCTCCGATATCGTAGCCGCTCGCGAGCAGGCCGCCCGGTCCGGCAGCGTCTGGCCTGCCAAGCGGCAGATCCACTACATTGTGGAGCTAGACTCCAGCGTGGAGGCGGGCTGCCTCGCCCTCTCCATGGCAGTGCGCGACCGCAAAGCGGATGGCAATTGGACGCGCAGCGATCCCCTCTTTCTGAGGCGCGGCCAGATCCCCCAGCTGCCGGCGCCGGAGGACCGCGAAATCCTGTCGGCGCTGGCCGGCGGCATCCAGTATTACAACTGGGGTCACTCGAGCGCGAGCGAGCGGCTCCCCGGAACTTTCCTGGTCTTGTACCCCCTGGCGGAAAAAGTCATGGCCTTGGCGGCCCGCACGGGGCGCTGCTTTCTGCGCGACCGCCTGGAACGCGATGCCTTGGTCCCCGTCGCGTGGGACGAGGGCGGTCCCTGGCGCCTTGAGATCGAGATGTACCGCAGCGACCAGGGCGAATGGGTGGTCAGTGGCGTCTTGTCCCGCCGAGAGGAGCGCATGGAGCTGTTGACTCCGTCGCTGCTCATCAAAGGCGGGCTGGTATTCACGCACGACCGGGTGGCGCCGCTCGCTGAAGACACGCCTTTCGATTGGGTGCTGCACCTCCGCAAAGTGGGCTATATCAAGGCGCCGGAGAAAGATCGCGATGAACTGCTGGCGGTGCTGCTCCGCTCGCCCGGTCTCCCTGCGCCGCAGGTGCCCGAGGAGCTGCGCTATGAGGAGGTGAGGCTCCAGCCGAAGCCTGGCCTGAAAATCCGCACCTCGCGCCACGTTCCGCCGGCCGTCGAGAAGCTGCGGGCGGATTTGTCGTTCGACTACGACGGCCGGGTCGTGCCCGCTCTGGATCGCGCTCCGGGGGTCTACGATGCAGCCGCGCGGCGGTTTCTGCGGCGCGATTCGGAGGCGGAAAAAGCCGCTGCCCGGCTGCTGGAGGAGTTGGGTCTTAAGTTCCGCGACGCGGCTTACTGGGAGGCTCCAGCCTGGGAGATGGCGCCCGGCAAATTGCCGCGGATCGTGCGGGTGCTGCTGGAAGCTGGGTGGCATATCGAAGCCGAGGGCAAGGTTTTCCGGCGGCCCGGCGCCTTCCAGCTCGAGGTGTCGAGCGGCGTGGACTGGTTCGAGTTGCACGGCAAGGTGAAGTACGGTGAACACGCGGCGAAACTGCCGCAATTGCTGGAAGCGCTGCGCCGGGGCGAGAGCATGGTGCGGTTGGACGACGGCACTTACGGAGTGCTGCCGGAGGAATGGCTACGCCGCATCGGCATACTGGCCGGACTGGGGACGCCGGAGAAGGGCCACATCCGGTTCCGCTCGAGCCAGGCCGGACTGCTGGATGCCTTGCTGGCGGTGCAGCCGGAGGCCCGTTGCGACGAGACCTTTGCCCGCGTCCGCCAGGAACTGTGCTGCTTTCAGGGTGTTGATCCAGCGCCACAGCCGGCAGGTTTTGTGGGACGCTTGCGCGATTACCAGCGCGAGGGTCTGGGCTGGATGCAATTTCTGCGCCGCTTCTCCTTGGGCGGCTGCCTGGCCGACGACATGGGAGTGGGCAAGACCGCGCAGGTGCTGGCGCTGCTCGAAACGCGCCGCGAGTTGCGCGCCGCGGGCAGGCCGGCGGGTCCGTCGCTGGTTGTGGTTCCTCGGTCGCTGGTTTTCAACTGGAAGCAGGAAGCGGAGCGTTTCACCCCGAAATTGCGGGTGTTCGATTACACCGGTGTGGCGCGCAAGGGCGCTGATTTTGCCGCTTACGACTTAATCCTCACCACTTATGGCACCTTGCGCCGGGACGCGCTGCACCTCAAAGAGATCGAGTTCGATTACGTGGTGCTCGACGAGGCCCAGGCCGTCAAGAATGCAGGGACGGAGGCAGCCAAGGCCGTGCGTCTGCTTCGCGGTGGACATCGTCTGGCGCTCAGCGGCACGCCGGTTGAAAATCACCTGGGCGAACTTTGGGCTCTGTTCGAGTTTCTCAATCCGGGCATGCTGGGAGCGGCCAGTGTGTTCAAGCTGAATGTCGGAGCGGGACGAAATCCCGACGAAGAGACCCGCCGGCTGCTGGCCCATGCGCTGCGGCCGTTCATCCTGCGCCGCACCAAGGAGCAGGTGGCCCGCGAACTTCCGCCCAAAACTGAGCAGACGGTTTATTGCGAGATGGAGCCCGTGCAACGTAAGCTCTATGATGAGCTGCGCCAGCACTACCGCAACGCGCTGCTCAAGCGGATCGAGGCGGAGGGCCTGGCAAAGTCCAAGATCCAGGTGTTGGAGGCGTTGCTGCGCCTGCGCCAGGCCGCCTGCCATCCTGGCCTGATCGACGCCCAGCGCACCGGTGAGAACAGCGCCAAACTGGAGGTGCTGCTGGAGCAACTGCGCGAGGTCCTGGATGAAGGGCACAAGGCGCTGGTGTTCTCGCAGTTCACCAGCCTGCTCAGGATCGTTCGCGACCGCCTGGAAGGCGAGGGCATCGATTACGAGTACCTCGACGGGGCCACTCGTGACCGGCAGACGCCCGTGGAGCGCTTTCAGAAGAGTGCGGACTCCCGGCTGTTCCTGGTGAGTCTGAAAGCGGGCGGCCTGGGCCTGAACCTGACGGCGGCCGAGTATGTGTTCCTGCTAGACCCTTGGTGGAACCCGGCCGTGGAAGCGCAGGCGGTGGACCGCGCGCATCGTATCGGCCAGACGCGCCAGGTCTTCGCTTACCGGCTGATCGCGCGCAACACAGTGGAAGAAAAGGTGCTCGAATTGCAAAAAACCAAACGCGATCTGGCCGCCGCCATCATCAGCGCGGACAACAGCCTGCTCCGGGGCCTGCGTCGCGAAGACCTGGAGCTCCTGCTTTCGTAGCCGGCCGCCGCACCGTAGGCTCGATCACGGCTGCGAGGACACCCGGCCGAATAATGGTTGCCTATCCATATAGCCTACTGCGAGTGGAGCCATCAAAGGGAGGACCTGCATGAAAACGAGAGAACTGGGCCGCAGCGGACTGAGAGTTTCGGAGATCGGACTGGGTTGCATGGGCATGTCGGAGTTCTACGGACCGCGCGACGATCAGGAGTCAGTGGCCACTATTCACCGCGCGCTCGAACTCGGCGTCAACTTCCTCGACACGGCCGATGCCTACGGGCCCCACCTTAACGAGGAGCTGGTGGGCCGCGCCATTCGTGGCCGTCGCCCGCAGGTGATGGTAGCCACCAAGTTCGGCATCGTGCGCGTTCCGGGCACCGAGACTCGCACCATCAATGGCCGGCCCGAGTATGTGCGCTCGGCGTGCGACGCCAGCCTGCAGCGCCTCAGCATCGAGACCATCGACCTCTATTACCAGCATCGGGTTGATCCGACAACTCCGATCGAGGACACCGTGGGCGCGATGGCGGATCTGGTTCGCGAAGGGAAGGTGCGCTACCTCGGGCTCTCGGAAGCGAGTCCCGAGACCTTGCGCCGCGCGGTCAAGGTGCATCCCATCGCCGCGCTGCAGACGGAGTACTCGCTGTGGAGCCGCGAACCGGAGGCTGATATCCTGGCCACGTGCCGCGAGCTCGGAGTCGGTTTCGTGGCTTACAGCCCGCTGGGCCGAGGGTTTCTGGCCGGCCAGATCAGGCGCTTCGAAGATTTGGCACCGGATGACTGGCGCCGCACCTCGCCGCGCTTCCAGGGCCAGAACTTTCAGAAGAATCTTGATCTGGTACAGCGCATCGAGGAGATCGCGGCCGGAAAGGGCTGCACGCCTTCGCAACTGGCCTTAGCCTGGGTGCTGCGGCAAGGTGAGGACATTGTTCCCATTCCGGGAACAAAGCGGCGGAAGTATCTGGAAGAAAACGTGCGCGCGCTCGAAATCCGACTGACGGCTGAAGACCTGCGGCGAATCGACGAAGTAGCGCCGGTGGGGGCGGCCGCCGGAACCCGATATGCGGCGGCCATGATGGCTTTTGTGAACCGGTGACTGAGAAACGGTCCAGCCTCGCAGTACCTGAGGGCGGCCGGCCGGGCGCCTGACCTATTTCCCGCCGTCCGAGGCGCCCGCGGCCTGAAGCTCGGGATGCTTCCGCCCTCTCCTGAGGAAGCCGCCTTTACCGTTTTTGCCGTTTTCAACCCCGATGGTCGGGACCAGGCCTAGAGTGGGCAGCGATAGGTAGAACTCGACGTCACGCTCGTCGCGGATCGCCTTGTCCTTCAATTCGAGGATCACGGCGAGACCCATCCCGATCACCAGTCCGCCCGCCAGGCCCCCCAAGGCAAACTGCCACCACACGGGGAAGGACGGCTGCTGCGGCAGGTTCGCCGAATCCAGCACGTTGAAATGCTCGCCTTTGCCCTCGGTCTCGAGGTCGACCGACATCTGGGATTGGTCACGGCTCGCGAGCAAGGCGTTATAGAACTTCAACGCCTGGTCGTGTCCCATCGAGAGTTGTTTGTACTCTTCTTCAACCGCCGGGGTCACTTGAAGCCGTGACTCGTAGGATCGGATCTGTTGCTGCAGTTTCGCCTGTTCCTGCGTCTTGGCCTTGATGAAAATCTCGGTCTGCTTCAGGCGGGCGCGCAATTGCTGGATTGAAGGAGGAGCGTCCGATGCCTGCCCGGAAGCCGGCGCTCCGGCACCCGAGGCTGGCCCTCCCAGGTTCTGGGCGGTGGCGTCCGGCGCGACCGGCTTCTGCGCAGCCGAGTTTTGGCCGGAAGGACTTTGAGCGCTGGCCTGCTGCGCATTCTGATCCGCAATCTGCTTTTCGACCTGGACGATGTTACTCTTCAGCTTCACCACGTCCGGGTAGTCTTCGGTGTAACGGCCTTGCAGCATTGCCAGCGAGGCCTTCATCTTGTTGAGCTGATCCTGGAGCGTCTCGGTGGAGACGTTGTCAGGGCCACTTTGCGACGCCTTCCAGGCGGCCTCCTGCTGCGAGAGCAAAGACTGGGCATAGGCCTTGTCCTGTTCAGACCGGTTGAGTTCCTCAGTGACCGATGCGAGCTGTGTATTGAGGGTGCCCAGCACCTGCAGATTCGACCCCTGGTCCTCTGGCAGCGCACCCAGGTTCTTGCGCTTGAACTCAGCCAGCTTTGCGTCCTGCTCGTCCAGGGCGCGCTTGGCGTCGGTCAGTTGATTGGCGAGAAAATCTGCAGTGCCGCGGGCCGCGTCCTCATGCTGCTGCAGGTTCTCGCCCATGAACATGGAGGTAAGTTCGGTGTTCACCTGCTGGGCCTGCCGCGCGTTATCGGAGGTGAAGCTGATGGTGAAGCCTGGCACCGGCTGCTTGTTGGTGGTTTTCGCCAAGGCACTGCTCCACTCCACCTCCTGGATGCTGATGGCTTTCCGCATCTCTTCCACCGCATCTTCCATGGATTTTTTTCGCTCGCCTTTGTACAGGTCGTAGCGTTCAATGAGGGGTTGGAGCCGGGTCCGGCTCTCAATCTGCTCTTGCATCGTGGCCAGGCGCGTGAAAAGATCATCGGTGGCCGTCGACTCCACCAGGTCCTTAGGCACCGTCGGACGCTCGATCAGCAGCAAGCTGACGGAAGTGTATTCCGGGGGAATGACCAGCGTGACGAGGTAACCGACCAGCGCGCCCAAAACGGCCGGCAGCAGGACCCAGCGCAGCCTGCGGCGCAGGATCTTCGTGTAATCTTCAAGACTCATCTCTCGATTGCCGATCATGTCGACCTCTGTTTCCTGTTTCCGCCTGTGAGACTTAGCCGCCCGGGCTGTCAGCGCGCAGCCTGTCCGGAAAGTCGATCTTTGCCGGCCTCAAAGGACCGCTCCCCCAGCCTGTCAAGGTACAACGATGGTGTCCCCCGCCCTCAAGGCGATGTTTTCGTCCGGCCTGTCGCCCTTAACCACGTCCTTGTAATTGAAGGGGAGCTTCACTTGTTTTCCGCCCTGATCCCGAAGCACATAGATCTTCTTGGGATTGGCGAAAGGGGTGAAGCCACCGGCATCCGAAAGACCCTGCAAGACGGTCATTCCCGGCAGCAATGGATACGTTCCACCTCGCAACACTTCGCCCATTACGTACATTCGCTGGCTGTTGACTTGGGTGACGATCACGGTCACTTGGGGATCCGAGATGAACTTCTTAAGCTTCTCACTGATGTCCGCGGTCAGGCCGGCGGCAGTGAGCCCGGCCGCTTGAACGTCGTTGAGCAAGGGAAGTGAGATTTTGCCGTCAGGTCGAACGGGCACTGTCTTCGTGACCTCCGGCTCCTTCCAGACTTGGACTTCCAGCACGTCCTGAGGTTGAATAATGTAGTTTGGCGAAGCCACCGCCGACACCGCCGGTGGTGCTGAGGCCGGCTGCGTCGAAGAGGGCTGGGCGGTGGCGCTGCCTCCCGCAGCCCGCTGGTTCTGTTGTGGGCTGCCTCCGGGGCCGGCCCAGAGCAGCACGGGCAGCACCGTGAAAGCGAAGGTCACGCGGATCATGCCTATCTTCACCCTCATCATTCTGCGAATTCTCCAGTTGAGCTTATCCACGCGTGACAACAAGCCATCCTCAACCTATCGGCCACCTCGGGCTCGAAGATGAGTGTCGTGTCGCCGGGTCCGTCGAGCGGCTGGCACCGCCGCTCTGATCTCACGGTGGTCAGCTTAATCATACCAGCATCTCAATCTAACTCTACCTGACTCAGTATCCGATTGCAATTCATCGCGGGTCAAGACGAGGGTCCGTCGGTTCGTCATCGGATTCACGAAGGGATCGCGCTCCTGGTGAGATTTCGTGGTTTCAAGCCGTTGACTCAAAGTGTCTGATCAACTCGGCGCTTTGATGCGCTCATTTTGAGCGAAAACTCAGCACATACCGTCAGCGCCCGGACTTTTTGCTTGAACCGCAGTTTCGATTAAGGTACTCATTTTGGGTTACTTATGGCCATTCTCGGCCATTCATGAAAATAATTGAGCGAAAAGGCCGCAAAACTCGGTGGCCGCGCTGCAAATTTGGCCTCTTTTTTGACCTAACAGTCCCCTTTTCAACAAGTCGCTGGGTTTATGCCCTTAATCCATTCCGTATCAGCAAGTTGCCGGGTTTCCGAAAATTCCAAAAATAGTAAGTTGTTTAATTTCAGCAAGTCGCTGGGTTCGTTCGTACATAATTCGATTTTTTCCCGAGTCGCCTGCCGGGAAAATCTTATATGAAAGAATATAAAGCACTTCAGCGATGAGGTGGCCGCCCACGCCGCGGCCCCTCTGTTCCGGTCGGGTTGACCGCAGAGGTCGAGGGGGTCTCGACTGATTCCAAGGGACATTCCGGCTTCGTTCCGTGGCATGGTCCGTGGCTCCGGTCTCTGACGCCCTTAAACCGTCCGATCGCGCACTGCTTTCTGAAACCCGCTCCCGACTCAAGGCCAAGTGGGCCGGACACCCAATGATGAGGCGCCGGAGTTGAGCGCTCAAGTCAATTCTTGGTCAATTTTGTCTGGCGGGCCGACGAAGTGAGGGATGGAGCCTAGGCATAGCGGCTGACTGGCGCAGATCCTTGGATCTGTGATCGGTCCCGCCTTAGCGAGATATCGCCGAGTTGATAATTCTATAATAGATGTCGGACTGTTGGCCGCGTCAAGGGGTTGAGACAGACTCCCCACAATAGAGAACAACGAAGTGTGAAGAGAATATACGTCAGTCAGACACGCGAGGGCGTCGTGCCGCTTTTCAACAATTTAATCAACAGATTATAAAGGTCAAACAAAAGCGGTCTCCCTATTCGCAGCCATGCCCATTTTCTTAAATCTCAATGCCATATTAAGAGTTATGACAGGACGCGCCGCTGTCGGTTGATCATGAAGAGGCCACAGGATGCAACCAAGAAGTCTGATCAAGACGATGGCCGACGTTGATCTGACGGTCGGGTCTGGGCTGGGCAGTGCCCGGCGGCTGATGCCTCGATGCCTTTCCGGGCCAGCCAGGGTTTGGGATTAGCCGGGGCTGCCTCGGAATGATCGTCCATGGATATCGGTAAGCGGCTGCGGCAACTGCGCGAGGAGAGGAATCTCTCTCAGGGGGACATCGAAAGGGAAACGGGTCTGTACCGGAGCTATATCTCCCGCGTAGAAGGCGGGCACATGCGCCCTGCCTTGCCGACACTGGAGCGGTTTGCGCGTGCTCTGGACGTTCCCCTCTACTGGCTCTTCTACCCTGGCACCGGTCATCCGGTCGCGCCCAACCCCGAGCCCAGTGTCCTCGAAGACCTGGCTGACGAAGCCGGGCCGACCGGGACCGAAGCTCGCTTTCTGATGGAAATGCACGGGCTGTGGAAGGACATGAGCGAGCCGGACCGCAGACTATTGCTTGGGGTTGCCGACCGGCTCGCAGCCTGCCGTCGCCCGGCAGAGCGGAAAGCGGCTCGCGGACGTCCAAGAATCTCCGGAGCCAAATCTGCTCGCGGGTCGCGTCACGCGCCTCTGACGCACCCCTAATTCGGAAGCCGACCTAAGAATTTCACCTCTCAGCCCTCATACTCGGCGCCCGCCCTGCCGATGACCTTACTTCGGTACTAGTATATCGTTTCATTGAAGTATATCCATTATTGGGTGAGGACTGTGAGCGCCTCGAATTTCTTCCAACGATGGACCACCGGACAAGCGTTAATTTCTGCGATCCCCTTGAGAATGCGATCACGGAGTTCCTCCCAC